>JAZLFB010000237.1:0-6963 GCA_045615585.1 Akkermansia sp.
CGTCTGACATGCTGTCAGACGGGCTTTTTGATTAGAGGCGCTTACAGGGCGATGGCGAGAAAAAAGGGAACCGTCTTTGCAACAGGATGTGTCTCAGTAGGTCAGCAAAACGGAGAGCGGTTTACGACCCGCCGTGGTTAAGAGGTATTTCTGTTGCGGGTGGCGTGGGCTTTCGGGGTAGAGCAGACAGATGACCCCTTGTTGCAGGGCGGCGTTGCGGCAGGCATCTTCGGATTCGCAACAGGTGTGGATGAGGTGTTGGACTTCATCGATGGTGATGTCACCTTCAATGGGCAGTCGCGCGGTTCCCGGCAGGTAGGGGGAGGTTTTAAGACTGTCTGCCGCCTAAAGCCCGATGGGCGTCTGCCTTGCGTACCCTTTGGCGCGTTGTCCGGGTTCGCTTTGTTGCAGGTATTGCTCAAAATCATCCATCGGCGGTTGTGGTTCGGGTGCTCAAAAAAACCGCTGTGATGATACCATATTTTGCCCTGATTTTCAAGCGGATCATGGCGGGGAAACAGGGATGAAATGGTTTTCTCCTGCCAATGAACAACATTGATAAAATATCTTGCTATCACACTTCATATTCGTTAGAATAGCGACATCATGAACAGACTTGCCGGAAAAACAGCTGTTGTTACCGGTGCCGGTCGCGGCATCGGTCAGGCCATTGCCCACCGCTTTGCCGAGGAGGGCGCCAAGGTCATTCTCATTTCCCGCAACCCCGCTTCCTGTGGCGGTGCTGCCGATGCCATCAACGCCGAGTTCCCCGGCAGTTGCAAGGCGTTCCCCTGCGATGTGGCCGACGCCGCTGCGGTGGATGCCTGTGTGAAGGAGATTCTGACCGAGTTCCCCGCCATTGATATTCTGGTGAATAATGCGGGTATCACGAAGGACGGTCTCCTCATGCGCATGAAGGAGACGGATTGGGATGCCGTTATCGGTACCAACCTGAAGAGTGTTTTCCTGTTCGTGAAGGCTTTCCAGCGCACGCTGATGAAAAGCCCCGCGGGTCGCATTATCAACATGAGTTCCATCGTGGGCATGACGGGCAATCTGGGGCAGAGCAATTACTCTGCTTCCAAGGCGGGTGTCATAGGTTTCACCAAGTCCATGGCGCAGGAGATTGCCAGCCGTAAGGTGACGGTGAACGCCATTGCCCCGGGCTTCATTGCTACGGAGATGACCGATGCCATTCCCGAGAAGGCTCGTGAAGCTCTGTTGGCCCGCATTCCGCTGGCCGATATGGGTAAGCCTGAGGATATCGCCAACTGCGCTCTCTTCCTTGCTTCTGACGAAGCTCGCTACATCACCGGTCAAGTGTTGGTGTGCGACGGCGGCATGACCATGTGAGTCAGCCGCGCACTCTGCTGCGACTGAGTATCAAAAACCCTGTTTGATGGTAAGCATCAAACAGGGTTTTTTATGTAGCTTATCGGGCGGGTTAATCGCCGCTCTTCAGCACATTGATAAAGGCTTCCTGCGGGATGTTCACCTTGCCGATGGCCTTCATGCGCTTCTTACCTTCCTTCTGCTTTTCGAGCAGCTTGCGCTTTCGGGTCACGTCGCCGCCGTAGCACTTGGCGGTCACGTTCTTACGCATGGGGGAAATGCTTTCACGGGCGATAATCTTGCCGCCGATGCAGGCCTGAATCGCCACGGTGAACAGCTGGCGGGGTATCACATCCTTGAGTTTGAGAGCCAGTTCACGACCCTGCGATTCGGCACGCTCGCGGTGCACAATCATGGAGAACGCATCCACGGGTTCGCCCGCAATCATCATGTCCATCTTCACCAGTTGGGCGGCTTGGTAGCCGTCGTACTCGTAGTCCATGGAGCCGTAACCGCGGGTGGTGGATTTGAGCTTGTCGTTGAAGTCTACCAGAATTTCCGCCATGGGGATGCGGCAGGTCAGCATCACGCGCGTGTCGTCGATGGTTTCGGTGTGCGTCACCTCGCCGCGCTTCTCCATCACAATGCGCATGATGTCGCCGATGTAGTCGGCGGGAATCATGATGAACACCTTCACGATAGGCTCACGGATTTCCTTGATTTCCTGCGGTTCGGGCAGCACGCTGGGGTTGTCCACCAACAGCTCGGTGCCGTCCGTCTTGGTTACTTCGTAAATCACCGAGGGGTAGGTGGAAATCACGTCCATGTTGAACTCTCGGCGCAGACGCTCTTGGATGATTTCCATGTGCAGCAGACCGAGGAAACCGCAGCGGAAACCGAAACCGAGAGCAATGGAGCTTTCACCCATGTAGGTGAACGCCGCATCGTTGATTTGCAGCTTGGCCATGGCGGCTTTCAGCCCTTCGTAGTCGGCGGAATCCACAGGGTAAATGCCGGAGAACACCATGGGGCGAATCTCCTTGAAACCGGGCAGCGGTTCCGCACAGGGGTTCATGACGTTGGTGTAGGTATCACCGATTTTCACGTCCGCCGCCGTCTTCATGTTGGCAATGATGTAGCCCACGTCACCTGTCTCCAGCGAGTCGGTGGCCTGCATCTTGGGGGTGAAGATACCCACTTCTTTCACTTCGTAGGTTTCATCGGTGGCAAAGAGTTTCACCTTCATGCCGCGCGAGACGGAGCCGCTGACAAGGCGCACGTAGGACACCACGCCGCGGTAGGCATCGTACACGGAGTCGAACACCAGCGCGCGCAGCTTGTCGTCCTCCGCAGCGGCGGGGGCAGGGATGCGCTGCACAATGGCCTCCAGCACTTCCTCAATGCCGATACCCGCCTTGGCGGAGCAATGGATGGCTTCCTCGTGCGGGATGCAGATGATGTCTTCCAGCTGCTTGTAGACTTTCGGCAGGTTGGCGCTGGGCAGGTCAATCTTGTTGATAACGGGGATGATTTCGAGCTGCTGGTCGAGCGCCAGATGCATGTTGGCCAGCGTCTGGGCTTCCACACCCTGCGCGGCATCCACAATCAGCACGGCACCATCACAGGCGGCAAGGGAACGCGAGACTTCGTAAGAGAAGTCCACGTGACCGGGGGTATCGAGGAGGTTCAGTTCGTACGTCTCACCATCCTTGGCGGTGTAGCGCATGGTGACGGGGTGAGACTTAATCGTAATGCCCTTTTCTCGCTCCAAATCCATGGCATCCAGCAGCTGGTCCTGCTTGTCGCGCTCACCGATGGTGTGGGTAAATTCCAACAGACGGTCAGACAGGGTGGTCTTACCGTGGTCGATGTGGGCAATGATGGAGAAATTGCGTTTGAAGCGGATATCCGTGGCCATGCGCGCGCAAGGATAGGGGATAAATGTTGAAAAGTCAAGCACATTCCGCCTGAAAGGGGCGTATCGTGCGGGCTGCGCCGGATAATGTAATCTATCCTCACGACGAAGGAAATCGAGACAACTGTTAAAATACTAAATTCGGGAATCGTTTTCCCGAAAATCGGGAATTCGTTTCCCTAAAATCGGGAATTTAGCTTGACTCCTGTCTCAAAATCGGCCATGATACACCTGCATGGCAGCCGAACGCAAAGACCGTGGATTTCTGGAGCGCGACACCCGAGCCAAAGTGGCTGAGTTATCGCAACACTTTCCCTGTGTGCTGGTTACAGGGGCGCGTCAGGTCGGTAAATCGACCCTGCTGCAACAAATGATGCCGCAGGGGATGCGCTACCTAACCTTGGATGATTTCCAGTTGGCGGAGTTTGCCCGCCAAGACCCCGCCGGGTTTCTGGATGCCTATCCCGCACCCCTCTGCATTGACGAGATTCAGTATGCGCCGGAGTTGTTTCGCGCCATCAAAATGAAGGTGGATGACGACCGCCGACCCGGTATGTATTGGATAACGGGTTCGCAGCGTTTCCGCATGATGAAAGGTGTCAGCGAAACGCTGGCGGGGCGTATCGGTATTGTTGACCTGTACAGTATGTCGCAGGTCGAAATGTACGGCAACGGCTCAGCGGGTGTTTACGCTCCCGCCGAACCCGCAGCAAGTGTGCATGAAGCGTCTCTCTGTGATTTGGCAGAGCTGTACCGCCGCATTCTGCGCGGCGGGTACCCCGAACTGGTGCGTCACCCCGACATGCCTTGGTTTGACTACTATCGGGATTATGTGCAGACCTATGTGGCGCGCGATGTGCGGGAGCTGACCCAAGTGGGCAACCACAGCGCGTTCATGAAATTGATGCATTCCGCCGCTCTGCGGACAGGGCAGCAACTGGTGTATGCCGATTTGGCGCGCGATGCAGGGGTATCGCCCAAAACAGCGGCGGCGTGGGTATCGATTCTGGAAGCTTCCGGCATTGTGGAGCTTCTGCCGCCCTACTACGTCAACACCACGAAGCGGCTCTCCAAAACCCCGAAACTCTATTTCACCGATACAGGCCTGTGCTGTTGGTTGGCGGGTTGGCACCAAGCGGAACAGCTGATGAACAGCAGTGCCGCAGGTGCGGTGTTGGAAACATGGGTCTACGGTCAACTTATCCGCCGTTATGCGCAGGACGGCACACGCCCCGAACTTTCCTACTACCGCGATTTAGACGGTGCCGAGGTGGATTTCGTGATTGAACAGGACGGCGGCGTTTTCCCTATGGAAGTGAAACGCACTTCCACCCCCTCCGTTGCCGACCTGCGTTGGTGTTCCAAGATTCCTGTGGCTCCGTGGGCGAAACTCATGCCGCCCGTGCTCTTCTGCACCGCGCAGGAAGCCCGCCCCATGCCGCACGGTGCCTTTGCCTTCCCCGTCTCGGGGCTGTAAGGGTTACACCTCTTCCGCCACGTCGTCGATATCGGGCGTGTCGTTGGGGTCTTCCGCCACTTCTTCCGCTTGTTCGGAGTCGGGGTCTTCGGCAATCTCATCGTGCACGGTGCAGAGGGTGCGCGGCTTGTCCATGTCGGCCATCGTTTCGATGTAGGCCTTGCCGTCGTACTCGCAGCCGGAGTGCGCCAGCATGCCCGATACACGGCACAGGCGCAGCCCTGTGTGGCGACCCTTGGCGGGGGTGGTGCGAATCTCCTTCATGGGGTAGCCGCGGGCGGCGGCGCATTGCATGGCACCCACCCACAGGGGCATGGCCACGGCACCGCCGTAGGCCTTGTCGCCGATGGGGATATTGCGGTCAAAACCCACCCAAACCGCCGCCGTCAGGTCGGAGGTAAAGCCGCAGAACCACGCGTTGGTGTAGTTGTTGGTGGTACCTGTTTTGCCGCCGCAGGGGTACTTGAACCCCAACGCCTGCACCTTGCCCGCCGTGCCGCCGGGCTTGGTAATCTGCTGCATAATCTCGGAGACGGCGTTGGCTGTCTTTTGCGAGAAGATGCGGCGCGAGGTGGGGGAGTGCCGCCACAGCACATGTCCCTTGGCATCGGTGATGGATTCAATGATGTAGGGCGTGGGGCGCACGCCGCCGTTGGCAAAGGCGGTGTAGGCTCCCGCCACTTCGATGGGCGAGGCATCCCATGTGCCGAGGAAGATGGTGGGTCCCAGATAGGTGTTCGGCTGGCGGGTGAAGCCGCTGAGCAGGGCGGTGTTGATGACATTCTGCAAGCCCGCTTTGTTGCCCGCGCGGGCGGACATGGTGTTGCGGCTCTTCAGCAAGCCCCAGCCCGCGGGCTGCATGCCCGCGTAACGTCCGTCGGAGTTGCGGGGGTTCCACTTGGCTGCCCCCTTGATTTCGCCGTAGGCAATGCGGTCATCGGAAAGCGGGGTGGTGGGGCTGCCGCCGTGCTCAAAATAGGTGGCGTATACCAGCGGCTTGAAAATGGAACCCACTTGGCGGCGGCTCATTTGGGCGCGGTTGAGGGGCGATTCCGTGCTGTCGCGCCCGCCCACCACGGCAAGGAACGCCCCCGTGGCGTTGTCAATAATGGCACAGGCGGTTTGGAGATACTGCGGGCGCAGGGAGTCGCGCTTGTCCTCCGGCGTGGCGGCACGCAGGGCTTGGAATTGGGCGCGCGTTTGGTGCTTGTAGCCCTTGGCCTTTTCAAACTGGCTCACAATGCGGGCATCCAGCTCGTGCATCACATCGTCCTGTAAATCCACATCCAACGTGGTTTGCACGCGCAGACCGCCGCTGAAAATCACCTCTTCGCGGATGCCCTCATCGCGGCTTTCGAGAATGCGCAGGGCAGCATCCACCTCGCTGCGCACAAGGTCGAGCGCGTAGTTGTCAATGCCGCGGCGTTCGGGCTTTTTCAGCGTGATAGTCTCCGCCAGCGCCGCTTCGTATTCCGAGCGCTTGATGTGCCCGAACTTGTACATATTGGCCAGCACCTTGTCACGCTGCTCCTTGGCCTTGGCCATGTTGCGGTAGGGGGAGAAGCCGTTGGGGTTGCAGATGATGCCCGCCAGCATGGCGGATTCACCGATGGTCAGGTCGCGCGGCAGCTTGTCGAAATAGCCGCTGGCCGCCTGTTTCAGCCCCGAAAAGGTGTGCCCGAAAAACACGCGGTTCATGTAGCAGAGCAGAATCGTTTGCTTGTCGTAAGTGGCTTCAATGCGGCGGGCCAGCGCCATTTCCGTGAGCTTGGCGGTCATGTTGCGCTCGCGGTGGTTGTAGGTGTTTTTGGCCAGCTGCATGGTGAGGGTGGAGCCGCCCTGCGTGGTGCGGTGGTGCTTAAACACCTGCCCCACGGCGCGCAGCATGCCGCGCGGGTCAATGCCGCCGTGTTTCCAGAATGAGCGGTCTTCCTGCACAATGAGGGCGTTGATGAAGTGGCGGGGCACTTCATCCAGCGAGGCGAGACTGCGGCGGTTTTCGCCGTGCAGGGTGCCGATTTCGTTGCCCTTGCGGTCCAGCACAATGGTGCGTTCGGGCATGCGCGTGACCTGCGTGATGTCGTAGCGTCCGCTGCGAATCACAAAGATGGTCGCTAAAATCGCCGCCAGCACCAAGCCGCAGAACCCCAGGCTGATAGCCAGACGCAGCGGCCACAGCACCAGCTTGGGCAGGTGGCGGGTCAAAAAGCCGATGAGTCGGAAGGGGAAGGTAAAGAGC
>JAZLFB010000238.1:0-5849 GCA_045615585.1 Akkermansia sp.
CTCGCCCTCATCCCCTACGGTGAGTCCCTCTTCTTTGTGGCCCTCACCCTTACCGGCTTTTCCGCCGCCGGCTACCTGGTGCCTCTCAACGCCCGCCTGCAGGACCGCGCAGACGACGACAAGCGCGGCGATGTGATTGCCGCCGGCAACCTGGTGGATTGTTTTATGGGCATTGTGGCGGTGGTGCTGCAGGGTGCCATGATGTCCGCCGGCATTTCACCCCGGTGGCAATGCGCCAGCCTGGCCCTGCTCAGCGCCCTGGTGGCGGCATTCCTCTTCTTCAGAAGAGCGGAATAGAGGGGAGGTTCATAAGCTGCCTTTGGGGCGGCACGGTGTCTCGCGCACTTTTTTGAGCAACACATGTGCCCCAAAGATTTTTCAAACGCTATGAATCTGGATGATGCGGGCGAATGAAACGCAAAGTGCATCTGGGTGGTTCCGTATCGAGCGGCGGGAGAGGTCAACCACCCGCCCGTATACCCCTTGCCGCCTTTACCGGCAAAATTCAAAGAGGGTGGGCTTTAAAATTTGGCTGAATTCCCTATCGCTTGCCCATCAGGCTATTGGAGAAAGAGGGTTGTTTTTTAGAATAAACATAAAAAATGCTTGATTGCCGATTTTGGGCTTGTCATGGCGAATGCTCTCGTGTAGTATGCCGCGCGCTCGCGCGAAAGCGCGGGCTTCCCGCTTCAATCAAGAAACAAACGAACATGAAAAAGACGCTTACTCTCCTTCTCCTGCTGGCCGGCTTCACACTGGATGCCCAGGCAGAAACGCTGACCTGGTATGGTGGAACCAAGAAGTGGAACACCACGGATGTGAACTGGCGGCAGGTCGCAACCCCCACTAAGTACACGAACGGCTCTGACGTGGTGTTCGCCGGCAAAGGCAGCGGGGAGGTCACGCTGGAGGAAACACTGACGCCAGCAAGCGTGGATGTGGATTCGAGCGAGGCCTACACTTTCTCCGGCACAGGCAAGCTCTCCGGCTCCATGCAGCTTACCAAAAACGGCAGCGGAACGCTCACCATCAACACCGCCAACGAATACTCCGGCGGCACGGTAATCAAAGAAGGCACAATCGTGATGGGCAACGACAAGGCTCTCGGCACGGGCGATGTTACCTTGGGCGCCAAGTTGCTCAGGGCCACGCTGGAGCTCGGCGGAAACACCCTCTCCGCCAACGTTACCGTGGCCGGGGATACCGATGTTGCTCCCGTTCAAATAGGCAACGGTACGATCAACGGCGACATCTCCCTGGGCTATTACGGCGCACTCACACTGAGCGGCTACCTCTCCGGTACCGGTGATGTCATCATGGACAAATGCTCCATGCTGGACCTCAACGGCACCGCCCTCTACAGAGATGTAACCCTAAACTGGGATACAAGCTCCGGCAACGGTTTCGCCGCCATCGGCAACGGCACGCTCAACGGCAAGATCACCGTGGGCGATCACCGGGATTTAACCGTGCTGGGCAAGCTCTCCGGCACAGGTGCCATCTCCCTGGGTGATTCCTCCAAAGTGTTCCTCAGCGGCAAAACCCTCTCCAAGGACGTAAATGTGAACGGCAACGCCTCCTTCACCTTCGGTACAATCAATGGCAAGGTGACCGTGGCGGCGGGCAAGTGCCTGTCTTTGGAGGGCGAAATTAACATGACAAGCGAAATTGCCTTGGGCGAGGGATCCTCCCTGGATTTGGGCAACCAAACCATGACCCTGCAGGGTGCTTCGTCCATCACATTTTCCGGGCTCTCTGCCAGCATCGGCAACGGCACGCTCAACGGATCCATCTCTGTAGGGGAGTACAAAACACTCACTCTGAGCGGCGACCTCAACGGCACAGGCAGCATTACCCTGGAAGACAATGCCATGCTGGCTCTCAATGAAAACACCCTCTCCCATGACGTCACCTTGACGGGAGATGCCGAAATCGGCACAGGCACCATCAAGGGCACGATATCCGTGGCGACGGGCAAGAAGCTCACCCTGCTCGGCAAGCTCGACGGCGAGGGTAGCATCAGCTTGGGCGACCAATCCTCGCTGGACCTCCTCTTCATCAGCGTCCTCACCAAGGATGTCTCCCTGACGGGAGATGCCAACATCGGAAGCGGCACAATCAACAGCAGCATCACCGTGGGTGAGGAGAAGACACTCACCCTGATTGGCAACCTCGACGGCACAGGCAGCATCTCCCTGGGCGACAAAGCCACGCTGGATCTCAACGAAAGCACCCTCTCCAAGAACGTCACCCTGACGGGAGATGCCAATATCGGCAACGGCAAGCTCGATGTCTCCCTCTCTGTGGACGATGGTAAATCACTCACCCTGATTGGCGACCTCTCCGGAGACGGCAGCATCACCCTGGGCGACAATGCCTCGCTGTCCCTCAATAATCACAGCATCTCGCACAGCGTCATTGTGGACGGGAACAACGCCAGCATAGGCAACGGCACCATCGGTGGCGACCTCATACTGAAAGAAAACGTCTCCTTCTCTTGTGATGCCCCCTCCCTGCAGCTTGCGGGCAGTGTTATCCTATACGAAGCCGCCACGCTGGACCTCAATGAACACAGCATCTCGAACAACGTCATCCTGAAGGGGAGCAACGCCAGCATCGGCAAAGGCACCATTGGTGGCGACCTCATTCTGGAAGAAAACGTCTCCTTCTCTTGGGATGCCACCGCCCTGCAACTTGCGGGCAGTGTTATCCTACACGAAGCCGCCGCGCTAACCCTCGATAATCACAGCATCTCGAACAACGTCACCGTGAACGGGAGCAACGTCGCCATCAGTGGCGGCACGCTCAACGGCAACGTGACCGTGGCGGAGGGCAAGAGTCTGTTTTTGCAGGGGAACGCTGCTATCAATGGCACGATGACCCTGGGCAATGGCACCACCCTGGATATGGGCGGGGCGCAAGCCAAACTGAGCAAGTTCACGTTCACTGGGCAATCCGCCACGATTGACAACTCCACGCTGATTGTGGGGGGCGGAGAAAAGGTCACGCTAACCACAAACCTCTCCGGCTCTGCCAACATCTCCTTGGGAAACAATGCCACGCTGGACTTGAGCCAGCACACCCTCTCCAATTCCGTTACCCTGACTGGAAATGCCTACATAGGCAACGGCACGCTCAATACCTCTCTCTCTGTGGGCGAATGGAATTCACTCACCCTAATCGGCGACCTCTCCGGCTCGGGCATCATCTCCCTGGGAGACGCTACCTCGCTTAACTTGAACAACCACACCCTCTCCAAGGGTGTCTCCCTCAATGGAGCTGCCTCCATAGGCAACGGCATGCTCAACGGCAACATCTCCGTGGGCGCGTACAATAGCCTTTTCCTGAGTGGCCGCCTCGACGGCACAGGCAGCATCTCCCTGGGCGACAAAGCCACGCTGCACATCGGCCTCATTACCCCGATTGCTCCTGAGCCCAGCCGCCTCAATACAAACATTACTCTGACCGGAGATGCCGAAATTCTCGGTTGCATAGACAAGTCTCTCATGCAATTATGCGCCCTATTGCGCGCTATCACCGTGGAAGCTGGGAAGACGCTCTCCCTGAAGAATTACATCACTGTCTTAAGCGACATAACCCTAGGCGACAAAGCAGCGCTGGACCTCGGCGGCAACACAGCTCAGGGCGAAATTATCCTGCTGGGAGATGCCAGCATCGGCAACGGTATGCTTTTTGACAGAACGCTCTCCGTGAGAGAGAAGAAGACACTTACCCTAATTGGCGATGGCGACCTCACCAGAGTGGGCAGCATCTCCCTGGGCGATGATGCCACACTGGACTTAGGCAAGCACACCTTCTCCAGCTCCGTCTCCCTGGCCGGGAATTCTGCCAACATCGGCAACGGCAAGCTCAACAGCGACCTTTCCGTGAAGGAGTCAAAGCAGCTCACCCTAATCGGCAACCTCTCCGGAGCGGGCAGCATCTCCCTGGGCAATGATGCCACACTGGACTTAGGCGAGCACACCCTCGCCAACTCCGTTTCCCTGGCCGAGCGCTCCGCCAAAATCGGCAACGGTAAGCTCAACAGCGACCTTTCCGTGGGGGAGAGCCAGAAGCTCTACTTGATTGGCGACCTCTCCGGCACGGGGAAAATCACTCTGGGACAATATGCCACGCTGGACCTCGGGGGATACACCCTCTCCAACAAAATCTCCCTTTCCGACAGCCCAGCCTTTATTGGTAACGGCCAGCTCAACGGCACCCTCTCCGTGGGCGCGTACAATAGCCTTTTCCTGAGTGGCCGCCTCTCCGGCACGGGCAGCATTGTCATGGAAGAATCCACCACGCTGGTGCTCAACGGCAACAATCCTCTCTCCACGAACATATCCGCGGCCGGCAATGCTCAGATTGGCAGCGGCATGTTCAATGGTAACATGACCGTGGCTGCGGATAAGAAGCTCTCCTTGTACGGCACCCTCTACGGCACGGGCAATATCTACCTGGGCGACAATGCCACGCTGGACTTGTGCGAAAACGCCCTGTCCAACTCTGTCTCTCTGGCTGGGAATTCCGCCAAAATCGGCAACGGCCTGTTCAACGGCACCCTCTCCGTGGGCGCGATGAAAACGCTCACCTTGTTCGACAATCTCGATGGCGAGGGCACTATCTCCCTGGGTGACAGCACAATGCTGGACCTCGCCGACCACACCCTCTCCGGGGATGTAACCCTGTCCGGCACCGCAACCATTACCAGTGGTACACACAACGGCAATATTTCTCTGGACTCGGGTGCGACGCTTCATCTGACCGGCAACCTTGACGGCGAGGGCAGCGTCAACTTGGGTTCCAACGCCAAGCTGGATCTTGGCTACATCGGCATCCTCACCAAGGACGTTACCCTGACCGGGAGCAACGCCACCATTGCCAACGGCACGGTCAACGGCAAACTCACTGCCGGGCATGGCGGGAGCGCGCAGATTTCAAACGCCACCATCAAGGCGGGGGCCACCACCGTCACGTCTCTTGCTGGGATCCAGCGCAGCCTGCTGCAGGAACTGAGCGTATCCGAGGGGCTCATTGCCGGGACCGGGCGCGCCGCCAGCTTGGCAGACGGGCTCTATATCGAGTCCGAGTCCGACCTCCTGATTGAGAGCATGACCATCACCGCCAACAACAAAATCTCCGTGGGGGAGCATACCATCACGCTGAACCATGTGGCCATTGAGCTGTCAAAGGCGGACTACAAGCTGGTGGGGTCCGACTACTACTTCCAGTTGCAGAATCTCATCAACTGCACGCTGGTGTTGGATGATGTGGTGTTTGACGCCTCTGAGTTGAAACTGCCCACCGGTTTCGACCCCCTCGTGAACGGCATCGGCATGGACTTCGGACCTGATGTGACCATTGACCCGCAAACCGCCAAGAACCTCACCCTGCTTATGGGCGACTACATGAGCCAGACCGTGAGCTTCATTGATGGCAAGCCCGTGTTCACGGCACTGGTGCCCACCCCGGAACCCACCACCGGCACGCTGAGCCTGCTGGCGCTGGCTGGATTGGCAGCAAGACGCCGCAGGAAGTAAGCGCGCACAACAACATTCACCCCGCCCCGCCCGGCCATGAGCCGAGCGGGGCGCATATTGTGCGCGGGGGCACATGTGTCCCAAAGAATTTTGCGAACCTATGAATTCGGGTGGTGGGGTGGATGGTACGCGAGGCGAATCTTACCGCCTTTACTGATAAAATTCAAAGAAGGGGGCTTCAATTGTGGGCGTTTTTGCTAACGATTGCCCATCAAACCGTTGCAAAACATGAACCCCTTCTTTGGCACACGTTGTGCGCGTGATGGTGCCGCAATTTTGGGCTCGCCAAGGCGTGTGCGGGGTGGT
>JAZLFB010000239.1:0-13474 GCA_045615585.1 Akkermansia sp.
TGCACACCGCCGCCCCGAGCCGCGGCACCGCCGATACCCTGATGCGCGGCGGCGTGTGGGGTGCCTTTCCGCTGGGGATGCTCTTTGCACTGGCACTCTGCCCGCCGAGTGCCGCCCTCTTTTTCGGGGTGGCGTTGCCGCTGGCAGCTCAGGCGGCAAGCCCCGCGTGGGTGGCTTTGGCCTGTTTCGGTTTGGGAACGGCACTGCCTGTGATGGCGGTGGGCTTGTTGCTGGTATCGGGAGCCGCCGCGGCTGCCCGCCTGCTGCGCGGTCTGCCCGCCTTGCAGCTCACCATGCGCCGGGTCGCGGGCGGCGGTATGCTCCTCCTCGGTGCATGGCTGACTCTTGTACATCTGTATCAACTTTAAACAACGATTTTTATGATTCAAACATTTGCGGATTGGCTCACCTACGAGCTGCTGGAGTTCGCCCCCGCGACACGCTTGGGGGAGAGTGTGGATTTCTTTCTGTACGATACCACGAAAATTCTGCTGCTGCTGTTCGGTATCAGCTGTTTCATGGGCGTGGTCAACGCGTGGTTTCCTGTGGAACGCGTGCGGCAGTTCCTGACGCAGAAGAAACTGTACGGCACGCAGTATGCGCTGGCGGCGCTGTTCGGCGCGGTCACGCCGTTCTGTTCATGCTCCTCCATCCCGCTGTTCATCGGTTTTGTGCGCGGGGGGATTCCGCTGGGGGTAACGCTGGCCTTTCTCATCACCTCGCCGCTGGTGAATGAGGTGGCGGTGGCGCTCTTTCTTGCGGTGTTCGGGGTGAAAATCACCTGCCTGTATGTGGGCAGCGGGCTGTTGCTAGGCATGCTGGGCGGGGCTTTGCTGGGGCAGATGGGCTTGGAAAAATATCTCACGCCGTGGGCGTTGGCACAGACGGCAGGGCAACAGGCAACGGCGGGGCAGGGGAAAAAGATTCAGCTGCGCGCCGTGGCGGCAGAGGCTTGGGAGATTGTGCGCGGTGTGCTGCCCTATGTGCTGGCGGGTATTGCCATAGGTGCCGCTGTTCACGGCTATGTGCCGCAGGATTATTTTGCGGGGCTGCTCGGCGGCGGATGGTGGAGTGTGCCTGTGGCGGTGCTCTGCGCCGTGCCGCTGTATGCCAACGCGGCGGGTATTGTGCCGGTGATTGAGGTGCTGGTGGCCAAGGGCGTACCCCTCGGCACGGCGATTGCCTTCATGATGGCCGTGGTCGGTCTTTCGCTGCCGGAGGCGATGTTGCTCAAAAAAGTGATGCAATGGCGTTTGCTTGCCGCTTTCTTCGGCACCGTCACGTTGCTCATCATCCTGTCGGGGTATCTCTTCCTGTTGGTGATGTAACGCGGCGGCGGCGGGAGAAAGAACGGCGTTTTTCCGTGCCGTTCATCGGGATATGGTGCTAAAAAATAACATAAAAAGTATTTTTTTTTTTTTTTTTTTTTTTCTGGACTGACCGAATAGGAAAAGATAGAATAATTGATAGAGTTCATCAGGGTGATACCTTCTCTCTCTTTAACCGAAACAACAAAATTTTTGCCGTATGAAAAAGACTCTGACAATGATGGCGCTGCTGGGTGCCGTGACTCCCTTGGTTCAGGCCGAAGTTGTATGGACAGAGGGTTTGAATGCTACGACCGCAGAACAGTACACCAGTAGTAAATATTACTATGACTCCGGCAAATGGGACGGTTATAATGACTCCTATATGTGTTTTGCGGCAGCTGCATCCAATGCTCTTGCGTGGTGGCAGGACCGTGTTGAGTTGAGCGGCGCTTTAATTATCCCCGAGAATGCACCGCGCGGCGAAATGGTGTGGGATAAAATTCGCCTTGAATGGAAGAATCTTGACAGAGGCGGCCAGACCAACCGTGTGATGCAGTATTACCTGAGCGGCTGTACCGGCTATTCGACTGATGAACAATTCCTTACCGATAAGGGTATCGAGTTTACGAAAACGGGTGGTTATTACCCGCACCTGAAGGGCACGCATGAGGAGATGAATTCTACCGTGTTCCCCGAGGAAAGCGTGGTTCAGCTGGTGGACTGCCGTGCCTACAACAGTTCCTCTACCCCCAAAGAATATCCGGATGGTTATACCTCATACCAAGGTGCGTCGGCTCTGCTGGTTCGTTTGCTGAAGGATGGCGCCGGCGGCGTGTTGAAGACGAAGTCGGACCCCCACGCCATGTCGTTCTATGCTGTAGAGACAGATGCTGACGGCAACATTATCAAGATTTGGTATCACGACAACAATTCTCCCTCTGATACCCTGAAAACAGGTACGGTTTCTGCGGGGACTCTTAACAAATCAACCCAGTTGCCCACCATGGCAGCTACAGTGGGGTATGGTAATGATATTACCAGTTTTTCCCTTATTCGCTCGCGTGATTTGCAGTTTGATACCTATAGCCTGACCATGACGGGCGGGGAAAAGGATGAGGCTCTGTTCTCTCACTTCCTGAACCTGACGATAGACGGGGCTGCTGACTATCAACTGAAATACGACCTGCGCAACGCCATGGACGATGGCAGCCCCGTGAAAGCTCTGGATGAGCAGGGCGGGCGCATCACCACAGGCGATATTCGCCTGAAAGACGGCAAGCTCTCTCTGGTTGCCTGTGAGGAAGCCCGCAGGGTTTTAGACGGCGGTGGCAAGACCTCCGGCACTATCAGATTCGAGGGAAAAGAAGGTTCTGAACGCGTGCTCTCTGTGCAACACACCGATACCATTGCCACAGAAATCAACATCAACGCGCTCAACGGTAACACGCTGGAGGTCACGGCGGGTAACACCGCTACGTTCGGCATGTTGAGCGGAGAGGGTAATTTGGATAAAACAGGCAGCGGTACTGCCGAAGTGACGGAGTCTGTCAGTCTGAAAGGCAGTATCACCGTGCATGAGGGAAAGTTTGTGCTGGGTGCGGATGCTTCTCTGGGGAACGATACAGTTTTGACCGTGGAAAAACAGGGTGCCGTGGAAAGTAAAGCGGCAACGGCCGTGACACTCTCCATCACCGATGGTATCCATATCAACGACGGTGCCATGCTGTTGGCAACCACGTTGAAAGGCGGTACGCTGAAAGGCAGCGGCACCTTTGGCGCGGTGACGGTGGACGGCGGCACGCTCATTGTGGGGAACTCCCCCGGACATCAGGTGTACACCGATATGTTGACCGTTACCGACGGTGAGCTGGTGTTCTGCGTGGCTGGTTGGGAAACGCCGAGCACCGCTGCGCTGACAGGCTGGGAGTCGGAGTCTTATTCCACCATCGACATGGGCGGTAACGCCTTTGCCGTGTCGGAGGAGGCACGGATTTTCATTGACCTGAACGATGCTGCCGCCAACAGCCTGACGTTGGGCGGACCCTTCTCGCTGGAGCTGGTGACCAACATGGGTAATAGTTTTACCGCCGATGAGCTGACGATGCTGGCGGGCATTACCGAGTTCCGCCTGTCTGATGAAGAGGCCGCCGCCGTCACCTTCCGAGGAACGCTGACGCAACCCGCCTTCTCCTACAAAATGGTGGGGAACTCGCTGATGCTTTCCGTCGTGCCCGAACCCGCTACGGTCACGCTTTCCCTGCTGGCTCTGGCAGGGTTGGCTTCCCGCCGCCGCAGAAAGTAAAAAAAGGAGTACATACCTCATGAAAAAGACACTCTTACTCATGGCGCTACTGGGCGGGATTCCTGCGCAGGCGGAAGTCGTTACTGTTTTTGCAGAGGGGTACACCGCTGACAATTATGCCTCGGCCTACAATAATGCTATGGTCGGCAGAATGTGCTGGGGGGCCAATGCCGCCAACATCATCTCATGGTGGCAGGATCGTTTGGAAGCACAGGGCTACACGCTACCGGAGGGAACACCGACTAAGAATAATGTTTATGCCGAATACCAAGCGGGGCTTCTCAACAAAGGCGGCTACCCTGACTCTGCCGTTGAGTGGTGGCTGGATGGCTACTACTACGGGAGCAAAATAAGCGGTACGACACACACCGGCAACTTCTATGACGGATTGCTGAAGCCGATGGACCACAACAACTACAGCAATGAGGGTACCCTGATTAAGCAGTTTTTTCCGGCTACATGTGGTTCCCGCTCGGCGTTTTCCAAGAGTATTGTGGATTGTCTGCAAGACGGGTATGCGCTGATTGTCGATGTAGGGAACACAAGTGTTACCGTTTGGGGTGCGGATTATGATGCCGATTCCGAACTGTTGACACATGTGTACTATTCGGATCTGCATTACCCTGATAAAGTATACCATGGCGCCTTGTCGGAAAGGACAGATGCCGTAGGCTATGATACATTCTATATTGCCGGCACGGGTACCATGTCTCAAATCACGGGTATCTCCTGCCACATTGAAGACTACCTGACCGAAGCCGCCTACACCGATACGGGCGACGGCTGCTTTGCGCCTGTTTACAATGTGCAGCTCACCGGCGGGACCGGGTATGTGCTGGATAAGGCACTGAAAGCCAATGATAAGGTGAACGCAGACGTGACTATCTCCAACGGTTCCGTGACGGTGGCGGAGAGCGGCTCCACGGAGGGTTCGGTCATCTTCTCCGGGGCGGAGGGCGATACCCGAAAGCTTTCCGTTCAGCGTGTGGGGCTGGTGCTCTCTGCGGTGCAGATGAATGCCGATGCCACGTTGGAAGTGACGGGCGGGAACGATGTTACCATTACCGCCGCAACGGGTGACGGACTGTTGGTTAAAGTGGGTGAGGGTACGCTGGTGAACGGCGGCTCGCTGGGCAGTATCGAGCTGCAGGAAGGTGCGCTGAAAGGCAGCGGCACCTTCGGCGCGGTGACGGTGGACGGCGGCACGCTTATTGTGGGTAACTCTCCCGGGCATCAGGTGTACACCGATATGTTGACCGTTACCGACGGTGAGCTGGTGTTCTGCGTGGCGGGTTGGGAAACGCCGAGCACCGCTGCGCTGACAGGCTGGGAGTCGGAGTCTTATTCCGCCATCGACATGGGCGGTAACGCCTTTGCCGTGTCGGAGGAGGCACGGATTTTCATTGACCTGAAGGATGCTGCCGCCAACAGCCTGACGTTGGGCGGACCTTTCTCGCTGGAGCTGGTGACCAACATGGGTAATAGTTTTACCGCCGATGAGCTGATGATGCTGGCGGGTATTACCGAGTTCCGCCTGTCTGATGAAGAGGCCGCCGCCGTCACCTTCCGAGGAACGCTGACGCAACCCGCCTTCTCCTACAAAATGGTGGGGAACTCGCTGATGCTTTCCGTCGTACCCGAACCCGCTACGGTCACGCTCTCTTTGCTGGCTCTGACGGCTCTCGCCGCCCGCCGCCGAAGGAAAGAGGGGGAAGGTTAAAAATGTTTGGCGTTCTTCGAACCCCGCAGGGACGCGCACTTTGCCCTATGGAATGCTGAAGTGGTGAAAATAGACCGCACCTAACTTAAAAATAGTCCGTCGTACATCGTTCATTGCACATTTTTCCTTGCCTTTTCCTTGCATTTGGGGTAGATTAGTGCCGCAAAGACGTTACTGCGCATATGAACGATATTATCACGACAGCATGCAAATTCGTCACGTCCTCGATTGGCCGTAAGATTCTTGTGGCCCTTACAGGTGCGTGTCTCCTCCTGTTCCTCGTGGGGCACCTTGCCGGCAATATGACCATTTGGGGCGGCGATCCCGCCAATGGTGAGCCGTCTTGGATTGATGCCTATGCCACGGGGCTTCACACCATGCCCGCTTGGCTGCTCTGGGCTATCCGCCTCGGTCTGCTGGCTATCCTGCTCATCCATGTGGTGCTCACGCTGGTGCTGAAGTACGAAAACATCAACGCCCGCACCCACTACCAGAAGGAAGGTACGCTCAAGGCCACCCTTTCCTCCCGTACCATGGTGATTACCGGCAGCATGATTTTCTTCTTCCTGCTCTTCCACCTGTGGCAGCTGACCGTGAACGGCGACCCGCATGATTGCTACGGCCACATCGTTGCCGCTTTCAGCAACCCCTGGTGCTCCCTGTTCTACATTATCGCCATCTGCTGCCTGTTCATGCATGTGCGTCACGGCTTCCAGTCCGTGTTCCAGACCGTCGGCCTGAACACCCGCAAGATTCGCCCCCTCTACAACCTGCTGGCCATTGCCTTCGGCATCGTGGTGTGCGGCGGTTTCATCTCCATCCCCGTGGCTGTGCTGACGGGCATCCTGCACTAAACCTTTAACGATAATTACGAGATTATGAACGATATCAAGTTTCCCGTAAGCGATTACATGCCCTCCTCCTGCATTCCCGAGGGTCCCATTGAGCAGAAGTGGACCAAGTACAAGCGCGAAGCCAAGCTCATTAACCCCAACAACCGCCGTAAGTACACCGTGCTGATCGTGGGTACGGGTCTTGCCGGTGGCTCCGCCGCCGCTACGCTGGCCGAGCTGGGTTACAATGTGAAGTGCTTCTGCTACCAGGATTCCCCCCGCCGCGCGCACTCCATCGCTGCTCAGGGCGGTATCAACGCTGCTCACAACTACCAGAACGACGGTGACTCCGTGTACCGCCTGTTCTACGACACCGTGAAGGGCGGCGACTTCCGCGCCCGTGAAGCTAACGTCTACCGCTTGGCTGAAGTGTCCTGCAACATCATCAACCAGTGCGTGGCTCAGGGCGTTCCCTTCGGTCGCGAATACGGCGGTCTGCTTGACAACCGCTCCTTCGGCGGTGCTCAGCTCAAGCGTACCTTCTACAGCCGCGGTCAGACCGGTCAGCAGTTGCTGCTGGGTTGCTATCAGGCCATGGAGAAGGAAATCGGCAAGGGTCACATCGAGATGCACCCCCGCACCGAAATGATGGACCTCGTCGTTGTGGACGGTCACGCCAAGGGTATTGTGGTGCGCGATCTCGTGACGGGCGAAATCAAGAGCTACGCCGGTGACACCGTGCTGCTGGCTACGGGTGGTTACGGTCGCGTGTTCTTCCTTTCCACCAACGCCATGGGCTGCAACGTGGGTGCTGCCTGCGCCTGCTGGAAGAAGGGTGCCTACTTTGCCAACCCCTGCTTCACGCAGATTCACCCCACCTGCATCCCCGTGAAGGGCGACTACCAGTCCAAGCTCACGCTGATGTCCGAATCCCTGCGTAACGACGGTCGTATCTGGGTTCCCAAGAGCCGCGAAGTGGCCGAGAAGATTCGCAAGGGCGAAATGAAGCCCTCCGAAGTGGCCGACGGCGATCGCGACTACTACTTGGAGCGCAAGTACCCCTCTTTCGGCAACCTCGCCCCGCGTGATATCTCCTCCCGCGCCGCCAAGGAAGCCTGTGATGACGAGCGCGGTGTTGCCCCCACGGGTCGCGGCGTGTTCCTTGACTTCAAGGACGCCATCGAGCGCATGGGCAAGGAGTGGATTGACGGTCAGTACGGCAACCTCTTCGAAATGTACGAAGAAATCACCGCCGTTGACCCCCACGAGGAGCCGATGATGATTTACCCCGCCTCCCACTACACCATGGGCGGTCTGTGGGTGGACTACAACCTGATGTCCTCTATCCCCGGTCTGCATGTGCTGGGTGAGGCCAACTTCTCCGACCACGGTGCCAACCGCCTCGGTGCTTCCGCCCTCATGCAGGGTCTGTCCGACGGTTACTTCGTGATTTCCTCCACGCTGCCGACCTACCTGACCACTCAGAAGCCCGGCACCATCAACACCTCCATGCCTGAGTTCAAGGAGGCTGAGGAAGTCGTGAAGGCCCGCATTCAGAAGATGATGGACGTGAAGGGCACCAAGACGCCCGACGAGATTCACCGCGAACTCGGTAAGGTGATGTGGGAAGACGTCGGCATGGGTCGTACCAAGGAATCCCTGCTTGATGCTATCTCCAAGATTCCCGCCATCCGCGACGAGTTCTGGAACAACGTCAAGATTGTGGGCAGCACGGAAGGCATCAACGCCGAACTTGAAAAGGCCTGGCGCGTGGCTGCCACGCTTGAGTTCGCCGAGGTGCTTTGCTACGACGCTCTCGCCCGTGAGGAATCCTGCGGTGCTCACTTCCGTTTGGAACACCAGCTGGCTGACGGCGAAGCCAAGCGCGACGACGAGCACTTCGCCTACGTGGCCGCTTGGGAATACAAGGGTACCGGTGAGTTGCCGGTGCTGCACAAGGAGCCCTTGGTGTTCGAAAACATCCACCTTGCCATCCGTTCCTACAAGTAAAGATAACGAAAATCCGTAAACATTTAAACATACACTACTATGGCTAATCTTAATCTTACGCTGAAGGTCTGGAGACAGGAGAACGCTCAGGCTCAGGGTCGTATCGAAACCTACAAGGCCGCCAACATTCCCGATGACGCCTCCTTCTTGGAGATGCTCGACATCGTGAACGAGGGTCTGGTGCACGAAGGCAAGGAGCCCATCCACTTCGACCACGACTGCCGCGAAGGTATCTGCGGTATGTGCTCTCTGACCATCAACGGTGTGCCCCACGGCGGTAAGCACGTGACCACCTGCCAGCTGCACATGCGCCAGTTCAAGGACGGCGACACCATCTGGATTGAACCCTTCCGCGCCAAGGCATTCCCCCTGCTGCGCGACCTGATGGTTGACCGTACCGCTCTGGACAACATCATTGCCGCCGGCGGTTTCGTGGACATCCGCACGGGTTCCGCCCCCAACGCCAACAACACGCCCATCCGCAAGAAGACGGCCGACGCTGCGTTCGACGCTGCCGCCTGCATCGGCTGCGGTGCCTGTGTGGCCAGCTGCAAGAACAGCTCCGCCATGCTCTTCACCTCTGCCAAGGCCGCTCACCTCAACCTGCTGCCCCAGGGTCAGCCGGAGAAGAACAAGCGCGTTCTTGCCATGGTGCGCCAGATGGATGCCCTTGGCTTCGGCAACTGCACCAACCAGTACGAGTGCGAGGCCGCCTGCCCGAAGGGTATCACGGTGGACAACATCGCCAAGCTGAACCGCGACTACATGATTGCCTGTGCCGCCGAGGCCGTGGCCGTGTACTCGTAAACAGCAGCGGTAACGCAATTTGCAAGGAGTCGGGTGGGCGTTCCCGCCCGACTCTCTTTTTTAAGATACATTATCTCTTTACCCGAGAAGCCCGCTGAGATGAAATTCTACATCGTCACTCCCTGTTATAACGCCCTAGATTGGCTGAAAAACTGCATCCGTTCCGTTGCCGATCAGGCAGAGGCGGGGGTGGAGGTGCACCACCACATTCAGGACGGGCTTTCCAAAGACGGCACGCAGGCATGGTTGGAACAATGGCAGCGGGAACATGCCGACACCCCCGGCTATACGTTCACCTATGAAAGTGCCAAGGACGCGGGTATGTACGATGCCATCAACACCGCATGGAGCAAATTGCCCGCCGATGCCGATGTGACCGCCCACCTGAACTCTGATGAGCAGTACCTGCCCCATGCCCTGAAAGGCGTGGCGGAAGCCTACGCCCGCCACCCCAAGGCGGAAATCGTGGAGGGTACCTACATCATCACTGATGCTGCGGGGCACTACCACTGTCACCGCCGCCCCGTGCAGCCCCATAAGTGGACGAGCATGCGCGTGTGCGAGCTGATTACCTGTTCCTCCTTCCATCGAGCGGATGTATTCCGCCGTCACGGCATCCGCTTTGACACGCGTTTCCGCGTGTACGGCGATGTGGTGTTCTACCGCGCCATTGTATGTGCGGGTGTCAAGGTCGTTACGGTGCCGCAGCTGGTGACGACCACCTTTGCCATGACGGGCGATAATCTGGCATGGGCGGATTCCAGCCGTGCAGAAGCTTCTTTATTGAATGAGACTACCCCTGATTTTTACCTTAAAATCTTCCCCGTCAGCCGCCGTTATTCCAACGGCATGCGCCGCTTGATAGACTTTTTCTGCCCGGCGCCCCGTTCCTACAGCCTTTATTCCGGAGATGACGGCGTGCGCCATGAGGAACACATTGAATCACCTACTTGCCGTTGGGTGGTTCCGATGAAGGATTAAGTTGCGTTTGTTTAGCACCTTAACGTTGTAATAAGAAAAAGGCGTGCTTTGCACGCCTTTTTCTTGTTGCTGTTTGGTCCTTCCTGTTCAATCAAGAAGGTACACCATATGTTGAGGAGTTTTAAATCTCAGTTGCGTGGTTCTCTGATGCTTCTTTGTAGATGCTGTTCAGTAGTTCCATCTTGGCGTCCCAAGTGTACTTTTGGCATATATCCAGGGCTCCTTGGGCCAGACGACAGCGCTCTTCTTCATGCGAGGCAAGAAAATCAATATGTCGGGCGTAGTCATTAATTACCTGAGCCGCGGAATGTACGGGGATTTTGCAACCGCAGGTGTCATCCAGAACGGCACCGAAGCCTGCATGGTCAATGGCAATCACCGGCAGTGCATAACGGAATGCTTCAAAGAGAACCGTGGGGGTATCATCACGAACACTGGTAATGCAGAACGCATGGCTGCTGCTCATGATGCGGAACGATTCTTCGCGCTCAACAAACCCATGGAAAATTACCTTATCTGCAACACCCAGCTTGGCGGCTAATTTTTTGTATTGTGGTGTGCGCGGCCCTTTGCTGAGAACATGTACTTCCACAGGTTCTTTACACAACACCAGAGCATGCAATAGCAGTTCCAGCGCTTTGCGCGGCACATGTACCCCTGCCCAGCAGATGCGCAGCGGTGTGCCTGCTTCATGATGAGCCATCGGATACTTCGTATGTTGTGTCTCCAACCCGATTTCGTTGAGCAATACGGAATCCTGCCCCCAGAAACGTTTAATATCTGCAATATCACCGCGCGTCTTGGTCAAAATGACCTTTGAATGAGCAGCTGCGCGGCGGCAGGCAAACCCGAAACGCTTTTGTATACCGTTAGCTATGTTACGGAATACCAACGGCAGTGCGCCGCGGACCCCAAGTTTGCCAAGCAGGCACCAAGGAGAATCGGACAGTCCGCCTACCGGTCCCCATATGAAAGGCTTGCCGAGCTGCCAAAGCAGCCCGGGTTCTCGGTAGCCGGAAAGGGTTACCATGTGAACGAGGTCAAAATTTTCTTTTTTGTCCAGCTCACGCGCATAGGTCAAAGCTCTTTTATGCCAATCATGGTACAGCATATAGTATGTCGGCGGACAAATGCGTCGCAACAAACCACCGGGTTTACGATGAATGTAGTGGAAAGTCATGTGTTCGACTTCCTCCGGGTGTTGCTTGCCGTAAGCCTCTAAATTGTCACGATATTTATCCCGAACAAGAATATGGATATCATGAAAACGGGCAATGTTACGCGCAAAGTTCCAGCCCATGCCCAGCTCTGAACCATAGGTCGGGTCACAGGTGTAACAGCAAAGCAAAATCTTCAGTCTCTTATTCATAATGGGAAACTCAGTTAAGATCAGAAAGTCCGTCAATCAAATCCATCGCTGCCCCTATGGCGGCATCCATGTTGTAATATTCCCACTCGGCAAAGCGCCCGAGCAGGTAGAACCCATGCGGATGAAGAGCTGCTTTCAGCGAATCAATCACCGGCTTTGTCTGTGCCGTTCTGACGGGATAGGTGCACTCATTATAATGGTGTGCAATGTATGTAGGGGCAAAGGGAATCTTTCGCAAATTTTCCTCTATTTCCTCTTTCTCCATTTCTCGAGAGAATTCAATAGTGGCTGTGGAGCGGTTGCGAGAATCATTGAAAGGAGAGAAATTGCCTGTGCAGATAATGCGATGCGATTCATGATTAGGAGATGGCATGTAAATCCAGCTATAAGGATTAACGTCAACCTCGCACAGCACGGAGGTCGTACCGTGGTATTCCAGCTCTTCCACAGACTTGCGGACGGAAGATAAATCAAGTTCGCCGCCCACAACATCTGGCAACGTGCGCGCATTTCCGGTAAAAAAGACCTTATCAAAATGTTCACCATTAATGCTCCATTGCCCTTTTGTTAAATGAATATGGCTCACATCTGCCTGTACACGCAGGTCGAGGTTGCGCGACAGCGTATCAGCCAAAAATTGAGAGCCGCCATGCTTAGGGTACCAGAAAGAGCTGTGCACCATATTCATTTCCTGCTCTCTGCCGATATTTGCTTCGAAAATTTCCTGTACGGTAGGCATGGGTAGTTTACCATCCAACCAATCCAAAGGAACATCCTTCAGCGAGCGGCGCCATATCTTACTATTGTAAGGCCCGAAATATACCTCATATAGTGTTTTCCCGAAACGCCCCCTCAAAAACTCATCAAAATCGGCGGGGGTTCCGTGGCCGATAGCTTGAATGTTCAATAAATCGGAAATTACTGCATTGCGCAATCCAGCAGGCATTTGATAGAGATGATTCTCTATAGGATAATCTACATTCACACCTTCATCCAGAGATACTACGGCGTGGCGAATAGCCTTGTGAAAATCGGTCTCTTTATCAAAATGCTTCCAGAACCAATCCAGAACATCTTTTCTGCGTGAGTTAAAGACGTGACCGCCTATTTTGTGGTAAAGTACACCCTTCACAGTTTCACACCGCACAAGACCGCCGGGGGTGGCTTCTTTCTCAAAAACGGTCACCTTGTGATTTGCTTGCAGCATTTGCGCTGCTGCAAGGCCGGACATACCTGCTCCTATTACTGCAATCTTCATAACGGTGAATGCCGTTGCGGCTTGGGTGAGTGTACATGCAAAGAACAGCAATAGCAAGCAAAAACATTTTCATTATGGGGTGTATGCGTATGGTCTCATTGCCCTAAATAAAATTTTACCGAACGGTAAAAGCAAAAAAATATGGGAGTGCCGAAATTGGATGTCATCGGCGAGACTCTCTTTCGTTCTTCCTTGACTCCCGCCGCAGAATCAGGTAGGATAACCGCAACACAGAACAATACCATGTCCGCAGCCAAGAATATCCATACCATTTCCGTTCTCGTTGAAAACAAATTCGGTGTGCTCTCCCGCGTGGCGGGGCTGTTCTCCGGTCGTGGTTACAACATTCACTCTCTGAACGTAGCCCCCTGCGAGGACCCCGCTTTCTCCCGCATGAACATTGATGTGGCGGAAGAGGGCGAAAAGATGGACCAAGTGATTAAGCAGCTCAGCAAGCTGGTGAACGTGGTGGAGGTGACGGACTTCCGTAACGAGCCGACCATCTACCGCGAAATCGTGCTGATGCGCGTGAAATTTGCCGACAAGAAGCAGGACATTCTGGAGCTGTGCAGCATTTTCGGTGCCCGCGTGCTGGATGCCACGCGCGACTGCCTCACCATCGAAATCTCGGGCGGCGAGTTCCGCATCGCCCGCTTCCTGAACCTGATGGCCGACTACGATGTGGTGATGATTACCCGCTCGGGCAAAATCGCCGTCATCAAGCCTGTTGAGTAAGTTATAGCCCGCCTGTGGCAGCGCAGCAAACCCGATGCGCGGCAGTAAAACGGGCAACCTCCCTTTTTCCAAAAGCCCTTGTTTGACCATCCGCCAAACAAGGGCTTCTTATATCCCGCGCGGGCTATGCCCGCGCCGAACTTAAAACT
>JAZLFB010000240.1:0-8848 GCA_045615585.1 Akkermansia sp.
GACGCAGAGCGTGCAGCAACGGCATGAGTTGTGCAACGGGTGCGTGAATCCAGCCCGCCATTCGGCGGGCCTCTCGGGGGCGTAATGCAACCCGCCCCAATCCCCACCCTTCCGGAGTGGGGCTAAAATTCGGACGGCATCGGAATGCCTCCTCACCTTGCGCGCGCCCCGGCGCGCGTCCTACACATCAACTTTTGACATCCTGTCAAAAGTTGGCCTACAATTCCGCGCGGCTGCGCCGCGCAACACCTCGACAAATCCCCATTTACCGCATTAACGACGGCGGCGCAAACACGTTCCTGCCAAGGACAGCAGAGCGAGTGCGGCGGTGGCGGGTTCGGGCACCACGCTCTTGTTGAGCAGGCTCACGCTGCCACCTTTGTAGAGCAGGTCGTAGTTGCCGACGGTGAGGGCTTGTCCGCCGACGGTAATGCTGTTGTAGATGAGCGAGGCATCGTAGCGACCTTCGGCTAAAGCATCGTTGCCCAGCGGAGCCAGCGTCAGACTTTCCACACTGTCGAACAGCAACACGGCCATGGTGTCGGGGTCTGCCCCGTCAATCGTGATGTTGAGTGTTTCGCCGCCCCAAAGTTTCAGGCTGCTGCCCATGGTCAACGCGCCCGCTATATTCAGCGTCGCACCGTTGTACACCATCAGGTTAGCCTTCAGGGTGGCACCTTCCTCAAAGGTGGCTTTCTTGTTAGCGGCCACGATAACGGTGGCTTCCTGCGCTTCCGTCAGCACGGTGCCTCGGTAAGCAGCCACGGTGCAATTTTCGCCGATGTTCAGCTCCGACAACAGGATTTGCCCCGCGTTGATAAACGTAATATCGCCCTTTTCGGCAACAATGGCGGTTTGGCGCGTCTCCTGCCCCTTGGTGTCCAGCACCAGCGTGGCGTTTGCATTGGCGTTCACGACGCTGCTGTCCGTGAGCTTGGCCGCCAGATTCACGGTGCCCTTGGCATCGGCTGCCACGGAAATCGCCCCCTTGCTGACGGCAAAATCCGCTTCACCCGCTGTGCCGCTGAGAACAGTCTCTGCCGTGCTGCTTACCTTGACCCCGCCCTTCGTGAACGAGCTTTCACCCAACGCAGTCGATGTGTACACGCGCACGGAGTCAATCTCAAACGCCGCACCGTCCGTACTCAGCTTGTTTTGATTGATACCTTTGTCACCCAAGCCTTCCACCCAGGAACCGCCGATTTGCTGGTCGATGATGAGGTAGAACTCATTGCCTTCCTTATCAAAAGGCCAGTTGTTCTGACCTGCGGAGGTGAAGGTGGCGGTGTTCACGCCGTCTATCGAGAAGGTGATGGCATTCTCCGTCCATTCCACGCCGTAGGTGTGCCACTGGGTTTTATCGCCCACATGCAAATCGGAATAGACCTTGTTGACCGTGGTGTAGGAGGAAGCGTTGGTGCCGTCGTTAGCCGCGTAGTGGAGGGTTTGGTGGGCGCTTCCCTCGTAGTTCAGGTGCTCCATCAGGTCAATCTCCCCCGAGCCGAGCCATGACTCAGGCTTTTCGGGCAGCATCCAGATGGCGGGCCACACACCCTGCACGCTGTCGAACTTGGCGCGCACCTCTACCTTGCCGTATTGAAAACTGAACTTGCCCTGCGTGTTCAACCCCGCGGCGGCATAGCCGTTCGCCGCCCCGGTCGGGTCAGATTGCGAGGTGTAGTCACCATAGCGCCCCCACAGGGTCAGGGTGTCGCCGTTGCTTTGGTACAGGGCATCATCCTGCGAGGAGAATTTACGCCAGTCGGCCACATTCCACTTCACATAGTCAAACTTGCTCCAATTTTCGCTGTTCAGCGAGCCGCTGTTGAAATCGTCAGAGAAAATCAGCGTCCAATCATCCGCCGCAACGGCGGTGACAGGCAGCAACAAAGCCAATAAGAGAGAACGGCAGGGTTTCATGAATGCCGCCATTGTAGCACGGAGAAGGGAAAAATCAACCTTCTTTTACCATCTCTTTTGCCGCTTCATTGCCGCAGTCGGCGGCGTTGCGGAGCCAGCCCTCGGCCAAGGCGGGGTCCTGCGGCAGCCCGCCGCGACCCGCGGCATAACAAAGCGCCATCAGCAGACAGGCCTCGCCATCCTGTTGCATGGCGGCAAAGCGCAGGTAACGGACGGCGCGTTGCTCCTGCCCCTTGCCGAGCAGACCGCACAGCAGCAGCTTGCCCAGCATGCTCTGTGCGGGGCGCACACCTTGGTCGGCCAAGCGCGTCAGCTGCCGTTGCATGGCGGGTAAATCATTCTTCTCCGCTGCCATTTGCATCAGGGCAAAGGCGGCATCGGGGCTGCCGTGCGCGGCGGCTTTTTCGTACCACCGCTCCGCTTGCGCGGGGTCGGCGGGGGTACCCAGTCCGCGTTGGCAGCAAAGGGCAAGGGCCTGTTGTGCGGGCCAATAATCCTGTGCTGCGGCGGCGCGCAGCCAGCCATACGCCAATTCGGGGTTGCGCCTTTCGCCGTTCTGCCCTGTCAACAGGCGGCGACCGTATTCATACTGTGCAGGGGCGTAGCCCTGTGCCGCCAGCTGTGCCATCTGCGGGTTGGGGTGGGTACAGCTCGCCACCGACAGCAACACGGCGGCAACCATGAGAAAAATCTTACGCATGGGGCAGGAAATAGCGGCGTTGTTTGTCGGAAATCGGCATCTCCAAGCGCTCCATAGCGGCCAGCATGTCCTCCCACACCGCGCGGCGGGAGCGCAAATCCTCGTTGCGCAACAGGTAGCTGGGGTGGTAGGTCACCCGCACGGGAACCCCCTGACAATCCAGCCAGCGACCGCGCAGGGAAGAGACGGACGTTTCAGGCGGCACCCCCAACAAGCCCTTGGCCGAGCTGCCGCCCAGACAGATGATGCACGCGGGGCGGATGGCGCGGATTTCCGCCAGAATCAGCGGGCGGCACGCTTCAATCTCCTGCGGGGTGGGCGGGCGGTTTGCGGTACCCTGCTGCGGACCCATATCGGGGCGGAACTTGCAGACGTTCGAAATGTACACCTCTTCGCGCTCCAACCCCATGGCTTTCAGCATGCGGTTGAGGAGCTGCCCCGCACGCCCCACAAAAGGCTCTTCCAAACGTTCTTCATCATAGCCCGGTGCCTCGCCCACCAGCATGAGGCGGGCATGCGGGTTGCCCGTAGCAAAGACCATGGTTTCACGCAGCGTCCCCAAACGGCGGGCGGGCTTCCAATGCTGTGCCTTTTCGCGCAACAGGACCAGCTTCTCCTCCACCGTCATTTCCGCGGCGGCAGGGGATGCCGTTGCGGGTGTCTCGCTCGCGGGCGGTGCGGGTGTAGGAGCGGCGGCGGGCGTTTTCCCCTTGCCGCGCGCCTGTAGCATCCAGTTGCGCAGAATGCCGCGCGCTTCCTCATCCACAGGCAAACGCTGCTGCCCTTCCTCCATCATGCGGGAAAGGCTTTCCACCGTCAGCTCTCGCAGCGTTGTCGACATAGCAGCGGGACCTCTGCCCCAAGGTGCGTCTTACTTCACCATCGCGTTGGTGATTTCGCAGATGTAGAGGTAATGCAGGGGATTATCCTCGGCATACCACTTGGGGGAGACTTCGCTCCAGTCAAGGAAATCCGCTTCCTTGAGGGTCGTCTTGAACATCTTGCGACATTCCAGCACCAGCTCGGCGTTCTCGTAGGTCACGTTGCCCGCCTCGGTTGCCACGGGGGTCAGCTTGGTGTTGGCCATCTTGTCCGTGTCCTTGCCGGAGTGGCGACCGCAGAAGGTCAGGTCCTCGCGGTATTCTTCGGGCATGAAGGTGAGCGTCAGCGCAGGGTGACTCTCGATGAAGCCGACCGTGTGACGGTTGGGGCGCACAAACACGAACGCCACAGGCTTGTTCCACAGGAAACCGATGCCGCCCCAGCTGGCTGTCATGCAGTTGAAGTTGTCTTTCGTACCCGCGCTAATCAGCATCCATTGTTTGCCGATGAGCTTGGTAACGGACGTATTGAGTTCGTCAACGGAAATCGTTTTCATAAATCGTTAGCAGTATTGGGTGAGAACGTATTGCAGAATACCGCCCGCGCGGAAGTATTCCTTTTCGATGGGCGTGTCGAGACGCACGATGAGGGGCAGCTCGAACGCGGGGGCATCGGCGGGTTTCACCACCAGCGTAGCGGCGGAACGCGGTGCCATGTCGTTGTGCAGCCCCGTGACGGAGAAGGTGACATCCTTCAGGTCGCGCACCTTGTCGTAGTCCGCAGGGTTGGCAAAATTGAGGGGCAGCACACCCATGCCGATGAGGTTGGAGCGGTGGATGCGCTCGAAGCTCTTGGTGATGACCGCCTTCACGCCCAGCAGGTTGGTGCCCTTGGCCGCCCAGTCGCGGCTGGAGCCCATGCCGTAGTCCTCACCGCCGATGATGATGGTGTTCACGCCGTCCGCCTTGTAGGCCATGCCCGCATCGTAAATGAACGTGGGCGTGCCGCAGGGGGCGGCAATCTCCGTATCGGGGGCGGAGACAGGCTGCGAGCCGAAGTAGAGCGTGTAGCCGCCCTCAATGCCCTCCGTAAGCAGATTCTTGATGCGCACGTTGGCAAAGGTGCCGCGAGCCATCACAAGGTCGTTGCCGCGGCGGGAGCCGAAGGTGTTGAAGTCGCGGCGTTCCACACCCTGTGCGGCAAGGAACTGCCCCGCAGGACCCGTCGCCTTAATGGCACCCGCGGGCGAAATGTGGTCGGTCGTCACGCTGTCACCGAAAATGCCGAGCGGGCGGGCATCGGTGATGTCCGTGATATCGGCCTTGGTGCCGTCGAAACCGTCGAAGAACGGGGGGCGGTGAATGTAAGTGGAATCCGCATTCCACGCAAAGGTGGCACCCGTGGGGGCGGACACGCCGTCCCACTCCTTCACATGGTCGGCGTAGCACGCGGCGTAGTCGGCGGGGGTGGCGGCACAGGCTTGGGCGGCGGCAATCTCCTGCCCCGTGGGCCAAATGTCCTTGAGGTACACAGGCGTTCCGTCGGCAGCCGTGCCAAGGGGTTCCGTCGCCATGTCGATATCCACACGACCCGCCAAGGCAAAGGCAATCACCAGCGGGGGAGACATCAGGAAGTTGGCTTTCACATGCGAGTGGATGCGGGCTTCGAAATTGCGGTTGCCCGACAGCACGGAGCACGACACCAGTTTCTCTTCCGTCACAGCCTGCTCCAACGCGCTGTTCAGGGGACCGCTGTTGCCGATGCAGGTGGTGCAGCCGTAGCCCACAATGGAGAAGCCGATGGCATCCAACGCTTCCGTCAGACCGTTGTTGGCAAAGTAACGCGCCGCAATGCGGGAGCCGGGGGCAATGCTCGTCTTGACGTAGGCAGGCACTTTCAGCCCCAACGCGGCGGCTTTCTTAGCCAGCAGACCCGCCGCCAGCATCAGACCGTCGTTGCTGGTGTTGGTGCAGCTGGTGATGGCTGCCACCAGAATCGAGCCGTCCGTCAGCTCCACCTCGTGCGTGGTGTCGGCATCGGGGTTGCCTGCATCGCCGTGCATGGTGACGGCTACAGGAGCGGTGCGCTTGGGTGCGCCGTAGGTCGTTTCGCAGATGTCGGCAAAGCTCTTCTTCAAATCCGTCAGGGCAATGCGGTCCTGCGGGCGCTTGGGACCCGCCACGGCGGGCACGATGTCGGCGAGATTCAGCTCCAGCTCTACGGTGTAATCAATCTCGCCCTTCTTGGGCATGCCGAACAGCTGCTGCGCCTTGAAGTAGTTTTCGACGGTCGCCACATGCTCCTCAGGGCGACCTGTGGTGCGCAGGTAGGCGGCGGAGGTTTCATCGAAGGGGAAGAAGCCCATCGTGGCACCGTATTCGGGGGCCATGTTGGCCACGGTGGCACGATCGGGCAGAGAGAGGGTGGCGGCACCCTCACCAAAGAATTCCACAAACTTGCCGACGACCCCCTGCTTGCGGAGCATCTGCGTGACGTGCAGAGCAAGGTCGGTCGCGGTCACGCCCTCGCGCAGCTTACCGGTCAGGTGCACACCCACCACCTCGGGCACCAGGAAGGTGACAGGCTGCCCCAGCATGCCCGCCTCGGCCTCAATACCGCCAACACCCCAAGCCACAATACCCAGACCGTTAATCATGGTGGTGTGGGAGTCCGTACCCACCAGCGTATCGGGGTAGTACACGCCGCCGTTCTCCATCACGCCGCGTGCCAGGTGCTCCAGATTCACTTGGTGCACGATACCCGTGCTGGGCGGCACCACGGAAAAAGTCTTGAACGCCTGCTGACCCCATTTCAGGAACTCGTAACGCTCGGTGTTGCGCTCGAACTCGCGGGTCAGGTTCTTCTGGTAAGCGGCGGGGAAGCCCGCCCAGTCCACCTGTACGGAGTGGTCCACCACCAAATCCACAGGCACCAGCGGCTCCATGTCGGAGGGGTTTTTGCCCAAGTCGGCCACGGCGGCACGCATGGCGGCCAAATCCACCAGCAGGGGCACGCCCGTCAAATCCTGCAAGATGATACGCGCCACGGTGAAGGGGATTTCGTAGCTGCAGGGTTGCTTGGCATTCCAAGCGGCAAGGTTGGTCACATCCTTCTCCGTCACCTTCAGACAGTCGCAGTTACGCAGCAGACTTTCCAGCACAATGCGGAGCGAAACCGGCATGCGCGAGATGCCCGAAAAACCCTGTTCTGCCAATGCAGGGAGAGAGTGATACTGCCCCTGCCCGCCGTTACCTGTGGTGAATGTGCGTAAAGTGTTCATGGTGGTGCGCTGATAATACTCGCGCGGAGTATACACGCATCGTGCAAAAAATCAAGCTAAAAAGACAGAATAAGACGTTGAATAAACCGTCAAACGGCGCACGATGAAAATAGATCCGGCACGAATCATCAGACGCTTAGGGCAAAAACAAAAAACTCTGTACCCCCCGAACGTCCGCCCAAAATATCGGCTTGTAAAACAGCGGGCATTCAGGTAGAATCAACGGCGTGAAAATCATTGCCATTGCCAACCAGAAAGGCGGCGTGGGTAAAACCACGACAGCTGTCAACCTCTCTGCCGCTCTTGCCGCGCGCGGCAAGCGGGTGCTGCTTATCGACATGGATTCACAGGCCAACGCCAGCTCCGCTCTGGGCATTGAGGCAAGCAGTGAAAACAGCCTGTATCCCGCCCTGATTGGTGAAGCCCTGTTGGAAGACCAGATTTGCCCGACCCACCGCCGCAACCTCTCTCTGGTGCCCGCCCACATGGATTTGTCGGGTGTGGAGGTGGAACTCACGCAGAACGGCACGCACCTCTCCTGCATGCGCGATGCTACGGAAGGTCTGCGCAAAAGCGGTTTCTACGACTATGTTTTTCTTGATACGCCCCCCTCGCTGGGTGTGTTGATGACTTCCTCTCTCTGCGCGTGCGATGAGGTGCTCACCCCCATGCAGTGCGAGTTCCTGTCGCTGGACGGTCTGTCCAAAATCCTGTATGTGATGGAGCAGATTCGCACGCTGGGTGCCAACCCCAACTTGGTGCATGAGGGTGTCATCATGTCCATGTACAGTAACACCAAGCTGGCCAACGAGGTCATTCGCCAAGTGCGCGAAAACCTGCCCGAGAAGATTTACAAGACCGTCATTCCCCGCTCGGTGCGCGTGGCAGAAGCCCCCAGCTTCGGCAAAACCATTATGGAGCACGACCCCTACGGCAACGCTTCTCTGGCCTATCAGAACGTTGCCAAAGAGTTCATTGCCCGCCACCGCCGCTGATTAATCAGCCCCCTGCCCCTGCGGCCATGTTTGCGCTTTTGCATTGGCTGTTTCCCGATACCTGCCAACTGTGCGGAACAGCGGGCAACACCACGCTGTGTCCGCGCTGTCTGGCAGGATTGGAGCGGTTGCCGCGCCCCATCTGCCTGTACTGCGGCAGCCCCGTTGCAGGCGATAATGAAGACCCCTACCACTGCCCCGCATGCAGCACCCGACCGCGCACCTATGATATCGCGCGTTCCGCGCTCGGCATCAGCAACGATGCCATGAAACTGATTCACGATCTGAAATACCACGGCGAAAATCATTTGGCACGTGCCATGGCGCCCTTGTTGGCAGAGGTATGGCAGGAAACCCCTGCCCTGACAGAACATGATGATTGGGTTCTGGTGCCGGTGCCTATTCTACGCAAACGGCTGTTGCAACGCGGCTACAATCAGGCAGAGGAGCTGGCCGTTGAACTCTCTCAACTGACAGGCAACCGAATGTGCCGCCTGTTGGAACGCCGCGATACAGGCGTGCTAAGCCAAACAAGACTCTCTGCCGGCGCCCGACAAGAAAATGCAAGGCTTGCCTATCATGCCCGCCGCGCCTATGCCGCGGGTCGCCGAACAGCCCCTGCCCGCCTGTTACTGATTGATGATGTCTACACTACAGGTGCCACTGCCCGCGCCTGTGCAGCTGTCTTAAAAAAGCTCAACGGTGTTGAAACCGTGGGCGTGTTGACCCTTCTGCGCGTCAATCTCGATAGGTGAGATAATAAAAAAGTTGAAGGTTGATTCGGGCGCGCCTCACGCGCCCTCTCCCCCTCGCGGGGGCAACCGCTACGCGGTTGTTTAATACGCCTTACCGCACCGCTTCGCGGTGCGCCCTTAACGGGACCGTCGGCGGCTTTGAAATTGTAAAAAGTGCGTGGCTACGCCACGAGAGAAAAAAACGCAAAGCGTTATCAGTGTGTTCTGACGTGTTCAATTGCCGCCTTTCTTTCAAGAGGCTATATTCCGCGGGTCGGTCACCACATACTACAGCACCCGAAACGGCAGGTGGAGTTTAGCCCCGCGTTCTGAATATTTGCGCGGCATAGCCGCGCCTAAATTCTCACTTCCAACTTCAAACTTTCCACCCTCGTCA
>JAZLFB010000241.1:0-23528 GCA_045615585.1 Akkermansia sp.
AGCACAAAGAGAAACACCCCACCGGCCGTAGCCGATGAGGTGCAACTCTTTATACTTTGGGGAAATTTACTTGCGCTTACGGCGGGTAGCCAAGCCCGCGAGAGCCAGCAGGGAGAGGGTTGCCGTGGCGGGTTCGGGGACAACAGGGGTGGAGGCACCCCTGCCAACAAGGTAGAAACCTTCAATAACGCCGTCTATATCTCTATCATAAATACCCACAAGGGCGAACTGGTTGGCACCAATGGAGGTTTCAAGTTTTTCTTGGTCGGGCCACAGTATGTAGCCCAAATAGGTCATATCAGAGTCGCCGAGCGTGATTGGGGTGCTCTCTCCGTTGCCCATAAAGGTAGCAACGTCTGGATGCATGACATTACAAGAGTCGTCAACAGCAATAGCGAGCGGAACATAGTTCAAGCCGTCGGTAGAAGTGAGGCTATTGCCCCAATATGCCAGAGCCGCTTCATTACCATTGATGGCAACTTCATAGTCATATGAATACACAAGCAGGTCTTCCGATGCTTTCAGATAATGCTCACCCTCAAAATTCAAAGTTAGCGAGAGCGCGTAGTCCGGCATAAAATGGACAAAGGTCTCGGAGCTATCCACCTTGAGAGTGACATCTTGTGTAAAGTAGCCAAACATATGCTCGTTAAAGTTTCGGAGTTCTGTGTCCTTGAGGGTACTCGTGGAGCCTTCCCACGCGAACGCCGTGCCACAAAGGGCGAGAGCCAGCATTGCGAATAAAGTCTTTTTCATAAGTCCTTAAAATGTAAAGAGTTAGATGATTATTTTTGTTATTCGTTGTAAGTCATTGAACTCCAACACCTTGCATTTTGCAAAACGGGGGGGTAGTCAAGCATTTTCTTTGTCATTTTTGCAGTTTTTTCTTCCGCCGCCGTCTCCGCTAAAGCTGCGCCGTGACAAGCAGGCGCGTATCGACCGCATGGGGTATGCCACAGGCACCCCGCAGGGGGTGAGCCACCAATAGGGTGGTGGTGAATCAAAGTGGCGCGGCTGCGCCGCGCATAATTTTCGGAAAGAGGTCTGACGCTCGCGGCAGACCTGTTGTTCTTTCTTTGCAGCGACGTACAAGAGACATGCCACCCGCGCTTCGGTACCACCCTGCCGCCTTGCGGCAGGGTTAGCGGGGGCGTAGTGCAACCCGCCGTACCCCCACGTTTACACGTGGGGTTAAGGGTGTGCCGCTACCAAGGTAGCGGATAAAATTCCGCGCGGCGGCGCGCTCATTTCTCTCGTTCATGACAGAAAAAAGGGGCGGGGCTATCGCGCGCGCGCGCTAAGGGGCTTCTTACGCGCGCGCGCGAATGGCTTGGGCGATTCGGCAAATTTTTTCTTGCCAAAGGCGCGGCGGCGTGCGAGAATACGCGCGTAACAACACAACACCACCATGAACGATAAAGTTTTATTCTTTGATACCACCCTGCGTGACGGCGAACAATGCCCCGGTGCCTCCATGAATCTGCGCCAGAAGTTGGAGGTGGCACGCCAGCTGGAGAAGCTGGGGGTGGATATCATTGAAGCGGGTTTCCCTGTGATTTCCGACGGCGACTTTGACGCCGTTTCCACCATTGCCCGCACGGTGAAGAAGTGCCGCATTGCGGGGCTTGCCCGCTGCGTGGAAAAGGACATCCGCGCCGCCGCCGCCGCCATTGCCCCTGCGGGGGAGCGCGCGCGCATCCACACCTTCCTTGCCACCAGCCCCCTGCACCGCGAATTCAAGCTCAAGAAGAGCAAGGAGGAAATCATCGCCATGGCGGTGGAGGGCGTGAAGCTGGCCAAGAGCCTTGTGAATGATGTGGAGTTTTCGGCAGAGGATGCCAGCCGCACGGAGTTGGATTATCTGGCACAGGTGGTGGAGGCCGTGATTGACGCGGGTGCCACTACGGTGAATCTGCCCGACACCGTGGGTTTCACCACCCCCAATGAGTACACCAAGATGATTGAGTACATGGTGAAGTTTGTGCCCAATATCGACAAGTGCGTGCTTTCCGTGCACTGCCACAACGACATCGGTCTGGCCGTTGCCAACTCCCTTGCCGCCGTGGGCGCGGGTGCGCGACAGGTGGAAGGCACCATCAACGGCATTGGTGAACGCGCGGGCAACGCCGCCATTGAGGAAGTTGCCATGGCGCTCTCCACCCGACCCGAAGCGTTGGGCTTTGCCGGGGGCGAAAAGCCCCACAACCTGAACACGCGCGAGATTGTGACAACCAGCCGCGTGGTGGCGCGCATGAGCGGGCTGTCCGTGCAGCGTTCCAAGGCTATTGTGGGTGAAAACGCCTTTGCCCACTCCTCCGGCATTCACCAGCACGGCATTCTGGCCAAGCGCGAGACGTACGAGGTGATTGACCCCGCCGAGGTGGGCTGGGGCGAGACGGAACTTCCGCTCACCAAGCACAGCGGACGCGCCGCCGTGAAGGCCCGCTTGGAGAAGCTGGGGCACAATCTTTCCGATGAGGAGCTGACGCACGTGTTCAACCGTTTCAAGAAGGTGGGCGACAGCAAGAAGTTTGTGTATGATGATGACTTGGCCTCGCTTGTCAACGACTCGCTCGACACGCACAACGGCACGTGGAAGATGATTTCCATCCAGTTCACCAGCGGTTCGGATGCCGTTCCCACCGCCACGGTGACGCTGGAGAAGGAGGGCAAGCGTTTCACCGACTGCGCCATCGGCAACGGCCCTGTGAACGCCTGTTTCAAGGCGATTGACCGCATTACCCGCACCAAGGGCGGCGAGCTGGTGGAGTACAACGTGCGCTCGGCCTCCGCGGGTCAGGATGCCTTGGGCGAGGTGACGGTGAAGGTGCAGTTCGGCACGGATTGCAGCAGCAAGCCTGTCTCCGGCAAGGGCGCCGCCACCGACGTGATAGAAGCCTCCGCCCGCGCCTACCTGAACGCAGTGAACAGGAATCTGAAGCTGGCCACGCTTTCGGAGAAAGCGTGAAAAAGTTGAAAGTTGAAGGTTGAAAGTTGAAATTAAGAAATTCGGCGGCTTCGCCGCAGGAAATCGATTAATATGGCTGACTCTTTCCGCGAAGAAATGAAAACACGGACGCTTCATTTTTCCGTCCGCGTCATTCGGCTTTTTTCCTCCATCAAACACAACAACGAGGAATCCTCCATTATAGGTAAGCAGTTGCTTCGAGCGGCGACATCGGTCGGAGCAAACTACCGTGAAGCCTGTCACGGGCGTTCCCGCGCAGATTTTACGGCAAAGCTCAAAATCTGTGAAGCCGAGGCCGCCGAAGCTGTCTATTGGATGGAGGTGCTGGAGTGTTCACAGCTCGTTTCTCCTGCCAAAATAGCCCCCTTGCGCCGAGAAGCGGAAGAATTGACCGCCATATTAAGGACAAGCTCTAAAAAATTATCAAAAGGCGATGAATAATCATCGCTAACTCCACCGAAACAGAATTCGGCTATTAGCTTCGCTTTTCATCGACTTCCCTGCACCGTAGGTGCACGAACTTAACAATTTCAACTTTCAACCTTCAACTTTCAACTTTATGGCAACTGCCATCAAAATCATCGTCGGTCTCGGCAATCCGGGTCGTGATTACGCTGAAACGCGCCACAATGTCGGTTTTATGGTGCTGGACAGGCTCGCCCGCCATTTCGGGGCGGAGTGGAAGCCCGACAAGAAGTTTAAGGGCGAGCTGGCGGCAGGTCCGGGGGTGCTGTTGGTGAAGCCGCAGACCTTCATGAACCTTTCGGGCGAAAGCGTCGGCCCGCTGATGCGCTATTTCAAGTTTGAGCCGGAGCAGGTGTTTGTCGTTTACGATGACATCTCCTTCCCTGTCGGCACGTTCAAGCTGAAAGCGGGCGGCTCGGCGGGCGGTCACAACGGCGTAAAGAGTCTCATTGCCCACTTGGGTACAGAAAAAATTCCGCGTCTGCGCGTGGGTATCGGTGTGCCGGGGCAGAAGAACATGGTGGGGCATGTGCTGGGTAAGTTTGCCCCCGATGAACGCCCCTTGCTGGAGGACGCGCTGGAGAAGTCGGAAGCTGCCGTTCTGCTGGCCTTGAAAGAGGGTTTTCAGGCAGCCGCCAACCGCTACAACGTCAAGAAAGAAAAGAAAAAGAAGCCCGAAGCGACAGCGGAACAGTCACAGGAATCGCCGGCAGCACCCGCCGCCCCCGACACGGCTTTGCCCACCCCACCGCAGGCGTGAACAGGAACGACATACCGCCGCTCCCCCGGCCCCCGCAGCGCCGCTGCCGTTGGGGGCTTTGGCTATGGTTGGTTCTGCCGCCTGTGGCACTGTTGCTGTTTGCCGCCTGCGCCCTGTGCGCCCCGCAGGCCGCAAGCGCTGAAGTGGGTCATATTTCCCCCGGTTGTTTCTTCCACCGCCTGACGGGCTTTTCCTGCCCCGGCTGCGGCGGCACACGCGCCATGCAGGCAGCCTTGCAGGGTGACTGGGCGGGGGCGTTGCGTTTCAACCTGTTTCTGCTGCCCTCGCTGCTGCTGTTAGCGGTGGAATATGTGCGCGGGTGGCTGCGGCTGCTCCGCCCGCAGCAGGAGGGCATCTCCCGCGGTCGCACCTATGTTGCCGTGCTGAAACTCTATGCTCTGCTCACGGTGCTGTGGTTTGTGGGGCGCAATATACTGGGGATTTAATCAACACACCGTTAAATACCCTGAAAAGCGAAGCCTTGATGCAGCTCTGTACTTGCCATAGCAAGATAAAAAGTTGAGCATGGTGTTCTATGAATACCATTGCACAAACGAATGATGACGCCACCCCACTGAAACAACTGTTTTCAAAAAGCAGTCTCTCCTCAGAGCAAATTGAGGAAGTGGAAGCCCTGCTCTCTCCGCTGCTGTGGACATTCGAGAGCCATCGGGCATCCGGCGCCGATATCAGTTTTAAGGAGGCCGTTCTCGCCAGTCTGTCGGCACGCGCCCACCGACGCTCCAAGACGCGGACGGAACTACACTCTTACACCACCCGCATGCTGCGCTATCGGGATATAGCCGAGCGCCCGATTCGGCAGATTGACATTGTCTACTGCAACGAGATGGTGAACAGCGTCTTTTGCCCCAGCCCGCATGTGCGCCGTAAAGCCCAAGCTGTTCTGCACAGCATTTTTGCCTATGCCGCGCGGCATGGTTGGTGCCGCCACAACCCTGCAGAGGGTATTGACCTGATACCGCCGCAGGAGCAGACCATTCACCCGCTCATGCTCCCGCAAATCAAGCGGCTTCTGCGCGTCTGCCGCCGTCCGCAACTACAGTCCATGGAAGCCGCCGTTCGGCTCATGCTGTGGTGCGGCATTCGCCCCGCAGAGGTGCAGCGGCTGCGCTGGGGCGATATTGATAAGGCAGAACGGCTGGTCTACATTGACCCGCGCCACAGCAAAACAGGCGGCGCCCGCGCCGTCCCCCTGCGCGGCGGTGCCAAGCAGTTGATTCACCACCGCTGCGACAAAGATACCCCCATCGCCCCGCCGAATTGGGCTAAGCTATGGCATGCGGCACGTGGCGCCGCAAGGCTTCTGCCGTGGCAACAGGATGCCCTGCGCCACACCTTTGCCAGCTACCACCTGAAACATTTTCACAACCTTGCCCTGTTGCAGGAGGAAATGGGACACCGTGACAGCCATCTGCTACGCACCCGCTATCTCAACTTACGAAACATCAGCAAACAGGCAGCGGCGGATTTTTTCCGTTACAAGAGCTAAGTAAAGACCAAACGAGCCGCCGACGTTTCCGTTGGCGGCTCGTTGAGATTTGCAGTTTGAGACTTACATGCAGGCTTTGAGATGAGCCACAATGTTATCCTTCGATGTGGCACCCACGATGGTATCCACCAATTGACCGTTCTTAAAGAACAGCAGCGTGGGGATGGAGCGGATATTGAAACGGTTGGAGAGGGTCTGCGTATCCTCGTCATCCACATTCACCTTGCCGACCTTGGCCACCCCCGTTGTTTCGGCGGCAATCTGGTCGACAATCGGTGCAATCATCTTGCAGGGACCGCACCAAGAAGCCCAGAAATCCACCATCACAGGGACGGGAGACTGCAAGACTTCCGTTTCAAAGTTGCTCTCTGTAATCTGTAATGCCATAACTCAGGTAAGACGCATGAAGACCTTTCGGCGTTCAAATTTATTCGTCTTCTTCGTCATCGGAGGAATCCTCAGAGGAGGAGTCGCTGTCCTCATCATCGGAAGCGGCGGAGTCGGAAGCGCCGTCATCCCCGGCGGAGGGCCAACCCAGCACGGGTTCCGTCACGCGGGTCATGGTCTGATCCACATCATACTGCTGCCACAGGGTCACAAGGGCCACCAGAACGGCAACGGCAGACAGCACCCAAATCACGGTGTGCGTGGGCTTCTCTTCCGTGTCATCCTCGATAGCAGCGGAGGGACGACCGAAACCGGCGGGCTTGGTGAAACCGGCAGGCTTCGTAAAGCCGGCGGGCTTGGTGGCACCGGCGGGCTTGGTGGGAGAACCGGGCTTAGCCACAGGCACCGTAGCCGTGGGCATAGCAGCCGTGGCACCGTCGGGAGCCGTAGCGGCGGGAGTTGCAGGCTTGGAAGGAGGTGTCAGCGGCACGGTGGGAGCCACGGGAGCCGTAGGACGGGGAGCAGCGGGGGCCACAGGGGCGGTAGGAGTAACCGGAGCTGTGGGAGCTACGGGAGCCGTAGGCGCAACAGGGGCTGTGGGTGCCACGGGAGCCGTGGGGCGACCGGGAGGAGTCAGCGGCACGGTGGGAGCCGTGGGACGCGGAGCGGCAGGAGCACCGGGAACAGAGGGACGTCCGGGAGGTGTCAGAGGCACGGTGGGCGTAAGGCGGGGAGCCGCAGGGGCGGCGGGGCGACCGGGCATCGGCACGGTGGGAGCCGCAGGACGCGGAGCCATAGGACGGGGAGGAATCGGAGCCGAAGGAGTCGGCACGGTGGGAGGAACGGGAGTGCTCATAATGTCAGTAAAGTCTGTAACCGCTGCAAACGGATTTCCTTAATAATGCATTTTTTTCAGCCATTTGCAAGCTGAAAACTCATCAATGCTTATTTTTTTCTGTTTCGGCGGGCAATTTCATTGTTTTGAGATTCACTTCTCGTGATTTTTTCACTTTTTCGCCGAATTCACGATACAACGCCGGCTTGCCGCCCGTGGTAAGCGGCTGTCTCCAAGAATCGTCTTTTTCCACCTTCATGGAGCGCAGCAATTTGGCATCCAGCCGACTGACGGCAATAAAATTACGCAAGCCGGGTTTGTACCCTCCCTCTTCCCGCCACGGCGATTCACCCACGCGGTAGCGCATCGAATAATTCAAACCTAAATTATCAGCCATGTTCAGGGAATACTCTAACAGGGACAAAGCTTTGCCGTTGTTACCCGTTTGAAGCTCGCTACGTCCCCACTGCATAAGATTTTCAGCATAAAAGGACGCCCAGTGAGCCAGCATGGTATTCCTCATGCCGTCCTTTCGGTAGTGTTCGCGCATCAGTCTCTCCGCTTCTTCGTACTTACCCTCCAACACTAAAATACTGACCAGCGAGGTCACCGTGTACAGATGCTTGGGATTAGCCGCCAACACCTCTTTCAGCAAAAGCTCCTGATTTTCCCAGTCATTCTCCGACAGGGGCAACAGATAATAGCGTTCCATCAATACCGGGTCGGGATATTCCTTAACCAAAGAAGCCAAAAGAGCGTGGCGTTGAGAGGCACCGTCATCCGTTCCCTTTGCCGACAGTTCTGAAAAGTGCCACTGTTCCAACCACGGGTGATACAACTTTTGCCCCAGCCATACCGACCATGCAGCCACCGCCACACACAACAACGCCACCATGCCGCGACCGACACGCCCCTGCGCCCGCACCGGCACCACGGGGGCGCCATCGCGCCAGCAGCGGCGGTTAAACCAACCGTTATCCGCATGGGCATAGGGCGAAGCCGCCGCGCCGCAGGCAAAGGCCGTCATCGCCACCAAGGCCGGGTTATGCCAGATAAAATCAGCAACGGCACAAACCGACAGACACCCGATAACCAACAAAGCCATAGCCGTAAAAGAACGGCGTTCAGGTGACACTTGCTCCGATGCCAAGCAACGGAAACCGACCACAAAATGACCCACCAGAACAGCAGCCACGGAAGTAACACCGATAACACCGTAATCGCACCATGCCTGCAAATACTCATTATGGGCGTAGGTTGGGGTCGCCCACTCGTTATAGAAGGGCAGGATTTCCCAATGGGCGGAGGATGTGCCGTATCCCCACCACGGGGCATAAGGCGCCACTTGGCACACACATTGCCAAATATAGGAGCGCAGGTGTGTATCAACGGTCAGCAGGTGAACATAGGCACTGCCGCTGAATAGGAATTCCGCCACACCGACTGCAACCGCCATCAACATACCGCAACCGATAAGACCATTCAGCCAACCGATTTTCCGATTGGTGTACAACCGACAAATCAACTGCAATACCCACATCCCGCCCAGCAACAGGGGCAAAACGCCGTACACATTGCGGGTGTCACAGCAAAACGAGAGAGTACAGGAGGCGCCCCCCAATAAAAAGAGAATACCACGCACCCCGCGATGCCCATCGGAAAACAAGGAAAGCCACAACAAAAGCACCCCGCTCAGCGCGAAAAAGGCACCCGCAAAGTTTTTATACACGAAGAGCGAAACAGGCTTTGCATTTTCGCCCAAAAAGCCGTATTCGGGGCGACCTGTCCATTCCACCGAACTTTCAGGCTGTCTCATTACGACAAAAGCCGCGATATTGGCCGCCACAGCCAACGCAATCACCCAAGTGATACCTTTCAGACTGCGGCTCTGCGCGGCATAAATACCCGTCACATAGTAGACAAAGCCGAAGGTGATGAGAACGCTCTCACGCCAAGACTCCGCCACCGAATAACTGCACAGGCAGCGCGCCATGAAATAGCCGCCGATAGCCAGCGAAAACCAGTTCAGCCACGACAGTTTCACCGACTTGCCGCCACAGGCCAAGCCCGACAGCACCAGCACCGCCGCCGCGCCCAAACACGGCACCAAGGGGAACGAGGTACAGGCAACGGAATCAAACGCGCCCATGGAAGCCAACCACAGCACCACCAAAAGCACCGTAGCCGCCTTCACCGACCATTTCTCTGTCAAACGACCTGTTTTTTCCGCATCGGACATAGCCCCATGCTACCAAACAAGCCGCCGAAAGGCAAGCCGCAACACGCGTGTGTCAGCACCATTCCAGCAACAAGGCCGCCCCTGCGGGCACCGAGACAGGAAGCCCGACCGTCGAAAGCTGTGCATCCGTAGACGTCAGCGGGGCAGCGTTCGGGTGCAGCAAATCACGGAAGCGGTATTCGCCCGCTTTTTTGCCCGCCCACTCCTGAGCGTGCTGCGGGATATGCACCGCCGTCTCCACCGCTTCCTCCCCGAAATTGCACAGCACCAGCACCGTTGCCTTAGCCTTGCGGTAATGGCGCAGGAAGACATAGAACGAACGCCCGCCCACGGCATCACCCGCCGAGCGTCCGAAACCCGCCGTCTGCAGATTCGCCCAGTTCAGACCGTAAAAACCGCCCTTACTCAACGCGGGGTGCTGCAACTGCGGCAGCAGAGCGGCGGTGAAATCGCGCAGCGAGCGTTCCTCCTCCGTCATCAGCGCGCCGTCAAACGCACCGCCGTTCGTCCAATGCTGAAAGCGCGGCAGATGCGTGTAATCAAAAATGCTCGTGCGCCCGTTATCCCCGCCGAAACCGCCGGGGCCGTCCGCCCGCTCGGCACACTCCTGACCGTTGTACACCAACACAGGCCCGCAGGTCGAGGCATATTGCAGAGCCATCGCCGCGGGCATACAGCGTTCGCCGCTGCCCTTGGCGCAGAACGCAGGGGCAGCCATGCGGCGTTCATCGTGATTCTCAATATAGCGCACACCGCCGCAGAACTGCGGCAGCTCGGCAAAGTTGCCGCCGTCCAAATCGTTCGCCCACGCCTCACCCGCCGCTACGGCACGCATGCGCTCGTACGCAGCACCATCGTACACGGCATTGAACCCCGCGCCCAACAGCCCCTGCTGCACCGGGCAGCCCGCCAGCGACATGTGGTCATCGTACCCCTCAGCCATAAAGAACACCGAGGCATCGCGCAAACGGCTGTTCATGATGCACCAACGCCAGAACGGCAGCGGCATCATGTGTGCCATATCACAGCGGAAACCGCCCACCCCCATGCGCTGCCAGTACGCCAGCACATCATCCATCAGCCGCCATGTGCGCGGCAGCGTTTCGGCGGGAGCCATGCAGGACGGCAGGGCATTCGCCGCAGCCGCGCCTTGGCGGTAATCGCAGCCGTAATTCAGCTTCACCGTCTCGTACCAATCCCACGCCGAGGGGGTCCATGTATCCGCATTGTTGCCGGTCACGCGCCCGCAGCCGCGTTCGGGGCGGTACTCCCCCTCAGGCAGTTGCAGCCACCAATCGCTGTGCTGCGGTGCCAGATAATAAAAGGCATTATCGCGGGCAAAAAAGGTGCTTTTATCATCCCCTGCCCCGAAGCTCTTTTCGGGAAACACCGTTGAGCCGTAGGCACGCGACACGTGGTTGGGGATAAAATCCACCATCGACACCATGCCGCAGCGGCGCACGCGCTGCAACAGGGCGGCAAACTCCTGCAAGCGGGCGGGCTTATCCTCCGCCAAATCGGGGTCCACATCGTAATAATCCGTCACCGCATAGGGGCTGCCCGCGCGTCCTTTCACCACGGCGGCGGGGTCGGCAGGGATGCCCTCATGCGCCGTCTGCGTGGCATGGCACAGCACGCCCGTCAGCCACAGGTGCGTCACGCCCATCTTTGCCAGCTCGCGCAGGGCTTTTTCCGTCACGCCGTTAAAGGTGCCGCAGCCGTTCTCCTCTATCGTTCCCCACGGCACATTGCCCTGCGAAAAATTAGAAAAGTGGCGGACAAAGAGCTGGTAAACGACAGGACGCATAACTACCCGCCTTTTTACCACACGCGCCGCCGCGTTTCAAGAAGAAAGAAAAGCCGCGCCCCCGAAAGAGCGCGGCTGAAAAAGCATCGGCGAGTCTGCCGTTTACTTGCAGAAGGTATCGCAGCAGGGGCAGTCGCCCAGCGTCCACGTAGCCTTGCCGGATTCGGCAATGTGCACAAGGGCGTGGTAGGTGTCCTCGGCATCGGCACCGACCTTGGCGGCGATATCCGTTGCCTTGGCGGGCGTGGAGGTGAGGGCGGCTTCGGCATCGGCCAACAGCTTCAGGAACACGTTGGCGGCCAGCTTGCCCGCCTGCACACCGGGCTGGTGGTAAGCGTTGATGTGAATCAGGCTGGCGTAGAAGCTGACGGCACGCTCAAACAGGGCAATCAGCATACCCAGCGTGTAGGCGTTCACCGTGGGGATGGAGATGGTGATGCTCTGACGACCGCTCTCGGCCAAGGCCTTGCGCGTACCGCGCAGGAAGCCCTGCAGGTAGTCACCCGCCGTGAAGCCGGGTTCCACCTCCACCTTGTCGGTGGGGGCCTGACGCACCTCGATAAAGGTCACAAAGAAGTTGTTCAGACCGTCGCGCAGCTGCTGCACATAGGCGTGCTGGTCGGTCGAGCCCTTGTTGCCGTACACGGAGATACCCTGGTTCACCTTGTTACCGTCAAGGTCAAGCTCCTTACCCAAGGATTCCATGATGAGCTGCTGGAGGTACTTGGAGAAGAGCACGAGGCTGTCCTTGTAGGGCAGCACCACCATGTCCTTCTTACCCTTGCCCTCGCCCGCGGCGTACCAAGCCAAAGCCAGCTTCATGGCGGCGTTGGCGGCGGTATCGGCCACGCGGGTCTTGGCATCCATATCGGCGGCACCCTTCAACAGGTTGTCGATATCCACACCCTGCAACGAAGCGGGCACCAGACCCACCACGGACGTTTCGGAGGTACGACCGCCCACCCAGTCTTCCATGGGGAAGCGCTTCACCCAGCCCTCGGCCACAGCCACCTTGTCGAGCTTGGAATCCACCCCCGTCACAGCCACGGCCTGCTTGGCGAAATCGACCCCATTGGCGGTGAAGTAGGCTTGGGCGCACACCATGCCGTTGCGGGTTTCGGGCGTGCCGCCGCTCTTGGAAATCACCACCGCCAGCGTCTCCGTCAGGGGCAGAGAGTCCAGCACGCGGTACATGCCGTCGGGGTCGGTGTTGTCAAGGAAACGCATCGTCAGACCGTCTGCGGGCAGCGCATCGGCCACCAGTTCGGGACCGAGGGCGGAACCGCCGATACCGATGACAAGGCAGGTGCTGTACTTCTTGCCGTTGGGGGCGAGAATCTTACCGCCGATGACATCCGCCGCAAAGGCTTTCAGGTCGGCAAGGGGGCCGTCAATCTTGGCTTTCAGCTCTGCCGTGGGGGCAATGGCGCTGTTACGCAGCCAGTAGTGACCCACCATGCGGTTTTCATCGGGGTTGGCAATCACGCCGCTCTCCAGCGCGGCAATATCGCTGTAGGCGCGGTCGATGAGGGGCTTCATCTCCGTCAGGAACGCATCCGTGAGGGGGAGCTTGGAAAAATCGAGGGAAATCCCCATTTCGGGGTAACGCAGAAGTTGCTGTGCGTACTGTTTCATAACGCGGGGCATTATACCCCTTCCCCGCCCGCCGTGCAAGCGTATTGTCAATTCAGGCGCTATTCAATTTCTACCGTGCCGCCTACGGGGAGATGGCGGTAAAGGGGTATACAGGCTTCGCGGGTGAGGCGAATGCAGCCGTGGGAAACGGGAGCGTTGAAGACCTCACCAACATGCAGCCCGACACCGCCCCATGTAAGGCGCATGAAATACGGCATGGCTACATGATAGATATTGGAGCGGTGGTGTACGTCTTTTTCCAACACGGTAAAGGTGCCGCGCGGGGTGCTGTCATCGCGCCCGGTGCAGACAGGGAAACGCATGGCCTCTTGGTCATCCAAATACAAGACGCCGCGCTGAAGAGCCAACGAGATGCTCACGCGCGCTTTGCCGCCGCGTTTCAGCAATGCCTCATCACGCCACACATACGGGTTGGTGTTCAGCGTGGGACCGATGTAAACAACGCGCTGCGCTTCGGGCAGTTTGTCGCGGGTATAGATAACGGCACGCCCCGTCTCTTGGGTTTCACAACCGACAAGAGAGAGCAACAGAAGCAACCCGAAGGCTGCGCGGCTTAACGGATGAGCTGACGACACGCCTTGACGGTGTTGGACATGAGCATGGCGATGGTCATAGGACCGACGCCACCGGGTACAGGGGTGATAGCGGTGCATTTATCTTTGACACCGTTGAAGTCAACATCGCCGACTATACGATAGCCGCGGGGGCGGGTAGCGTCCTCGATGCGGTTGATACCGACATCCAACACCACAGCACCATCTTTAATGTAGTCCGCCGTCACCATCTCAGGACGACCGACGGCGGCGACCACGATATCAGCCTGACGGCAGAGGGCGGGCAGGTCGTGCGTGCGGGAGTGGGCAATGGTAACGGTGGCATTGGCTTTCTTGCTGACCAACAGGTGCGCCATGGGCTTGCCGACAATCATGCTGCGACCGATGACAACAGCGTGCTTGCCCTTGGTTTCCAGCCCGTAGGCTTTCAGCATTTCCATGCAGCCCAGCGGTGTGCAGGGTACAAAGCCTGTCTCGTCCTCCAGCACCAGTTTGGCAACGTTCACGGGGTGGAAGCCGTCCACATCTTTGCGGGGGTCAATGTTGAGAATAACGGCTTCTTCATCGATATGGGGCGGGGGCGGGCTTTGCACCAAAATGCCGTGAATGCGGTCATCTGCATTGAGTTTATGGATGAGGTCCACCAGCTCTTCCTGCGTGGTTTCGGCGGGCAGCGCCCATTTCTGGGAGTAGATGCCAAGCTCAGCACAGGCTTTCACTTTAGAAGCCACATAGACCTGCGAGGCGGGGTCTTCACCCACCAGCACGACAGCCAAACCGGGGGTATGCCCCGCGGCCTTGAGTTCAGCGATTTCGGTCAGCAAGCCCTCGCGCACGCGGGCTGCTACATCTTTACCGTTAATGAGAAGAGGCGTAGACATGCTATTTAAAATTGATAATTTGAAAGTTTGTGCGCCTGCGGCGCAGGGATTACACAAGGGGTTCAAAGTCGGGGCGACCGACGGCTAAGACTTTGTCCAGCTTGTCGGCATATTCCTGAATGCCCGCATCGTCCAAGTCGGGCGGCACGATGATGGGTGTACCCCAACGCAGATTGACGCGGGAGAAGGGTTTCGGGATGGCAAAGCCGTCCCACGACTTCAACCGCCAGCAGTTGGCGTAGTCGATGGCCACGGGAACGATGGGTACGCCACTGACGGAGGCGAGTTTGATAACACCGGGATGGCTCTTGTAGCGCGGTCCCTTGGGACCGTCGGGGGTGATGCACATGCAGTAGCCGTCGCGCACCTCGCGCAGCATGTCCAGGAAACCGCCCACCCCGCGGCGACCGCTGCTGCCGCGCACGGCACGCATGCCGTAGTCCTGTGCCACAGTGCCGAGAATAGCGCCGTCTTTGCTGGCACTGGTGAGCATGCTCATGCCCGTTTTACCCTTGATGATGTACTTATACACGTAGCAGGGAACAAAAATGCGGTTGTGCCATATCGCCACAATCACAGGCTCGCTGCCTGCAGGCTTTTCAGGGTCGGGCGTCTCGATAATGGTGTGCTTACGCAGGGTAAAGCACACGGCGGTGATAAGGAACCAAATCAGATGCCCCGCGGGGCGGGACCACCATTTGGAGCGCAGTTCCGAGCTTTTCGTTCTTCCGGCCATGATTATTTGCGGTGTACACCCTGCCCTGCCCCCGCATCAGAAGGGAGTCGGCAGGGCAAAGGGATCATCGTTGGCGGGCTTATCGCCGAAGGGGTCGTCGTTACGCTGCGGGGCGGTGCTGTTCGTGTCTCCTGCGGGGGCGGGGGGCGTGTTGCCCTGCGGGGCGAAGGGGTCGACATCCTTCATCTTTTCGCGGCGCATCTGGTCGGCCATGCGCTCCACATCAATCTCGCTGAAGGGGATGCGCGCGGGGCGGCTCTTGCGGGCTTCCTCAGCCTTGGCTTCAATCTCCGAGCTGTTGTCCGTTGGATGATTGGCCATGCCGGACACCGTGGTACGCAGCCATGCGTTGGTGGCGACATCTTGGAAGATGGGGTCGGAAATGGCATCCGTGTATTCCACATGCGTCAGCAGCACAGGCAGCGCATAGTCCAGATTACCGCTGATTTCGTTGGCACCGTTCACCGTCACCTTACCCTGAATGGCAATCAGATCGCGCTCCACCACGGCATCTTCGGGCAGGGTGAGGGTGGAGGCATCACCCTCATGCGAAAGGGCGACCATGCCGCGGCTCACGCGGGGCGGCAGGTACATGCGGCGCTTCATGGGGTCAATGTGCTCCGTCATGAGCGTCTGGGCGGCCATACCCGTGACGGAAACACCCTTCACGGCAAACTCGCCGCTGAACTGCGGAGCCTTGCGATCCAAGGGCAGCTCGATATGCGCCTTGGCTTTTTCACGTCCGACAGACTCTGTGCGAGCGGCAAAGAACTGAGAGAATCGGTTATCCGACAGGTCGGAGAAGTCGATGTTGTCCACATCCAGCGAGAAAGGACCCGCCAGTTTATCGCCGTCACCCAAGCGACCGAAAATCAACAGCTCGGTGTGGTTGGTTTCCGCTGTCTCGGTGGGGCGGTCGGTGCTGCCCTTGACAGAGAAATCCTCTACCGCTATGGGGGAGAAGGTGAAACGGCCTTCCTTCACGTAGATAGTCTTCCACCCCGCCAGTTGCAGGGAACCACCGCTGATATCCAGCACGCAGGTGTCTTTTTCGCCCTCGCGGGGGTAGTACATGTAAGCCTTGCAGTTGCGGATGGTGACGGGGGAATCCTGCAACGATTCGCCCATCTTCATACCGAACTCGGCGCACTCAACGCGGCGGAAGCTCCACAAATCGCCCCCCTTGAAGCGGGGCATGGCAAAGCTGCGGGCATCGGCACGCAGACGTACTTCTACACGCCCCATCTTCATGATGTCACCCACCAGCTTCTTGGTGAAGAAGCTCATGGAATCCAAATCGGCGCTGATGTCGGTAATCTCCACACGCTCAATGAGAGAACTTTCAGGGAACTCGGCCACGAGCGTACTCAGGCGGAATTCGCCGCCGTCCACCCCCTTGCCGCTCACGCGGATATCGGTGGCACCCCAAGCCTGTTTCAGCTGCTCCACACCTTCGGTCAGGAAGGCATCACCCGACATGACGGACATGCGGAAGCCGAAGAACGCCCCCATGCCCAACAGGCACAGGAAAGCCACCAGCAAGCCCATCACAAAAGAGTGGCGGCTGCGGCGGTTCTTCTCCGACTCGCTGACGGTAACGCGGCGCTTCTTGGTGACGCGAATCACCTTGGTTCCGTCGGGGCGGGTCACCACCTCGCGCTTTTTCTCCTTAGAGGGGTGGTCCTCGTTCAGCTGATTGATAATGCTGCGAACGTGGGTCTGTTCTTCACCCGCCTCATTATACTTATCGTCGTACTTACCCATGTTTCTGTCTGCTTAAATTTCGTCCTTATCCGAGGGGCGGATGCCGGAACGCGGGTCCTTGCCCGACGGGTCAACCAAATCAACCTTAGCAAAGAAAAGGAAGGCTTTACGCACTTTCTCCTCGCCCGAAGAGCGGAAGAAGCGCCCCACCAGCGGCAAATCACCCATCACGGGCAGCTTGTCCTCGTAACGCACCACAGAGGCTTCCTGCAAGCCGCCCATCACCAACACGGCACCGGGAGCCACGGTAATCTTGGTGTTTTCCATGTGGCGCTTAAAGACAGGCTTCAGAATCTTGTTGTCGCTGAGAATAATTTCCGTGGTGCTCTTATTGCCGTCCAGCGGGTTGAAGAGGAAGGACTTGATGGGCGTACCCCAGTTCACAAAGCCCTCAAACTCGTTCACCGTCACGGTCATGGCAAGGGTCACATGCTGACCGTCCTGCGCCACCTCGGCTTGGTGTACCTGCAACACGGTACCGATACCGCCCACGCCGTCCTCAGACATGCCGAAGCGCGTAAACTCCTCCGGGTGAGCCGCCGTGGCGGTGGTGGAGTAGCCGTTGCGGTTGTTACCGTTGCCGTTGTTGTTATTGTTACCGAAATTGAACGAGCTGGAGGAAATCTGCGGCTCGGCGTAGGTTTCGGGGTAGTACATTTCGCGCACGTTGGCGAAAATCACCTGTTCATCCATGCCGGGGGTCAGGATAAGGCGCGGGTTGTACAGGATATCCGCGCCTTTCTTCTGGGAAAGACCGCGCATGATAACGGACACATCACCCACGGCCCACACGCCGCGCAGGGCGAAGATGCCGGGCGCCTGTTGCACACCGCTCATGGAATCCGCAAAGTTGCCTGCGGCACCGCTGGAAATCAGCTTATCAATGTTGGTGGAGGCCGTGTGCAGCGCACCGGGGGCGCGCAAGCCGTCCGTCATGCTGCGGGACTGAGCGGGGATGCCGCCCGTGATAGGCATGGCGGCATCGGACACCATGTCGGCCACGCCGCCCGCGTTCAGGCGGTCGGTCAGGTCAAGATTCACCAACCATTCATAGCCAAGGGCTTCCAAGTCGTCCTGCGACACCTCGATACCCATCACGTTGAGCACCACGGCGCGGTCGGTGGAATCAATCGGCACATTCACCAAGCCCGCAATTTCCTCCTGGTTGTAGGGGGTGTTCAATACGGTCAGCTTGCGGGAAGCGGCATCGTAGCGGGCGTTGGACCCCTGCGGGAAGGAGATACCCATTTCCTTAAGCGCAGTCACGGGGTTCACGCGGCGCACCACCATGCGGGAAGAAGAGGAGTTAAAATCGTCCTCATCGTCATCCCCGCCCTCTTCTTTCTGCACATCGAAGAAGTGGGGAGAAACGGTATAGATGCGCTCCACCATGGGACCAAAGTCCTTGCCGGAGTAGGAAAGTTCCACCCCGATAGAAGAGACGTAGTAGGTGATACCCAGCTGCTTGGCGAGCATGTCCAGCACGTCCTTCACGGAGACATCGTTCAGGCTCAGACGCACGGTGCGTGCCATGATGGCCTTGTAGCCCTCGGAATCCACCGTGCCGAAGTTGGAGGTCAGGTTGATGTGGCGTCCTGCCCCCTTACCGTTCTGTTCAAAGCGGGTAATCTGGGCTTGCAGAGCCTCCATCACATCCATCACCGAGGCATCATCAAAGGTAATCTGCGGCATCACCATATCCTGCAAGGCGGCGGCAATGCGGTTTTCGGCTTCCAAATCCTCCGGCACGGCATCCCCGCTCTGCGCCACGGCGGCGGGCACGCTGTCATCCAAATCATCCGTCTGCGCACCGGGGTGCCATGTGGCATCCACTTCCTCCAACGCCTTGGCGCGGGTGGCATCGTGGGCGGATTTGAGGGCGCTCATGCGGCGCTTGCTCACGGCTTCCAACCCGCGCATGGCGGCGGTGTTGTAAGCATCATACTTCGCCACGCTGCGGAAAATCTCATCGGCTTTGTCGTAGTTACCCAAGTCCAGCTCGCCATAGCCCTGCTGCAACAGGCGCTCCACCTCGGCCACGTTGCCGATGTGCTGCGGGGTCAGCGCGGGGTTGTGGCGCACGGGGTCCTGCGTACGCAGCAATTCATCCTTGGCGCGCGTGTTGTCGGGGGAGAGCGCCACGGCTTCCTTCATGAAAGCCACGGCTTCCTCGTAGCGACCGACGCTGCGGTAATCCATCCCCTTGGCAATCAGGGCATCGGCAAGGCTGTCTTTAATGAACGCCAGTTGCTTTTCCGTAGCAGGGGCTTTGGGCAGCACGGCAAGGGCGTTGCGGTAATGTTCTACAGCATCGCTGTATTTCTTTTCGCTGTAAAGGGTACGGGCTTCCTGAACCTGCTGCATGGCATCACGCAAAGCCGCCTGTCGGCGGGCCGTCTCACGCGCGGCGGGGTCCCCCTGTTGAGCAGCAAGGGGCAGAGCCATAGAGGCAAGGAGAGAGAAGAGTACAGTACGGGAAAAGGAGTGCTTCATAGCAAGTGCCGCCATATTAGCAGATACCGCGCGTGAAGTCACTCACAAAGTGAACGGATTAAAAAAAATTTAGTCATGAAGCCCCCTCTTCTGCCTCGGAATCTTTTCATAGTCGCTCTGAGCAGTCTTTTTTCGCACCGAACGTCACACAACAAAGGCGGGGCAGCCTTATCGGTTGCCCCGCCCTGTGTTTTCAAAGGTAAACCCCTGTTTAGTGGATGCGCTTAAGCAGCCAGGGCAGGATGTCCTCAATCTTCACGCGTTCCTGTTCCATGGAATCGCGGTGGCGGATGGTGACCGTACCCTTGCTCTCCTCGCCTTCCTCACCCAGCGTACCGAAGTCCACCGTGATGCAGAAGGGCGTACCCACTTCATCCATGCGGCGGTAGCGGCGACCCACGGCACCGCCCTCATCGTAGAACACGTTCATGAAGGGGCGCAGCTCGGCCTCAATCTCGTGGGCGATACGCACCTGCTCCTCGTTCTTCTTGAGCAGGGGGAAGATGGCAGCCTTAATGGGAGCCATGCGGGGGTGGAAGTGCATCACAACGCGCACGTCGCTCTTGCCGTCCTTGCCCAGTTCTTCCTCGTCGTAAGCCTCGCAGAGCACGGCGAGCACCGTGCGGTCGCAGCCGGCAGAGGGTTCCACCACATGCGGGATGAACTTCTCGCGGGTGGCTTCATCGAAGTACTCCATGGGCTTGCCGCTGCCCTCGCCGTGGCGGCCGAGGTCGTAATCCGTGCGGTAGGCAATGCCCTGCAACTCCTGAATACCGAAGGGGAACTGGTATTCCAAGTCGTAAGTCTTCTTGGAGTAGAACGCGCGCTCACCGTCCGGCACATCGAGAATGTGAATCTTGTCGCGGGGAATGCCGATATTTTCATAGAACACCAGGCAGCGTTCCAGCCACTCATCCGTCAGGGCAAGCCCGTCCTCGGCGCGGCAGAAGTACTCAATTTCCATCTGCTCGAACTCGCGGGAGCGGAACGTGAAGTTGCGGGGGTTGATTTCGTTACGGAAGGATTTACCAATCTGCGCAATGCCGAACGGAATCTTCATGCGGGAAGAATCCAAAATGTTCTTGTACTGGCAGAAAATGCTCTGTGCCGTTTCGGGGCGCAGCCAACCGATGGTGTTGGGGTCGGATTCATCCGCCGCGGCACCGATGGTGGTCTTGAACATCAGGTTGAAGGAGCGAGCCTCCGTCACCAGCGAGCCGTTGGCAGGGTTGTAACGCACAGTGTCGGTCACTTCCTCGGTCGTTTCCTCCTGCAGCTCAATGTCGGCGGCGGGCAGGTTCTTGCCGGAAATCTGGCTGTAGTACTGCAAAGCACCCTTGCGGGCGGCCTTGGCATCTTTCTCACCGGCGGTGGGAACGAGCATGGAGAATTCCTTCTTCGTGCTCCAGCTGCCGTCCTTGGCGGCGGCACCCTTCCACCAGAACGCCACGCCGCTCTGCGCGGGGATTTGGTCGGCGCGCAGACGCTCCTTCGAGAGCAGGCAGTCGCACAGCGGGTCGGTAAAGCCGCCCACGTGGCCGGAAGCCGTCAGCACGGAGTTGTGCGTCAGAATGGCGCCGTCCATGCCCACAATGTCGGGGCGTTCCTGCACGTTGACGCGCCACCAGTAATCCTTCAAGTTGCGCTTCAGCTCGGCACCAAGGGGACCGTAGTCCCAGCAGCCATTGAGGCCGCCGTAAATTTCAGCGGATTGGAAGATAAAACCCTTGCGCTTGCAAAGGCTCACAATTTTCTCCATACGAACGGGGTCAGTCTGTGTACGGTCTGCCATAACGCGTTTTATTCTACCCGAATTACGCGCGCTTGCAAGCGAAAACGCAGAAGAAACGCGGGCTGACGCGCAAAAAGACGGCTCAGGACAGGCGGTTGAGCAGCGTCACCTCCGCCACAGGGGCGGATTTTTCCCCCGCAGGCACCGCCCACGTCAGCTCGTGGTTGCCTTTGGCAAGGCGGTAAAGGATGAGCGCGTTGAACACGCCGCCGGGCTTGCCGCCGCTCTGTATGATGTTGGTACCCGTCACCCCGCCTGTGATGATTTTGCGGCCGTCATACTGCGGGATACTGAACAGCACCGCGTGCAATCCCTCTGCCGTGGCGCGCAGGGTCAGGCGGGCAATCCAGAACTCGCCCTTGGCATCGCGGCTCCACGTCAGCGTGTGGCGGTCGGGGTTGGTGAGAGGGTGTTTCAAACCGGGCTTGGCGGGGCGGCAGCGGCGGCGCTGTGCCACGGTGCGGCGGGCCTTGCGAAACACGCCTATACTCACCAACAGCAACACGACCAGCCCCACCCCCAACCAGCTGTAAATAGCCACGGCGGAAGCCGCTTGGGTGCCGAACAGCAGAATCCCCACCAACACGGCGGCAAAGGCAGCCGTCACCAGCAGCCCGATGCGGAAACCGAACACCATGCCGGGGAAAATAAGGAACAGCACCGCATAGCGCAGGAAGGAGCGCAGATTCAACGGCGTACCCTTCACCAACTCGCGGCGCAGGGCGGCGTTGTTCAGATTTTCCAAGTCCGTCTGCGTGCTGTTCACATCAATCTTCACGCGCACTAGGTTAGCAAAAAAACACCCCTTCCGCAAGCCGCTGACTGATTTTTTTACAAAACAAACGACAAAAAACTTGACACTGTCTCCCATTTGGGGTAGATTCTCTCGCCGTTCCCGGACAAATCAAGTAAACAACACTATACAATCATGCGTTCCGTAACCGTACGTAAAGGTGAACCCATCGATCGCGCTCTGAAGCGTCTCAAGACTAAGCTCGACACCGAGGGCATTCTGGAAGAAATGCGCCGTCGTCGCGCTTTTGAAAGCCCCATGGATGAGAAGCGTCGCAAGGCTCGTTCCGCCAACAAGCGTAACAAGGTCAAGTGGCACTTCACCAACAAGGAGGAGATTCCGGCCGCTGCCGTGACTCCCGCCCCCGCTGAGGCCTAACCCCCGCGTCCGGGAAGTTTTTCAAAGAACGCTCCGCTGTCCGCAGCGGGGCGTTCTTTGTTTTCCCCCTTTACGAACCCACTTTTGGCTTGATTTTCGGGCAGGGAGGTCTAAACTAAAAGGCAATGAACGAAAACGCCGCACGCATTGCCGAATACTTAAAAGGCTTCTACCGCCCCGAAGAATGGCCCACGCTTCTCCACCAAGCGGAGGAATGGGCGAAGACGCGCCCGCTGGAGGGGCTGCGCGTGCTGGATGCCACCCCGCTGTACCGCAACACGCTGGGTAAACTGATGGCGCTGCTGGCCGGCGGGGCAGAGGTGTATGTGCCTGTCCGCAACACCCTGCCCGGTGACCCCGCCATGATGCGCGCGGTGGCCGATTTCGGCATCCGTTATGCCCGCAAGGGTGATGATTTCTTTGATATTGTGCTGGACTGCGCGGGGCAGTTCTGCCGCCTGAACCCCACGCTGGGCTTCTGCGAGCTGACCCGCAGCGGGGTAGAGCGTTACCAACATGCCCGCCGCCGCGTGTTTGTGGCAGACAGCAGCCGCATCAAGTGCATTGAAACCGTGCTGGGTACGGGTGACGGCTTCTTCCGCGCGCTCGAAAAGCTGGGGCATCGCAGCGTGGCGAATCGCCGCCTGTTGGTTATCGGCTACGGCAAGGTGGGGCGCGGCATTGCCTTCTACGCCCGCGAAAAGGGAATGAAGGTGACGATTGCCGACCTTGTGGACAAGTCGGGCGAGCTGCCGGGCGAATTCTCTTTTGTGGATGCCAACGACAACGCCGCGCTGAACGAGGCGATTCTGCACTCTTGGTGCACGGTTACGGCCACGGGGCATATCAGCGCCCTGCGCCGCCAGTTGAACGCCGCCGCCATCACCAATTCCCCCGTGCTGCTGGCCAACATGGGTGTGGATGACGAATACGGCTCCATGATTCCCGAAGACCGCGTGCTGAACAAGAAGCGCCCGCTTAACTTCATTCTCGATGAGCCGACCAGCATGCGCTACATTGAAACCACCATGGCGCTGCACAACGCCTGCGGGTTGGAGCTGCTGACGCAGGATTTGCCCCGCAAGTGCATGTCCCCTGCCCCCGATGTGGAGGAACACCTGCTGAACATTGCCTGCACCAAGGGGCTTATCGGCGAGGACATCCGCCGCATGGACCGCGAAATGGCGTAACGCCTTTTTACCCCCCACGGTTTTTATGTTCTTCCGCGTTCTCCGAATTCTGGCCATCGTTTTCCGCATGCCCTTTGCGCTGGCGGGTGCGTATGCGCTGCTCTACGTTCTTTCTTACGGGGTGGTTGCCCCCGACTCCGCCCGCGAGTGGGAGGAGGGAATGACCCTCTACCACCTGCGCGGCTACCTGTGGGTGCTGCCGTGGCTGTTTACGGAGTTTGTGTGCGTTATCGGTCCGCGCCGCAATCTGGTGTGGTTTTCCTCCATGCTCACGGTGCTCATCGGCGCGCTTATCGCGTGGCCCGTGCTGACCGCCACGC
>JAZLFB010000242.1:0-3119 GCA_045615585.1 Akkermansia sp.
ACAAAGGATTGCAACTGGCACACCGAAGGCGGCCAGGCGGGAAGCAACTCATTCACGAAGGGGGCCGATGTCTTCTTTGCTTCCGGTTCCGCTTCTGTAACCTTGACCGATGACATCGTAGCTGGCGGTGCAACATTTGCCAGCGGTGCTGTTGTGGCTATTAGCAGTAGTGGCGAATACGCGCAGGAGTTCGCCAACGTCACCATAAAAGAGGGGGCAAGCGTGAGCTTTGATGAGAATTGCTCCACCACCATCACAGATACGCTGGCATTGAACGGCACTGTAACCAATAGCGGATACCTTGAGATTGCTTCAGGAACGGTTGACGCTGGTGCCACGGGGGTGCTTGCCGGCGAGGGCATGACATATCTTCTGGGGGAAATCTCCAATGCGGGTACTGTGAAGCTGGATCACGCCACGCTGGCAGGTGCAGACGAGGCTGCCATCACCGGCAATGTAGTTATCAATGGCGGTGACCTGTTCGGCACGATGATTCTGGGTTCGGAGGATTCCACTGTGTCCGTGACCGAGGCGTTCGATATCACTGGCGTTGAGGAATATACCATCCTCGGCAATGTGAAGCTGGACAACTTGTCCGGTGCCGAGTTCTACTATGCAGAAGGTGAGCAAGACGTGTACAACAACGGCTTCTTCATCGGTATGGACGTGACGGTCTTTACAATGGAATATGACCCGGAAATAGGAACTCCGATTGATTTCCGTGGCACTGTCACCTATAAGGGGATGGAAGGCAAGATAGAATACGGTGTGTTTACGGCATACGTGGAGGACTACAGCACCTTCCATGTGAACGTGGCCACCGATACGCCTGAAAGCCTGAGCCACGCTATCGAGGTCTCTGCCGGGGAGGGGGGCAGCTGAACAAGGTGCACCTGGTGGCCAACGGTTCCAAGCTGGCGGTTGACGCAACGGCCTCCTTGCCTGATTTGACTGTTACATGCGGCGAGGGTGCGGCCAATCTACTGCAAGGCGGTGAAGGCCCCCATACTCTGACCGTGACCAACCTTACGCTCGACGGCAAGCTCAGCGTGGGTGAGGATGTGACCTTGAAGCTCGATACGCAACTGAGCGGCACCACTCCCGACCTTGCCAACCTTGCCAACGCAGGCGGAACGGTTTCCGTGGCCATGGGTAATGGCGACAACGTGTTGACCATGGATGCCGGTTCCACCGGCTCGCTGGAGCTCCGCTCCGGCTATATCTCATACCGCAGTGAGCTGGGCGAGCAGACCCTGCACCTGGCGAGCGGCACGCAACTCTGGTTTGGATCGAATGCCGGCACCAAGGATGACGCCGTATTCACCAACGACATTGTACTGGACGGCAACGCCACGGTGCGGGTGTACGGCTCTTCCAACCATTCGTCAGCCACCATCAGCGGCAATGTGACCGGTGCCAATTATACCCTGACCAAGACGGACGGGAATCAGGACCTCATATTCTCCGGAGTGGTGAATGTTGGCGGGCTGACTACAGCGGGTGATGGCAACGGCACTATTGTTTTCAACGGCGGAGAGGGTTCCATTGGCGATATTGTGACCAACGGTGCAACCAAGATTCGCTTCTCTGCCGGCACCACCCCCGGCGCCAAGAATACATACAGCTTCGATACGTTCAACATTGCCCCCTCCAACGGGGAGCGGTGGTTGATAGTGGATGAGAACGTGACGGTACACGGCACCGGTAGTGATTTGGGCAACGACAACATCCACGCCACAATCAACGGCGGCTGGAACCTGAATGGCGGCGGCCTGGAGGTCAACGGCACGCTGGATTTGGCCGGTGTTATCAGCTATGACGGTCCCGGCAACAGCTCCATCAAGGGAGCGGGTATCATCAACACCACTGGCCTGAATATCTCCAACGGTACCACCACCACCGTGCAGGGTGGGGTGACCATCAACATCACTTCAAATACAGGTATCAAGAAGCGCGCAGGCTCGAACAGCACGCTCAATCTGGCGGATGCCACCCTGACGGCCACCACCGTGGATTGGGAACTGCAGAACAGTGTGAACACAGTCAATCTGACCAATGCTTCCGACGGTACAACTTTTGAAGCAGCGCAGGGACGCACCATCACGCTCACCAAGCAGATGGGCGGCAGCGGCAAGCTGGTGAAGGCCGGAGAAGGCACTATGTTGGTAAAGGGGGCCAATACCTATTCAGGCGGCACCTCCATTGATGCCGGTACGGTGACAACAAGCCATGCAACGGCTTTGGGCACGGGCAATGTTACCGTGGCAGCCAATGCCCTGCTGCAGGTGGACGAGAACCTCACCATCAAGGGTGACAACACGGCAAACCACAATGGCTTGGATAACCTGGGCTCTGTTTCCATTGCAGACGGGAAGACCCTTTCCCTGTATGCTCTCACTGTCGGCAAGCAGTATAACCTGGGGACGGTGAATCTGGCTGGAGCATCCGCATCTATTGAGAATACCAATCATTGCGGCACGCTTTCCTTGGAAAACGTGACCGGCGCGGCGGATTCCTCAATGAGCTTGTTCAGCAATCACAGCTCCAGTGCTGCTACATGGAATCTGGGAACGGCAGATTCCGGCAGCTTTGCCGGCAGTGAAGTTGTGTTGAAGGTCGGCGACAACACCGACACGAGCGGCTCGCGCACCGTGAACTACAAGTTCAACAACGGAAACATGTTCAGCGGTGTGGATGTGCAGTTGGAGAACGCCACGGTTACTCATGCGGGCAAGACCATGACCAACAATGTGGTTCTGAACACCGCTGAGGTTCACATGGGCGGCATCAATGATGCAGCCGCCGACACCGTGACAGACAGCCGCAAATGGAGCGTATCCAAGGGTGATGCTGCAGGCGAGCGCGCAAAACTGGTGCTGGATGGCAATGCCAAGGACGGATACAGCTCCGCCGTGAAGATAGGATCTGCCATCGATATCGAGAAGACTGGAACTGCAACACAGGCATTTACCGGTGATATGTCCGGCTTCCACGGCTCTGTGGATGTGGAGGCGGGCGTGCTCAACATCCTGAACGCCGCCAGCGTGGATGTGAAAGACGTGACCATAGGCGCCAATGCCACGCTGGGTGTGTACAACGGCAGCACGGCCACAGCCGAT
>JAZLFB010000243.1:0-16397 GCA_045615585.1 Akkermansia sp.
GAAAAAGACACAAAAATATGCAGTTTAGGCAGTTGCTTAACTTTTCCTAACCACATTCCAGAGCAGCCGGGCTATTGCGAATTCGCATAATTCCGTAGGGAAATCGACTGCTTTCATGCATACAGTATTCGTAATACTGTAGGCCGCCGCCCACACCTGACAACTAATTACCAACACGATACGCCAGAAGCACTGACTATCAGCAATAGAAACAGCACACCCGCAGCACTTTGTTCCTGCACCCCGGAAACTCGCCGGGCTCGTTGCCCAACCTTGAGGAAGGGGAAAAATGTGTGTCACCCCCGCAGGGAGGGTTATGTTCGGCTCCACTGCTCAGCACAAGTCGGAAAAACCCGTCACTTCTGTCACCGGTAGGCGGGGTGATGGGTAGGGAGGACGACGTGCCAGCGGAGGGATGAGGCATGGTGCGCCTTGCGGCTGGGGATAGATGCGCGGTTCCGGGAGATGAGGAAATCAGAGGCACCTTGCCAATTTCAGGCGGGTGGCGCTGTCAGAGTTGATGACTCTGACAGCGCAGGATGGCAAAAGCGCCTTTATTTTGGTCATGAGGGGGTGATCATAGAGGCGGTCTTGCATGGGCTGTAGGTATTCATTGGGCATGCCGGGGATAAGGACAAGCAGCAGGACGCTCTGAAGCTTTGAGAGATGGAGTTTGGTGAGCCCGGACTCGTCATCAACGTAGGCTTTCAGGTCATGGTGAGATTGCAAGACAGCATGCTTGCCGTCCTCCCCCATGCAAACCAGGGCGGAGATGAATTTTGCGTACAGGTTGCTGCGGTATTGCTCAAAGTTGGAAAGGAGACGGCATTTTTCCGCCTCAGCCGCAGCCATCAACTTCACGCTGGGAGCATTCATGTTGGGGTTCGGCGATGAGGATTTGGCCTCAAGCACGAACATTTGGACGTCATCCCACTGCGCCAGCTCCGGGGTTTTGAGCTGCCGGCAATCAGCCACAGGATGGCATTTGAGCAACGCCTCCAGGTTCAGCAGGTGAAAGCCCCTCCTCCTGGTCAGCATCACGCCGGATTCCTCTCGAATGTCTCTGGTCATAGTCAAATCCAGCGGTCCAAGTCTTCCTGATAAAGTTTCACAGATTCTCGGACAATGGGATTGTCCGGCAATCCGTTTTTCATGTTCTGCGTTACCCACCGGAGCTGTTTTCCCTCCACATCGGCCTGGAAGGAGAACACGGGAATGTCGATGTTGAAACGAGTGGCGATATTGGCCAACTTCTTGATGACGAAATAGGAATGGGTGGCCATGACGAACTGGATGCCGTCCTTGCTCATCTGGTGAATAGCATCCATGAATTTGGAGACAGCACCTGGATGGAGAGCGGACTCTGGCTCGTCAATGAAAATCACGGAACCGCGGCCAATGTAGCGGTTGCCCAGCAGGATATCCAGGATGGAAAGCTTCTTGACGCCTTCCGACGCCTCGCTGACCTCCAGGCGATCCCTCCCCTTGGCAATCATCCAGCGCTTCCTGCGTTCATCGTACGCTGCCTTGGCCCCAAAAATATCGTTGATGAGGCCTCTGGCCTCGGCGACATGGGGGAAATTTCTACCCATGCTGGGGGGACGCTGCAAAATTCTCGCCAAATCGTAATAGGTATCGTCAAAACCGAATTCCTGATTGTCATCACGAGAAGAGACGATGACATCAAAACTGGTGAGAACTTCCTTTGCGGGAAGGAAAATGGAATTGCTTTTCATCCCGGCACGCTTGAACGGTTCCTTTCGTTCCGGCACGTGCAGGGTTCCGCCGTTTGTGAGGGAGAGTTCAAAATCGTCGCCGCCGCATGTTCTGCACGTGACTTTCATACCCCCACGGCTGTGACGCGACACGATGTTGGACAATCCCGGAGTCTGGTAAGTCCAATAAAGCTTGTTTGCCAACAAGGAAAGCAGGGTATCCGCATTTTTTCCTTTCCTGTATGTTTCCATGACCTTGCAAGCGGCATAGAGCATTTTCATCATGTAGGTCTTGCCGGCGGAATTTCACCAAGAAAAACATTGATCATGCCAAGTTTTTCTGCGGAAAACTGCTTGACGGGGCCAAGATTTTGAACAGAAAACGAGGAGAGCACATGATGCGCTTTACAAGAGGCAGGCATGCGTTCCCTGTACCACACGCAGCGGCTTTTGTCAACTTCAATACCTTGCCGGCCACATATTTTCCACATGTGTCCCAATGGTTTCTTTTCACCTTCCAAGGCGTTGCTGCTCATTGCGATGCGAATTTCGCGAAAATCGATCCCCCCCCTCCATTGCACGAAGGATAAAAACGCTCGGACCCGTCTTAGCTGAAGCTTCCGTCTTCGCGCTGCGCGCTACGCCGAGACAAGCTGCCGAGGCATACGGATGCGGCGAGCGCAATCCGCAGGCGCGATCAGCCAATGTCCCCGGATGAGGGGGTGTTCCCGTTGTCCAGAGCAATGCCCGGGGGAAACGGGTATAACAGGCTCCCGAATATGCGCGCGTCTGCCTGGACATACGATACCATACCTTCATGAAAATCCTCCTCCCGCTGCGAGGACAGGTACGAGCGGAGCCTTTGTTCATGCATGGTGAGTGGAAGGAAGCGTTCCAGCACAAAGGGAAACCCCCGCCGGGCGTATTCCTGCGCTTTGAACGGTGGCTTCCACGACAATGGGCTGAACGTCATTCCAATAGGCGCTCAGGAGCGATGCCAGCCTGCGCTGCACGCTTTCTTTCTGAAGCATCCGCAACACATTCGCGCAAAGTCTGTTCCTTTCATCGGAAAGGGGCTCTTCTGGTGCCGGGGGAGCTACCATTTGCTCAGGATTTCGACATTCTTCCGATCGGCTTCCTCCGCACTGGGGCGCTCTACAGACCAAAAAGGATACCCACGCCCAAAGTTCCCGCGCTCCCCGGACCGCTTGCCCTTTTCTGTTACAGGGGCGTTGCTGCGCAACCTCGACAACAGTCCGGGTTCCGCTATACACTTCTGTATGGAAACTCCGAATGTCTTCTTGAAATTCCGAGCTATGATTTTGCGGCTCTCAACCAAATTGGCAGGCATGTTCATGAGGATGACATGCAGTCTACGGCAAGGCCTTGGGCATGTCAAGGCATTTCTTGAAATGTCACGATTTTTCCGACGCGGGAAGGGCGGCAGCGTAAGGCGAACGCACAGGAGCAAAAGTTTGCCAAATCGGATTTCCTGCAATCGAAAAAGGCTGCCCGGATTGCTCCGGACAGCCCCAACCGAACTCAATTGAGATTACGACTTCTTTTTTGAGTTGGGAATCTTCTTCGCCTCACTTCCTGCGGCGGATGCACAGACCGGCAAGCGCCAGCAGGCTCAGCGTGCCAGTGGTCGGTTCCGGGATGGGGGCTGCGCCTTCCATGGCTACCAACGAAACAGTACCATTCTGCCAGAGGAGAGCTGCCTGTCCAACCTTCAAGTTTTCCAAGTTATCGATAACACCAGCATTAACCAAGGTGTTGCCATAGCGGTCTGTGACTGAAAAATCATTAACAAACGTCAGCGTGTAGCCTTGAGCCGCAAGTCCAACATACGAGAACAATTCGCGCGAGTCAACAGTCGCTTCAGTCATAGTATACGAGCCACTTAATGTAATAGCAGTGTCTACATTGAGCCAAAAGTTCCGGTTATTATGAACAAATTTGGAAGAGCTGTTTGTCAAATCACCGAATTCCATCGTGACATCACGCTTTGTACCTAAATCGGCACTACATGTGAGAGTAGTGTTGGGGGCTAGATTCATTGTTGAACTCTTCATGTCGCCTCCACCAAGGGTTACTGTTCCACTAAAATATGAAACGCTGGCTCCGATGTCACCGATGGACACGCTAGTGGCAATATCAGCTGCCGTGAATTTACCAGTTTCGGGGTCATAGGTATAGCCGACGATAGCACCATCGCCCGCGCTCGCTGGGTAATAGCTACCTTGCGGTCCCTTCAATTCCCCCTTCGTCTGGCCTCGTTCAAGATACTTCCAGGTGCCTTCTGTCGTCCGCGTATAGACAAAGTCGGAACCAGAGGAGGAGAGAGTACCATCATCATTGACATTCACGGCTGCGCCCAAAGCCACGCCGCTCAGGGCCATGAGTGTTATAAGTGTCTTTTTCATAATGTTTGATTTTGTGATTGATTGTGTCGTCACGAGCCTCCTGCCCGTGTACGCAGGCGCAGTATAAGTTTTCAGAATACTGTAGGCTAAAAAAATCCCATAACCATCTCAAATCCAACACACATCGCAGCAGCCTATTCCTGAGCCACTAAAGGAGACCTCGGATAACAGACTCGCAGAATTTGGCTGTACTACAAGGCATACGCGCGCGCTCCGAAAATTTTTCGCAAAAAATTCTTGACTACAGTATTCTGAAAACTGTAGGCGTCACCCGCTCAAAACAGTGCTGCCACTTGGAACCCACTGTGCTGCTCGAAGGCGCTCGTGTGAAGCACCAGCGACACGGACGTCTCCTACCTTCCGTTGCCCGATATGCGCTCGGAGTCACCCACCGCCCCCTCATGCAGCCATGCTGCAATCGAAAAAGGATGCCCGGATTGCTCCGGACAGCCCCTCTTTCGTTCACGAAAACCAAGAAACAGTCAAAACAAACAAAACTGAGACTTGGAAATCCTTTGCGCTTTACTTCCTACGGCCCCGTCTTCGCCAAGGCTACGCCGAGGCCTACGGACGCGGCGAGCGCATCCTCCGGGGCGAAGTATGTCAGTGCCTCCTTCTACGGGCAGCCAGCGCCATCAGCGCAAGCAGGCTCAGCGTGCCGGTCGTCGGTTCGGGAACCATGCTGCTCTTCACCAGGCCTATCTGGCCGTCCTGCACGTACATCTTGTAGTCGGCATCCGTGATGCTGCTCAAGTCGAAGTGCGCGCGCGCCCAGTCACCATCCGCCAGGTTGGTGGTCAGTTCGTGGTCCCCGTACTGCTTGATCAGAATCACCTTGTCTCCGATGTTCTCCAAGCCGGCAATGGCGGCCAGGGTGTCCCCGTCCAGATTCACCAGCGCTCCGTTGGCAATGGTGAACTGGCTACCCAGCGTCAGAGCCATGGTATTGCCGCCTTTCACGTCCAGCGTGGAGCCGTCCGCCATCGTCAGGTTGGCAAGCAGCGTGCCGCCGCCGGCTGTCAGCGTATCGCTGATGGAAACGGTAGCTTCCGTATCCTTCGCGAGATTTGTGTAGACCTGCGCAGTGGAATTCGTAATGTTCATGTTGAGCAACTCCAAAGTGTCACCCACATTGTCAAGCGTAAGCACCTGGCCTCTGGTGTTCACAATTTCGTCAACAACAAGCAGGTTGGAAATCGTGACACCATTTTCGTTGTCAATCACCTCCAGGGTGTGCGCCTGCACGTTCATCTTATCGTTCTCCAAGGAGTACTCGGCTTTGTTGTCTCCCGTGTTGGTCACATCCACGGTCTTGCCCTGAGCCGCCGAGAACTTCACGCGTTCGTCCACGTTGGCCGTACCAAGCACCGCCAGTTTCTTGCCAGCCTCGGCGTTCACCACAGTGCCCGTGTTGCCGGAGTGTATCGTCAAGTCGCCATTGGCGGTCAGGTTGCCGCCAAGGTTGATGTTCGCCACGGAGCCGCCGTTCATGTCGAGAGTGTTGCTCTCACCGCTCACGTTCAAGGTTTCGACATTCGCCTGCAAATCGAACGTGCCGTTGTCCACCTCAGCCTTCTTGGCGGCAGACTTAAGGATGATTTCTCCTCCGTTGGTGGCCTTCAGCGTCACATTGTCGGCAATCGTGCTCTGCAACGTGAGGGTGCTGTCCGCGCCATCGGCCCAGAAGGTGCCTTGGAAGCCGATGTCCCCTGTCAGGTCTCCCGTGAGGGTCTGAGTGGCTCCACCCTCCAGCTTGAAGGTGCCGTATCCCTGCACCTTGTTGCCGTAAGTGTGCTCGGTGGCATCCCCGCTTGTAACCAGCATGGCATCCGTTCCGCTCAGGGTGAACACCGCACGGGTCTCGGTGGAAGATTCTCCCACAACCACGCGGCCCGTCAGCACCTTGCCAGCGGCCGTCACATCGCCATTGTTCACCACGAACACGGTCGAAGATGTGGCATGATTGATGGTGTTGACATCCACGTCACCCGAGAATTTGTAATCCTTGGAGCCGTTCAGGGACAAGTTCAGCTTGCCGGCGCCGACGGCACTGATGTCCATCGCAAGGTTCTGGTGTTCTGCCTTGGTCAGGGACAGCGTACCGGCCTCATTCCCGGTGTAGGTGATGTCGCCGGTGCCGGTGAGATTGCCCGCGATGGTGAGATTTGCTTGCATCTCCAGCGTGGCACCGTTCGCAATGTTCACATCACCTGTACCCAGAGCCGTGGCACTGGTAGTAACAACCTTGCCAGCATTGATGGTGGTACCGCCAGAGTAGGTGTTGGCAGCGGTCAGAATCACCGTGCCTGCATCGGCCTTCACCAGCTTGCCGATCTCACTGACCACGCCGTTGAGCGTCACCACCTTGTCAGAGCCGATGTTGAATGTAGTGCCAGTGGAGGTGTCAGCCAAGGCGATGGCGTTTGCCGCAGACCAACCGGTGGAATCTCCGAGCACGCCCACAGTCACATTATGCAACTCCAGGGGTCTAACGCCGTTAGAGCCAGTGATACCGCCGTTGCCGATGTTGATTGTGAGTCCGTCAGAGAACACCGCCCTGGTGGTCTGGTTGCCAACAACAAGATTGGCCGTGTTGATGATGCCGGAGCCGGTCACGTTGCGAATCTGGTTACCAGTTGTGATGGAGAATTGATTGGTGGCGTTGATGATGCCGTCCACTGTCAGGGTGCTGAATCCCCAAGGGGAAGTCACATTTTGGGCTGTCAGGATGGCGCCGTTGGCCACGATAATCGTGCCAGACGCCTTGCCATTGCCGTACCCCAGCACCACGTTGCCCTCCACAGTGGTGGTGCCAGCGGCGATGTTCAGTGCGCCGTTGCCAAGGTCGATGGCCGCGAACTGGACATTTGCTGCAGTGAGCTTCACCATACCATCGTCAACGGTCAGCTTGGCGTTGCTGATGAAGTGACCGTCACCCGAGATGGTGGATGTACCACCGTTCACGGTTATGTCACCACTCGTGCGCACCGTGGTATCCGAGCCTATTGCCAGCGTACCACGGTTAGAGACATTGGAGTAGGTGATGGTAGTGCCGCCGTTCAGGGCAAGCGAGTCGCCAGCCGCTATGCTCAGGTTGGTACCATTCAGGTCAATCGCTGTGTTCAGCGCACCTCTGCCGTCCAGAGTAGCAAATCCTCCGTCCTCGTTACCAATCAGATACGCCGTACCGTCACCGCTGTTCACATGGAGCGCCCCCACCGGAGAATCGACCCCCGTAGTATTGAGCGTACCCGCATTCAGGTAGACATCCGTGAGGAAAAACACACTATGCTCGCCGGCTTTCGCCAGTGCGGCAGAGAGACTCTCCTCTTTACCCGCCACATTCACGAAGAATGCCGTGTAACTGGTGTCGTTGAAAATAACATAGCCCTTGTCGGCTCCGTCCTCTGTTACCAGCGTACCGCTGTTGACACCATGCATAAAGGTCGTCCCCTCATCTGTGGCAAGGGTGGAGCCGTCACCGAAGTCCACCAGTTGCACCTTGCCGCTCGTAAAGGCAAAGCCGTTACCATCGTTCTGACCATCCTTGTATCCCGTGGAGCCATCCTGCAGCTCCTTGGCGGAGAGGTCCATATTTACGCTGGAAAGCGAGAGCTCGGCACTCTCGTTTAAGGAGACAACAGCGTCTCTCCCCAGCTTCAATGTGCCGCCTGTAATGGAGCTCGTACCAGAGACACTAATCCCGCTCACGCCACCGATGACATGCTGCGCCAACGTGAGGTTGCCGCTGGAAAGCGCGACTGCACCCAGCTGCACTGTGATGTCCGTTGCCACGCTGGTGCCCACCGTGGTGGTGCCTCCCTGGATATCCATGCAGCTGAACACGCTCTGCAGGTTCTTGAGCGTGATGTTCCGGTCCGTCACCAGCTTGCTGTTGTCGAAGCGCAGCTGCACATTGTCGCTGGCCTCCTTGATGGTGGCCTCCACGTTGGAGAGCGTGTAGCAGGACTTGTCAAGACCGAGCAGATCGTTAGCGCTGCTAGAGACATAGCCGCCATCTTTCAAGCCCTTGATGATAACCGGGGCAGAGCTTTCCTTCTGGACAGAAGCACCCTCCTCCAGTATGAGCTTGTTGTTGTTGGCTCCCCAGAAACTGCTGCTGTAGGTGAGATTTTTGCCTGCGGCCACCGTCACTGTACCGTGAGAATTGCCGCCATGGGAGAGGTCGATTACGCTGACGCTGCCGCCCTCGTTGAGAAGCACGTTTGACACCTTGTCTGCCGAGCCGTTCACGGTCAGGTCGCCAGTGAGCGTGAGCGCACCGTTGAAAGTAGCCGTAGCCCCGGTGTACGGGTTGGAGTTGTCTCCCAGTCTCATGTTAGCGGCGCGCACCGCCTTGTTGAAGGTGGCGGTGGAATTGCCATTCAGGTTGATGTCGCCGGCAAGCGAAACCTCCTCCTCGAACGTGGCGGTAGCCTGAGCCTTGACGGTGAGGGCACTGGCGCTCATCGCCTTGTGGAAGGTGGCGGTGAAGGCGTTTGTCCCATCGCCCACGTTCACGTTGAGCGTACCTTGGTTGCGCTGGATTCCGGCATTCACCGTGGTGGCTTGGCCCTCAAACACAAGGGTCACGGTCTTGTTACCGTCCAGAATGAAATTTCCGGTCCATCCCTGCACGCTCCCGTTGAAATGGTAGGCAGGGGAGTTGGAGCCGCTGGCCAGCGTCACCTTCAAATCACCGGTTCCTTCGACACCGCCTACAAATTTGTGCGCGTAATTGGAGTTGCCGTTGACGAGCGTGAGACCGCCCGCGCCCAACACCATCTTGGTGTTGAAGGTGTGCGGGGAACCGTTTGTGGGAGAGTACAGGTAGCCAGACACGTTGTCCAATTCCACGGCTGCCGTATGGCCGTACGCATCAAGGTTGATGCCGTTGAACCCTGTGACGTTGCTGAATTTGAGCGCGCCGTTCCATGAATCCGCCAGGGTCACGTTGCCCAGGGCGGCTGCGCCCGAACCCAGGGCGTAGGTGCCGGAGCCGTCCAGGTTGAAGGCGTCCGCCGTGCCGCCCTGCAGCAGGATGCCGCTGCCCACAGTGATGGTCTTGCCGCTGGCGGAAATACCCATGGTGGTCACGGTTCCCGTGCCGTTGACGGTCAGGGAGGCTCCCTCACCGTCCACCGCAATGGAGCTGGCGGCGATGCTTCCGCCGTTGCCCAAGGTAAAGGTGTAGGCATCGTTCACAATCATGTCGTGGGCCTCCACGGCGGTGTTCACCGCGATATCCTTCACGAAGCCAGCCTCACTGGAAGCGCCGAACCGGGCGCTGGAGGTGGGAGCCGAGACATACGTTACCGGCTCACTGTTCTTCAGCCAGCCCTCGCCGCCGTCCACCCAAGTGTTTGCAGTGCCGGCCCAATCATATTCCACGGCGGTGGAGTAGGAGATGGTGCCGTCCTTCCCGAAGATCCAGCCGTAGTCGGTTGCCTGCCCCACGCCAGTGAACCCCGTGATGTTGGACACGGAGAAACCGTACCCGCTCAAGTCCACTGTACTGCCGGTGAAGATGGTGTATGTGCCGGCACCGGTGCCGCTCGTGTGCGTGAAGTTGGTCAGGTTGAACACCACGTTGCCCGTCAGCGTCAGCGTGCCGGTTACGCCAATGCTGCTGTCGGCTGTCGCCGTGGAGATAGTGCCGTCCAGCTTCAGCGTGGCGTCCTCCGCCACGGACAGCGTGGCAGCTGTCAGGTTGCCGCCTAGGTCGAGCGTACCCCCCTTCACATTCACGCCACCCGTCACGCTGACTGCGGTGGAAATGGCCTGGGAACCGGCACCTTCCTTGACCAAGGAGCTCACGCCCAGGTCACCGCCGTAGCTGTAGGCCGTATCTGCAGCGGTGTTGATGGTGAGGGTGGCAGCCTTCACGGAGCCGTGGCTCCCCGTCATGCCCGCCACGGTACCATTCGTCCATTCGTTGTTATCGGTGAGCAGTTTATCACTATCATACGTGCCTTCTCCGGAAACAAAAGCAAGAAGAGCCTTGTTACCGGTGCTGAAATCCACCACAGCACCTTCTACAGCCGTGGGTGCGTCATGCACAATCAGACCGCTGCGAAGGTCTTGGGCTTGGTTTTGCAGCTTCACCGTGCCGGTGACCCCCCCTGCCGCATACAGGTTAAAATAGCCACCCTTGCCGCCCGAGTTATTATTTCTTGCAAGCTCCAAGGTGGCGTTGGTTCCCTTCAAGGCGTTGATGTGCTGCTGCTTGTCCCAGTTAATCTCCATGCGCCCATAGGCGCCTGTTCCCATATCCACGGCTCCGTCAATGTATGTGCTGCCGTCGGTGTAGAGGATTTTGGACTTGCTGGAAGACGTGCCGTTCAAGATTACATCGCCGTGGAATGTCGGTGCCTGAGTGCGATTTGTAACGTTGTCTGTGCTGGCTGGTGTGAGCGTGAGCGTTCGCCCGCCCTTCACCTCCACGGTACCGGTGTAGAGCGTGCCCCGTGTAGTCTGATCCTGAGCAGTCTGCTTGACTTCCATGTCAGCCTCCTGTAAGATAACGCGACCGATGTTGACATTTCCGCCATTGGTAAAGGTGAGCTGATTGTTCTTCATCAGGGTCACGGAGGCGTTTTCACCGCTCACACTGCCAGAGAACGTTGCTGTACCACCCATCACGAGTGTGGTATCCTGAACGATATCAACGTGCCCGCTGAATGTGTTGTTACCACCCATACGGATCGATCCAGCCCAACCTTGTCCCTCTTCATACCCGCATGTGCCGAGAATGAGATTATTGGTAATGGTGACACCGGAGCGCAGGAAAATTTGACCTCCCTTGTAGGAGGTTTGTCCGACCACACCCTCCGCTAAAATGAGAGTGCCATAATTCGCCATGCGGGAGGCGGCATCGGCATCTATCAGGTAACGGCCTTTGTTCGGCGTGGTCCCTTTGTCGGATGAGGTTATGAAAGTATACTGAGCTGTAACGTCTTCACCAAGCGAAAACGAAGTGTTGTCCTCATTGTCACCAAACACGACGCGCACGCCATCAGCAGCGGAAGAAGTGTACGGGGTGCCTGCAACAGTCACTTGATTTGTGGTGTCGGAACTGAGCACTTTTGCTTGAGTCTGCGGCAGGGTGGTACCCACTACCGTTATTGCGGCAACGAGGGCCGCCCTAAGTACCTTGTTGAGATGTAGTTTCATTTTGTTGGTGATTGTTTGTTGTTATTTCTGAGTTCGTGTATTGGACGAAAGTTTGAGCCCGGGGCACAGTGCTCCCAAAATCCAAGCGGTAGCATACAGGTTTCCAAATACTGATGCAAGCCGAAAGTTGGATTTTTTTGATTTTTTCGGGAATCAAGGGTATGCCCGGTATTCGACCCTCTCTGCGCCGCGAGCCTGGCTTGCCGTGCAACAGACGTATTATGAGCATGATACGTCATTTAAGACGCCTACAGTATTTGGAATACTGTAGGCCAGCCAACCGACCGACGAGCCATTATCAACACGTTGCGCCAGAAGTGCCGACTATCAACAACAGAACTCCACCTCGCGGCATTTTGTTCCCTACTCCCCGGAATTTTCTGTCACTTCCGTCACCGGGTGGGTATCGGGAATCAGGGAATGAAGACGTGCCGACGGTGGTAGTGGAGGTAGGGGAGATGGCGCGGGGAGGGTGGATGGAGAAGGTGGAGTTCTCCGTGGAGGTTCAGGATGGCGCACACCCAGAGGGCCAGCTGATGCCGTGTTGGAGGGCTTGAATACATGGTGTGTCGATGTTACACTACGGGTATGGCAACAAAGAACGAGTCCGCACGCCGGGAAGAGATGAACCGAATGGAGGCTTTGTGCAACAAGTGCGCCTCCTTGTTGGAACGAGCCGTAGAGGTGCAGGAACGGCAGATTGCGCTCCTGCGGGGCATGGTGCAGAAGGTGTGCAGTATCGCGGAAAGGCGGGCGGTGCTTGACATCGGTCAAGATGCCCGGGCATGCGGTATCAGCCGCAAGCGGCAATGCGAGCTGCTGGGGCTTGGGCGTTCCGGCACCTACTACAAGTCCCGCCGCAGTATGAAGGATGAGCGGGATGCACGCATTCTGGAACTGGTGGCACGCTTCCGGCAGGACGACCCCACCCTGGGCGCACGCCGCCTTGAACCCCTTGTCTCGGAGCGCATGCAGACCAAGATAGGCCGCAAGCTCATAGGCCGCCTCTTGCGGGAGCACCGGGTGAGTGCCGGGTAGGACAGGCTCCCTTGGCGGCACCCGCGCACCACCTCCCGCACTACACTATCTCATAGGTCAGGGTCAGCGCCTGGTTCTCGGGAACTCCCGCTTCCAGCTGGGAGAAGAAGAACAGGAACCGCACCATGCGGTCGCGGTACCGCTGTGTGACCCGCGCCCCGGCTTCCTTCATGTAGTGGCAGACGCACGTTACCGCCTCATCAAATATGTCCGGCTCCCTCTCGCAGTCCTCAGAATTGATGGCCCGCACCGCATACCAGATGATTTCCTGGCCAACGGACAGCAGCCTCTCCGTCTCCGCCGCGCTGAAACGCCACCGTGGCGGCACGAGTGACAAGGCTTTCTCCAAGTTGGCCCGGAACTGTTTGTTGAAGTATGCCATGTGCCGGATTTATGCCTTGCCGCTGCCCGGTTCCCCCGTGTCTGTCCCGTAGCAGATGCGGAGTGCCTTCCCCTTGTGTATTCCGTGTACCAGCATGAATATCAATCCCATGCGTTTGCTCAGCCTCCTCGCCAGGTCATCGGATACATCGTGACCGCGGGCCTTGAGGACAATACACAGCATCAGCGGGATGCTGGCGAGATCCTCAAACGGCGCATCGAGCGGGAGCATCCTGAGAGATGCAATGGTATCGTCCATCAGGTCGTCTTCCATGTCGAGCATCTCTATCTCGGCAGGGGTAAGGCGCCAAGCCTCCGGCACCTCCTGCTCCGGGATGTGCCAATCTATATGCTGTTTGCGGGAATAGCCCATGTGCCTGTGCAGCAATGTTGGTGAAAGCCGATAGCGTGCATCCCGCCGGTCCCTATATCCCCAGCAGGGGCAGGCCCTTCACTATCTTCACCGTTTCCACGCTCACCGTGACGACGCGTAGGAGGAGGTTGATGATGTATTTGGGGTCTCGGTGCTCCTCGCACCACAGGTTGGGGTCGTTCACGATGCCGCTGTCCTTGTCCGTGGTCCAGGTGCTGCCTGCCGCCAGGAAGAAGGTCTCCAGGTCCTTCTCGCTCACCGCGTGGCCGTTGTCGTAGCACTTGCATTGGATGGCGACATAACGCCCGGACACGCTCTCCCTGGCCACCAGGTCGAGGCCCACGTCACCCTTGCCCATGCGGTAGGGCCACTCCGTCCAGAGCCAGACATCCGAAAAACGCTCCTTGTAGGTGGGTTCCGCTTGCAGGAACCGCTTGATGAGCACCTCGAAACGCTTGCCCTTGTCGGCTTCCGTGGTGGTGGCTTCCCTGATGCTGTCGAGTAGTTGGTGAAATGGGTTGTCCATGCGCTTGCGTAGAGGATGCCACACGGAGCGCGGACTTTCAAGCGTTTTTCAAATAATCTGTAGCTGCCTGGCGGGAATTTCCCGTCACTTCCGTCACCGGGCGGCGGTCAGGACACGATACAGCTCGAACAGGTGGGAGACGCGGGCGGTATCGCTCTCAAAGCGCTGGCCGTAGGCGCGCTCCACCGCCGCATCCAGCGCGCGGTGCGCCTTGCGGAGCTCTGCGGGCATGGTCAGCGGGTCGTACAGGTCCGCCAGCGAGCAGTCCGGGAACAGGGCGCGGGCATCCAGCACCGCCTGCGCGCAGGCCTCTATCTGCCCCTTCTGCTCAGCCGTGGGTGAGGGCCAGGGGTAGTTGTTGTACACCAGCTTGTTGGAGTAGCGGTAGCGCATCTCCAGGCGTCCGCAGACAGCCCGCACCCACGCCATGTGCATGGAGGAGGTCAGCACGCCGAAGTGGTACAGGGTTGCGTTCGGGATGAGCCGCAGGAGGTTGCTGCACATGGTATCCGGCGTGAGGAAGGCCATGGGGATGATAGGGCGGCGTTCCGATGAGACCTCCGGGATTGCAATGTAGGTACCCTTGGGCATGTTCTCCGTTTGGAATCGCGTGGGTCTGTCCGCTAATTTCACAGTTGATGCCCTTTTGCTGACAGAGCGATACTTTTGCACGGCCTCCACGCGCTTCAGGCACTCCGGCATGCGGCGCAGCTCGGCGGGTGAACAGTCACCCAGCCAGAGACAGTGGCGGCGCTTGCCGTTGATAAGCTCCTCCGCGCCCAGCCACGGGTGGAAGTACGGCGCGGCGGCTGGCTCCTTGGTGAGGAACTCGGCTTTCTCCTCATCCGTGAACAGGTAGTAGCCGCCGTCTATGGGTTGGTTGCCCATGCCCATCTCCGGCACATCGCAGAGGGGCTTGGAGCGGTTGTCGATGAACACGTCCGGGGCATCCACCAGGTAGCCGTTGATATGCTCCACCACGCGGGCCTCTCCCTGCTCGTCCACCAGCATCTTTTTCTCCGCTTCCTCCCCGCAGCTGAAACCCACGATAACGCAATGCACAGCGGCAGTGTTCCTGGCCTCGTTGGCCCATTTGAACGTGCGGTGGGCAAAGTCTATGTGGCAGCCCATTTCCGCGAGCGGTCGCCACAGGAGGGCGACCTGCTGACCCTGGGTGATGGAGTTGGTGGAGACAAGGGCCGCCCTGGTGGCCGTTCCCTGCATGTACTCCACGGCGCGCTTGTACCACGCGGAGACGAAATCAAGGTCTCCGGCGTTCTTGCAACCTCTGAACACGGCCATGAGGTCGTCCTTCTGCTCCTTGTCCATGAAGCGCGCCCCCACAAACGGCGGGTTCCCGATGATGTAGTCCACATGGCGGTTGGGGATGCCCTCCAGCCAGTCCATTTGGAGGGCGTTGCCCTCCCGGATGCCGTCCTGGGATTGGAGGGGGAGGAAGTCTGCGACGGTTTGGTCCGAAAACTGGCGCGCCTCCAGCCACATCTGGGCATCAGCAATCCAGAGGGCGGTCTTGGCGACGGAGACGGCGAAGTCGTTGATCTCGATGCCGTGGAACTGGCGGATGGAGACCCTGGCGGTGGAGAGGTCTCCGCCGAGCAGGCCCTGGCCGGCGGCAAGCTTGTCGAGCTTGTTGATTTCGCGGGAGATTTGGATTTCCAGCCTGCGGAGGGAGATGAAGGTTTCCGTGAGGAAGTTGCCGGAGCCGCAGGCGGGGTCCAGAAAGGTGAGGGAGGCCATTCTCTCTTGGAGGGCGCGGAGCTTGGCGCGCTTGTCGTTGGCGGAGGTGGAGCCGGAGACGATGGCTTGGAGGTCTGCCTTGAGGGCGTCTAGGAAGAGGGGATCGATGACCTTGTGGATGTTCTCGATGCTGGTGTAGTGCATGCCGCCGGAGCGGCGTGTGGCGGGGTTGAGGGTGCTCTCGAAGAGGCCGCCGAAGATGGTGGGGGAGATGTCGCGCCAGTCGAAGCCGGCGCTGGCCTCCTTGAGGATGAGGGCGGCCAGGGCGTCGTCCAGCATGGGGATGAGCAGGTTGTCTTCCGCAAAGAGGCCTCCGTTGACGTAGGGGAAGGCGAGCAGCTCGGTGTCGTAGGGGTCCCGCTGGTCGAGCGGGCGGTTGAGGGCGGAGAAGAGGCTGAGGATGCGGGAGCGCATCTCCCTGGGGCCGGGAGCGGCGGAGAGGTAGTTGAGGAACTGGTCCTTGGCGAAGAGGCCGGCGTCCTCCGCATACAGGCAGAAGACGAGGCGCACGCAGAACTTGTTGAGATGCTGGAGGGCGGCGGGGTCCGATTGGTCGTGGCAGCGCTCCAGCAGGGCGTTGTAGATGCGGCTGATGAGCTCTCCGGCCTGCATGGAGACGCGCTTCTCCCGCTCCACGCGCACACGTTGGTCATCCACCAGGAAGGCGAGGAGGTGGTGCTGCTCCGGCAGCTCCTCCAGGGTGAGGACAGCGGCGGGCTCCGCAGGCTTGCGGCGGCTCATGTCGTGGATGCGGAACTCCCGGAAGTTGCAGGTGACAATCCAGCGGGCGCGGTCGTCGAACGGCAGGGCGTCCGCGTAGCGCTTGGCCTGCTCGTAGGGTGTGAGCATGGAGCCGTCCGACTGGCGCTGGGGCTTGGCGAGGTCGATGCCGGAGCTCTTCTGCTCAATAACCACGCGGGTGGCGGGGAGGTGGGCGTCGATGTAGGACTGGTGGGAGAGGTCCACGGGCACCTCGAAGCGGACGACATCGGCGGGGGTGGGCACGG
>JAZLFB010000244.1:0-2893 GCA_045615585.1 Akkermansia sp.
CGGTACAGCTCACCCTGCTGTACAATGGGGCGCAATCGTTTGGCAAGGGCAATACGAGCCTTGATTTCCTCTCTCTCCTCGGCGGGGATGCGCTGCGGGTCCAGCTCCAGCCCGAGACGACCCATGAGGGCGACATCGAAACGGAATTTAAGCGTTGTTTCGCGCCCTGTGTACAGGTTGGGGCTGACCGTCACATGGCAGCCCACCGCATTGGCGGGGAAGAAGTAGGAAGCCGCCCACTGCATGTACAGGCGGTCGTGCGCGTCCGTGTTGTCGGAGAGCCAAAACTCCTCATGGTACGCGGCGGCACCGAGGTCGAGTCTGCCGCCGCCCGCCGAGCAACATTGGATGGTGACGGCGGGGTGCGCCGCGCGCAGCCGCTCCATGCCCGCGTAGTAGTTGCGGATGGCATCGAAGAACAGATTGCCCTGCGCATCGGCGGGGAGATAGGAGGAACCCGTGTCGCTCATCTTGCGGTTGCAATCCCACTTCACATAGGAGACGGCGGGGCAGGTGTCCAACACCGCGCTCACCATGCCCGCAGGGTCTACGGCGGGGTTCGCCAAATCGCGCACCAGCTGGTGACGTTCCTCGCGCGGGGTGAGCTGCGGCAGATGCACCGTCTGTTCGGGGGCGCGGGCGTACAGCTCGCTCTGCGGGCAGACCATTTCAGGCTCCATCCAAATGCCGAAGTCAATCCCCACGCGCGCGGCCTCATCGGTCAAGCCCTGCAAGCCGTGCGGCAGCTTTTCAGGGTCGGGGTACCAGTCGCCCAAAGAGGACGTGTCATCCTTGCGGCGACCGAACCAACCGTCATCCAGCACAAACAGCTCCACCCCCAGCTCGGCGCTCTGCTGCATCATGGCTTTCACCGTACGTTCATCCACATCGAAGTGTACGCCCTCCCAGCTGTTCAGCAGAATGCGGCGCATCTCCGTGCCTCGAGGGATAACGTTCTGCCGCAAGTGGCGGTGCAGTCGGCGCGTGGCCTCCCCTGCCCCCTTGTCGCAAAACACCAGCAGCGCCGTCGGCAGCGTCAGGCTCTCCCCCGCTGCCAAGCGGTGCGGGGCGTGGGAGAAATCGTGACCCATGCCCGCGTAAAGCTGCCCGTAGGTGCTGTGCTTGAATGAGAGGGTATGATTGCCGCTCCACGCCAATGCCCCCAGCAGAATGCGCCCCGATTCCTCCTGCGCGGGGGCACCGAGGGAAAGGAGAAAGCCGGGCGTACCCTCCTGCGCACATTTGATACCCGTGGTGCTGCCCACGGAAACGGTAGTGCCGCGGACCACCGCCTGTTCCTCCATGAACAGGTTTTCCCCCGCCCAACCGCCGCGGAAGGTGGTAAGGTAATAGGGTGACGTTCCCTCGCACCCGCTCTCCGCCCGCAGGGGGAGCGCCAAGGAGAGCGCACGCAGCAGCTCCACCGCGTAACCGCTGCCGTTGTGCAGCGTCGTTTCGGCGGTCAGCACCCCTGTTTTCCACAGGCGCAGGGTGACATCCAGCGTCAGTTCGGGATAGCGCGGGTCGGACAGCCGTGCGGAAAAGGCATCACCGTTCACCGCCGCCGTCACCGTGTGCAAATCCCAGCCCAAGGTGCCGTCAGGCAGGCGCAGGTGGAACGCGCACTCCCCGCTGTAGTTACCCCAAAGCCCGCGGGCATCGAAATCCGTAGCGCACAGCGGCCACTCACACGCGGGCGCGACAAAAGCCTCATCAGGCTCAACCAAGCGGCAACCGATGTATGAAAGCAGCAGTTTCCCCGCCGCATCCGTGCGGAGAGAGATTTGCGTATCGGCGGAAAGGAGATGAAAATGATTCATGGGAAAAGCAACTCTAACGGCGTGGTACCCTATTCCGCATGCGCGGCGGACCATGCGGCACCTTCCTGCATGGTGAAAGCGTGTTCGGTGTGGGTAATGACAGGGCGGGCGGCGGCGGGTAACAGCACCTCCACCATATCGAAACGGTAGGGAACGTCTTTGTGCAACAGGCGTAACCAGTTACGCGCCCCGCGGCGGATGAGGCGGCGCTTTTCGCGCGTGACGCGGCGGGCGGGGGCGCCGCCTGCGGCGGAGATACTGCTTTTCACCTCCACAAACACCAGTGTATCACCCTTGCGGCACACCAAGTCAATTTCACCGCCGCTGCCGTAGCGGAAACGCTGCCGCAGAATGCGGTAGCCCTTTGCACGCAGATACGAAGCCGCCACGGCTTCACCGTACAGACCGCGGTATTCGGCGGGCGGCACGGCATCAGAAGCCCAGGGGCAGCTCCATTTGTGCAACCGGCGCAAACGAGCGGCGATGGTGTATCGTAATTCCATGTTCTCGGATAGCTTGCAGATGGGCGGCGGTGCCGTAACCCGCATGGCGGGCAAAGCCGTATTGGGGGAACTCTTTATCCAGTTCAACCATGTAACGGTCACGCGTGACCTTGGCCAGAATACTGGCGGCGGCAATGCTCAGGCAGCGGGCATCACCCTTCACGAGATTCTGCGAGGGGATGGGGAAGTTCGGCACGGCCAGACCGTCAATCAGGCAGAAATCGGGCAGCGGTGATAAGCCCTGCGCGGCACGGCGCATGGCCAAGTGCGTGGCGTACAGAATGTTCAGCTCGTCAATCTCCTCCACACTGGCCATCGCTACGCTTTTCTGCACGCGGTCGTCGGTCATCAGGGCTTCATACAGCTTCTCACGTTGGCGGGCGGTGAGCTTTTTGGAGTCATTCAGCCCCGCCAACTCATACCCCTCGGGCAGCACGGCGGCGGCAGCCACCACGGGACCCGCCAAGGGACCGCGCCCCGCTTCATCAATCCCGCATACGGTGGTGTACCCCGCCGCGTGGGCGGCAATCTCCGCACTCATATCGGGGGCGGGGGGCAGGGTGAACTCTT
>JAZLFB010000245.1:0-1252 GCA_045615585.1 Akkermansia sp.
TCTAACGGTTCGGACTCCGTCTTCGAGGTAACCCCCGCCGCTGCGGCCGCTGTGCCGACCACGGATTTCCAGCAGCAGGCCACCGCAGAGTCCACCTCCACCGGCACCACTTCCACCACCACCAGTACTGCAACGGAAAGCGTTGCCACCCCCTCCGGCGATGCAGGTTTCGGCAGTACCTCATCCCCCACCCTGGGCCTTGCCATGTCCAGCCTGGGCTCCGGCACCACCGGCCTTTCCCTGGGCGGCGGCTCCTCCTCCAATGACCTCACTCCCATTGCCACTCTTGGCGCGGTCAACGAGCTGCCGCAACAACTCACCGGCGTCTCTCCTACATCGTTGAGTGGCGGCCGGTCTGCTATCACTTGGGCTGATGCCACGTCCGACGGTCTCTCGTCATGGCGCTTTACCTTTGTCCTTGACCCCAAGAACGTCAGCAAGGATTTCTTCAACCTGAAATCTGGCAACAATTCCAATGAGGGTTACCATATGGGTAATTCAGGTTCTACGCTCTATCTCGCTAACAACGCCAATGATAAGCTCATCGAGCTAACCAACGCTCTCAGCGGGCAAACAAGCATCACCCTCACGTTTGTCAGAGACGCCGAAGCAGATGGTACACTCTTGGATACTGGCACGTTCTACCTCTACACCGGTCAAACGGCTCCTGAGTTTCCAGCCAGTGTCGCCGTTACCGCTTCGTCAACCGATGGTATCACCTGCACCTCTTTCATCCCCGGTTCAGGCCAGGATGGCAGCTCTACGCGCATTTGGACGAATGGCGCCGCTCAGACTTTCTCTGACATCACCCTCTGGAAATTGGCCGACAATGTTATTACGTATGACGGCTACACATGGGCCGCAACAGAGCCGAGCGACTGGAACAGCATGGTTTGGAACAAGGGCGCGCAAACGGGGCAGACCTTCGTTTCCGGCAGCAATGCCGTGTTTGACGATACCGCCACCTCCACGCAGGTGAACATCTCTTCCGCAGTCACTGCTGGCAAAGTCTCTGTGAGCGAGAAGGATTACACGTTCAACCTGTCCGGAGATAGTGCTTCCCTGAGTGCCAGTGCCATTCAAATTGCTTCCGGCAGCTCCCTTACGGTGAGCGGCGGTGCCGTGACAACCGGCAGCCTGTCCGGCGCAGGTTCCCTCATCAAGACCGGGGACGGCACCATGACCGTGAACGGGAACAACACCGGGTACACGGGCACCATCACCGTAAATGGCGGCACACTTGCCGTCACCC
>JAZLFB010000246.1:0-6163 GCA_045615585.1 Akkermansia sp.
CCCTGTATGAAATACCTTATTCTTGCAACTATCCTGTTTTCGTTCACCGTTCCCGTGAAGGCTGCTTTCTCCTACACTCCGTTGTCGCCGCGCTCCGAAAAGGTTATCAGCAACAACTACGTTACGACCTTCGGTCCTATCCCGGAGAGACGTCGGGAGACAGCCGAGGAACAATGGGTGAAAAGCCACGATAAACCCTACCCGAATTTGGAGCGCGTGCGCGTCAGGCTCTCGTATTTCAACCGTCTGACAGAGCTGTACGGCGTGCCGAACGCAGACGAAGGCAAGGATTTGGAAATCATCGACCGCCATTGCCGCACCGTCCGCATCACGAAAGAGATGTTCAAGAAAGGACCGTATCGTTACCTTGGTGATGAGCGGGAAGATTTGCTCTTTGGGGAAGCCTATTACAAGGGCGGCGTACCCTATGCCTATGTCATTTACCCGCATGCGGTGAAAGTGAAGGTCTGCCAGATTTTCGTGGCCGACAAAAAAACGCTTGAAGGGCTGGGGTCCATTGACCCCGGAGACGGCAGCTATAACACGCAGATGGTCTATTTCAAGCTGAAAAAGCCCAATGCGACCCAGCGGGGAATGACGGAAAACGCCGTTATCACGGAATACTGGCGGCGCCCGCGCGACAAGGATGGGCAGCCCAAGGTTTACCGATACACCACAGTCAAAGGCTCAGGCAACACGGTGCCTTACATTGAATCCTTTAACAGCAATAAAGATATTAAGTTCAGCGAGTAAACGGCCCCGCCGCCGTTATCGTCCTAGCCCCTGTATCGGTAGATGCAGGGGCTTTTTCCGCCCGTTATCGAATGGGCGGCGCAGCGGCGGGGTCTTCTCTGCATGAATCTGAAAAATCTTTTGCTGCTGTTGCCCTGCTGTGCCATGACTGTCCAAGGCGGGGAACCGAACACCACCCCGCAACAGGGGGTCAACATGGAATCTTATCTGGGGCGTTGGTACGAACAGGCCCGCTACGACAACTATTTTGAGCGCGGGCTGGACAACGTGTACACCGATTACTCCATGGGTAAAAACGGCAGTATCACGGTGATGAACTACGGCTACAGTGCGGACGGCAAACAACACAAGGCGAAGGGCGTCGCCGTGACAGATGCCGACAAGCCGGGCGAAATGCGCGTGTCGTTCGTGCCGCCGTATTTCTGGTTCCGCGCGCCGTACCGCATTCTGTATGTGAATGAGGACTACAGCGCCGCCCTTGTCTCCGGTGATGACGATGATTACCTGTGGCTGCTGACGCGTGAGAAAGAAGCCGATGAACCCACCCTGCGCAAGCTGATGCAGGAGGCGGAACGCCGCGGGTTCGACACCTCAAAATTGAGGCAGACGCAGCAGCATCAGAATCTCAAATCCACACCCGCCGACAGGTAAAGACCGGGGTTGTAGAAGCGGGATTTCTCGTAGTCGTCGCGGTCATCCCAACGGCTGATGGCAGCGCGGGTGATAAGAGCGGAACCGATTTCCGCAAAAAACAGCGCACGCGTTTTGCAGGGGTTGCAGGTGACATACTGCCAACGCATACCCGCTGCCAGCGAGCGCACCCGCAGCAGGCGCGAGCTGTCATCCTGCATCTCCGCCGCCCACGCGCCGCCGATGGCGCGGGCAAAGATGCCCGTAGACAGACCTTCGTACCACACAGGGTGCATCACAGTCATCTCATAGCCCTTGATATGCAGGTGCCAGTCGTGCGGCATATCCCATTCCACAGAAACAAAGGGCACCAGCCACGTTTCACTGTAAGCGGGCGTGAAAGCCAACCCGGCAGAGAGGGTCAGCGCATCCGTATTATAGAAGCGGTAATCGGCGTAGGCGGCAGGCTCAAAGCTGCGGGCGGAGTTGCTCAAGTCGCCCGCCACATGGGGAGAAAAAGTGAGCGTCAGACGCTGATTATCGGAGAAGTTGCGGATGAACGACAACGGTGCCGCAATATCGTAGAACGCGCTGTGTTTCAGGGGCAACACCGTGTGGTTATGCAGCTCGGTGCGCTCCATATCCAAGGCGAAATAAACGGTCCAACCCTCAATATCCGTGCGGCGGGGGTCGGAGAGCGGCAGCGAGAGCCGCGCCTGATTCATCGACAGAGAGCCGTCGCCGTGCCGCGCGCTCATGGGGGAAACAAAGGAGGCGCTGAAAGCCGCGGGCATCACCCCCGTAGTGGGCATGTGATAATGCCAGGAAAGAGGTTCGGCTTGGGCTGCCCCGGCAAGAGCAGCCAACGTGAGTATCAGGCTTTTACACGGCTTCATGGCGGCGGACAGTACGCCTGTTTGCCGCATTTGTCAAGCAAAAGTAATAACATAATCCGAGCTTCGGGGCATGTCACCATTCCGCCAAGCCCCTCGATGAGAGAAATCAACTGCGCCATTGACTCGCCCGCGCGTGTATGATACACTGCCGATGTTCCGAATATGCTGGCTAAACGTATCATCCCCTGTCTTGACGTGAAAGACGGCGCCACTGTGAAAGGCACCAACTTCGTCAATCTGCGCTCTGCGGGCGACCCTGTAGAGCTGGGCAAGGCGTACAGCGAACAGGGGGCGGATGAACTGGTGTTCCTCGACATCACCGCCAGCCACGAGGGGCGCAAAACCTTCACCGATATGGTGAGCCGCGTGGCACGCGAAATCTCCATCCCCTTCACCGTGGGCGGCGGTATTCACGAACTGGCGGATGTCGCCCGACTGCTGGATGCAGGGGCCGATAAAGTGAGCCTCAATTCTGCCGCACTGAAACGCCCCGAACTCATCAGCGAGATTGCGCACCATTTCGGCTCACAGGTCTGCGTGGTGGCCATTGATGCCAAGGAGGAGACGCCCGGCAACTGGCGTTGCTACCTGAACGGCGGGCGCGTGCCGACGGAGAAAAACCTTTTCGATTGGGCGCGTCAGGCCAATGACTTGGGCGCGGGCGAAATCCTGTTCACCAGCATGAACCACGACGGCGTGAAACAGGGCTTTGCCAATGAGGCGCTGGCGCGATTGGCGGCGGAACTGACCATCCCCGTGATTGCCAGCGGCGGCGCGGGGGCGAAAGAACACTTTGCCGATGCCTTCCGCATCGGTCATACCGATGCGGCTTTGGCGGCCAGCGTCTTCCACTTCGGGGAAATACCCATCCCCGCTCTCAAACAATACCTGCGCGGTGAGGGTATCACCGTGCGCCTTTAATCACCATGGACATTGATTTCAAGAAAGGTGACGGTCTGGTGCCGGCTATCATTCAGGATGCCGACACGCAGAAGGTGCTCATGCTGGGCTACATGAATCAGGAAGCCTACGAAAAGACTCTCTCTTCGGGTCATGTGACCTTCTTCAGCCGTTCCCGACATTGCCTGTGGACCAAAGGCGAAACCAGCGGCAACATGCTTGACCTTGTGAGCATCAAGGTTGACTGCGACAACGACACGCTGCTGGTACAGGCTCACCCCCACGGTCCCACCTGCCACACAGGCACGGACACCTGCTGGGGTGAAAAGAACGAGGGCAACCCCCTGCTCTTCCTGACGGAGTTGCAGGACTTCATCAACAAGCGCCACGAGGAGATGCCCGAAGGATCCTACACGACCTCTCTGTTCAAGGACGGCATTAACCGCATGGCTCAAAAGGTGGGTGAAGAAGCGCTGGAGGCCGTTATCGAAGCTGTGAACGGCACGGATGAACGCCTGCTCTACGAGGCATCCGACATGTTCTATCACCTGATTGTGCTGCTCACCTCTAAGGGACTGCGCATTGAACAGGTAGCGGAAGAACTGCTGGAACGCCACAAGCCCGGCTGGAAAAAACACTGAGTTCTCAATACTGCGTGCGGGTAAGCCCCACCGTTGTGAAAAAAGACAGGTCTGGCAAGGAAGTGCCGGACCTGTTTTCTTTTTCTCTTCACCGCCTCATCCCTATTGATGTTTGAATAGGGTGTCTACTCTGCTGCTCTGAGGAATGATAATGTACATCATCCCTCTGCATTCTTTCCCCCCTGCCCTTGACAAGAACGTGTTCGGGTGTATACTTTCGCCCCGCTATGATGAGGGTGCTGCGGACATGGGGGCTGATGATTGCCTTTCTGACCGGCGGATTGCTGTCGGGGCTGCATGCGCTGTCGTTCATCATCCCCTACTGCGTGGCCGCCATGCTGACCATCACCTTTTTGGGGTTGGACACACGGCAGATGCACCCGCAACGGCGGCATGCCGCTATTCTTGCGGCGAATGTTCTGTTGGGGCTGGTGCCGTGGGCTATTCTGAAAGCGTTGGGGTACGACAACATGGCGGAAGCTGCGTTCTTTGCGGGCATGGCGGGCGAGGCGGCCAGCGCACCCGTCATTATCCACATGTTGGGCGGCAATGCCGAGTTTGCGTGTACGGGGCTGCTGCTCAACAGTTTTACCTCTGCCCTCTCGTTCTGCGTGTTCATTCCCCTGCTCATCGGCACATCATCGGGTGAGCTGCCGTTGAGCGCGCTGTTTGTCGATGTAACCCAGCAGGTGTTCGGCGTGTTGATTTTCCCCTGCCTGCTCGCCTTTCTGCTGCGGCGCGTATACCCGAAAAGCCGCGGGTGGAGCCGCAAATTGAAAGATGTTTCCTTCGCCATCTGGATGGTGTGCATGGTGGTGGTGGCCGCCACGGCTGTACACCGCGTACAGGCGGCGGATTCCGCATGGCCGCAAATCGGAGCCATTGCCGCCGCCATGGGTGCCATCTGCCTGTGCGGGTTCACGCTGGGCCGCTGCATCGGCGGGCGCCGCTTGGGCTTGGAATGCGGTCAATGTCTGGGGCAGAAAAACGCCACGGTAGGCATTTATCTGGCCATGCACTACTCTGCCCCGCTGGTCTTTTTAGGCCCCGCCATCTACCTGTTCTTCCACCACCTCTACACAACTTGGCAGATGGTGCAACACGGCCGCAGGCTCTCCCGCAGCAAAGCGGCAGAGTGAGCTTGCGGGAAAAAGCGTTTTGCTTCGGCTGTAAAAAAACAAAAAAGTGCATTATTGCTCTTGCATTTGAGAAAGAGGGCGTTAGAATAGGGCAACTCCTACCTTATTCCCCCCTATGAACACACGGCGTATCAGAAGAGAGCGCTGCCCCCGCTGCGGCAGTATGAACACAGGCAAGTATGTCTTCGGCTACCCCGCGCCGGAGTTATTTGAAGAAGAACAACAATCCAACAGAGCCATCATTCTCGGCGGCTGCTGTGTACCCCTTTTCCGAGAGAATCTGTACCATTGTCACAATTGCCGAAAAGATTTCGGCGGGCACCCCGAATATGACTTCAAAAGCAAGCAAGAGGGGCGGGGCGACTGCGTGCTCGGTGCCACCAAGATTTCCTTTGAAATCGACGGTTCCCCCGACACCTGCGGCTACGCTGTACGAATCACGCCGCATTCCCTGCACCTTGAATCGCACGAAAAGTTTGACCCGACAAGGCGCATCGTGAGAGACATCGCCATCACGCCGGAAGATTTTCTCGCCCTGACGAAACGACTGTTCCTAAAGCTCTATGTAGCCGACTGGAAGCGGGAATATGGCTCGCGCGACACCATGGACGGTGATTTTTGGGCACTCACCATAGATTTTTACCACGCCAAACGCCCCCTTTTCATCAGCGGAGTCGATTCCTACCCGCCCTATTACAAGCGTTTGCTGAATCTTCTGCGCCCGCTTTTCCATGCGCAAGGGCTGTCCTTTGCGGGCGACGACTACGGACCTTTGCCGCGGCAACCGCAATGGGATTCCTGCAAAACAATGGGCGATGTCATGCACGAAGCCGCGCAGCTGGCCTTGGATGAGTTCCGCGCGGGGCACTTCAGCGCCGCCGCAGCGGGAACAGCCTTTGATTATTCATGGGCCATGCAAAAACTCCGCGTCGAGCGCGTGCTACACTACCTCCGCATGGCTCGGCAAAAGGCCAACACCCGTGAAATCATCGATAGTTATCTGTGGAATCGCTGTGCCGACCTCGTCTTGAAACGCGACGCAGCCGCAGAAGAAGCCAAGATGAACGAGCGGCTGGACCCGAATCATCCCCCTGCATGACACGCAGAAAACCGCCAAAACACCCCGCCAAGCCATTTTATCCTTGCACATCCCCTGCCCAATCGGTACAATCTGCGCGGGGCTGTAGCTCAGTGGTTAGAGCAG
>JAZLFB010000247.1:0-3293 GCA_045615585.1 Akkermansia sp.
ATTCCCCCGCCGCGCGCATGAACGCCTTCACCGCCCCCACGCTCGCCCTCTGGCAAGCCGTGCCGCCGTTCGCGCAACCGCCGGTGGAGACGCCCCCGCAGCAAGCCGAGCCCCAAGACGAGGCGAAGGAGGATTCCAACAGCGTGGCGCAGGCCATCCGGAAAGGCGGCGTGTTCGGCACGGCGGGCGCTGCGCTCTCCTTCATGCTCTTCAACCTGCTCTGCGCGCCCTGCGTGGCAGCCTGCGCCGCCATTCGCAAGGAGATGAACAGCTCCCGCTGGACCATGCTGGCGGTGGGCTTCATGTCCTTCTGGGCCTATCTGGTGGCACTGCTGGTGAACCAGTTCGGCAAGTGGATAGAGCTGGGCGTGTTCCGCAGCGGGCAGTTCTTTGCATGCCTGCTGGCAGCGGGGCTGGTCTACCTCATCTTCCGCCCCAACCAATACCGCCATGAATGACCTCATCCTCATAGCACTTCTGCTCATAGCGGGCGGCTTTGCGCTGTATTTCAGCCTGAAGGGCGGCGGCAAGTGCGGCGGCTGCGGCGGAGACTGCCCCAAGTGCCGAAAGAGGAAATAACGGCTTGCCGGATATGAAAACAACAACCGCTATCATTGCAACGGCCGCTGCCCTCATCACCCCCGTATGGGGCGGCAATATCCTGGAGGAGAACAACCTCCTCCTCCCTGCGGAAAATGCTCCCGCCTTCAAGAAAAAGGCTGCGGAGCAGTACGGCACGCTGTGGATGGTGGATGCCGCATACGGATTCTGGCACACGCACCGTGCCATGCCGGAAACATGCTCCCGCAGCAACAACCTGCTGCTGCGCGTGCTCGCCCACCAGAGAATCATGCGCAACGACACCCACGGCGGCACCTGGCTGCTGGCGGAGTTCGACGGCGCTTGGGGGCTGGACCGCCGCAGCGCGCAGAATGCACACTACTATGCGGACGGCTACGGCTCCGCAACCAGTCCGCACGCAGATGCACGCGGTTCCCACACGGGTGTTGTACCGGAGCTGGGAATCATGCAGTTCCTGGACCACAAACGCGTGTGCATCACCGCCGGCATGCTCAACTTCACCAACTACCTGGATGCAATCTCCATTGCCAACTGCACCTACTGCAACTTTACCAACAGCGGCTTTGTGAACAGCACCGTGCTGCCGCTCACGGAGGCCAACCTGGCCGCCATGGTGCAATGGCAGTTCTCTGAGCAGGATGCCGCCACGCTGGCTTTCAGCCGCTGCGGCTGCGAGCCCGGCAACAACCCGTTCCACTCGCGGGATATCGATGGCTACGCCCTGGTGGGCGAATACAGGCACGACTTTGCCGACGGTGCGTACACCCTGCGCCTCAACCCGTTTCTAAGGCACACGCATGCGGATACCAACGGCGGTCTCTGCGCCAGCGTAGAAGCCGCGCCCTGCGACTGGGCCACGCTTTTCCTGCGCACCGGCGCAGCCATGCGGCAAACGGAGGATTGCAACTGCTTCGACCTCTCGCTGGGCGCGCGCCTGTATCTCATCCCGGAGCGCAAGAATGATTTTCTGGCTATAGCGTGGGGCGTGTTCAAGGGTGCCCCGGAAACACAGCATGCGCGGGAACAGGCCCTGGAAATCACATACTCCCTGCAGCTCACGGACTGGCTCAAGCTCAAACCGCACTTCCAATACATCCACAACCCCGCCTACCGCAACGGCACGCGCGACGAGGCCCTGTGGGGCGTGCAGGCCGTGTTCTCATTCTGAGCCGCGCGGCATTCAGCGGATGGTGAAGGTGGCATCCCGGGCCTTCCACTCTGTGCCCTCGCAATGGGCATCCGTGGTGACATTGCCCCCCTTCTTGGAGGTGAACTCCAAGGTGTAGGTGACTTCCTGCTCCCAAGTGGCCACGGTGATGGTGGCAGTGGCCGGCCCGGTCTTCTTGTATGTCACCTGGTTGCCATATCCCTTGCCGGGGGCGTCTTTTCCCTGCAGCGGCACATAGGTGTTACCCTGCTGGAATTTGAGCGTCACGGGAGAGGCATCCTGCGAGGGCTTCCATTCCCAGCCCTCGTCGCGGAAAGCCTCCAGCTCCATGCTGCGCAGGATTTTCACCGTGCGGTTGGAAACGTCTGCGGGGGCCCAGTCCGCCGTGGCGCTGGTGGCGGGAGCTGCAGCCGGTCCAGGTGCCGCGGCATCCACCGCCGGCAGCGCGGCTGCCTTGGGATTGCGCAGCAGCTTGCGGATTTTTCCACCGGGATCGCTCCCGATGCACAATTCCGTGGATGCTCCCTTGGCGGTCTTGATAGATGGATCCGCGCCGCATGCCAGCAGCACCTCCACCAGCTCCGCATCACCCAGCCCGCAGGCATAGTGCAGCGCGGTGCTGCCGCTCTCGTTGCCCTTGGTGGTGTTCACGTTCTCGCCATCGCGGATGAGTGGCAGCATGGTCAGCAAGCGGGTTTGGTACAGCCGCAGCACGCCGTCATCATAGCTGCGCGCCTGCAGGGAGGAAATGCATGCATTGAGGGCAGCCGCAGCACTGCCTTTCGGCGTTGCCGCAGCAGATGCCGCCGGCAGCGCGGCTGCCTTGGGATTGCGCAGCAGCTTGCGGATTTTTCCACCGGGATCGCTCCCGATGCACAATTCCGTGGATGCTCCCTTGGCGGTCTTGATAGATGGATCCGCGCCGCATGCCAGCAGCACTTCCACCAGCTCCGCATCACCCAGGCCGCAGGCATAGTGCAGCGCGGTGCTGCCATTCTCGTTGCCCTTGGTGGTGTTCACGTTCTCGCCATCGCGGATGAGCGGCAGCATGGTCAACAAGCGGGTTTGGTACAGCCGCAGCACAGCATCATCATAACTGCAGCCCCGCAGGGCGGAAATGCGCTCGTTGATGGCAGCAGCCCCTTGCGCTGTCACGGCAGCGGCGGGCAGCACGGCCACCAGGGCCGTCACGGGTAAAAGTATCATGGGTAAGGAAGAAGGATGCATCATACTGGAATGATAGGGAGCGGCGGCGCGGGAGTCAAGTTTGTTTTGCACGCCCCCGGCGCAAAAACATACACACATTGCACCCGCGCTCCAACCCGCCTTGTGTGTACACACACTGCCCCGCGCACACCACCCCGCCTTGTGTGTACACACATTGCGCCCGCACTCCCCTTCCCGCCTGGTGTGTACACACATTGCACCCCGCACACCGCCCAGCCTTGTGTGTACACACATGACCTCCCCGCGCACCCCGCCTGCCTTGTGTGTACACACATTGCACCCCACGCACCGCCCCACCTTGTGTGTACACACATTG
>JAZLFB010000248.1:0-12286 GCA_045615585.1 Akkermansia sp.
CGGCGGAGAAAGGTTTGCACTTTCCGCAAGGGTATCACGCGCCCGCCGCCTGTCTTGCTGCTTTGCGGGCGGATAATCAGCTCGTTGCCTACAATGTCGCGCTGCGGGTCGATGCGGGAAACCTCCGCAGGGCGCACGCCGCAGTAGAGCATGAGCCGTAGGGAGAGCGCCATGTCGCGGTGGCGCGGGCGGTCGGCGGCTTGTTCCAGCCGCTTCACTTCGTCCATCGTCAGGGCGGCAATGGGGCGTTCCGTCACGCGCGGGTTTTCCACGCCCTGCACAGGGTTTTTGTCGCACCATTCCTGTCGCAGGCCGTACATGAAAATGCTGTTCAACACGGCTCTCCCTTTGCGGTATGAAGAGGGGCTGTTCGGGAATGTTTTTTCTAGCAGCCGTTTGCAGTCGCTCACCGACCATGCCCGCAGGGGGCGGCGGGCTGCCTCTTCATCCCGCAGCATGCGGCCGATGAAGTGGCGCAAATCCCGCCTTGTGGTCGGTCGTCTGTCCTGCCGCGCCGCCAAACTGGCGCGGGCTGCTTCCGCAAAACTCACGGTCTGCTCTGCTTTCTCCACGGCTTGCACCCCCTCTGCCGTCACCCGCCGCAAAAGTGACAATAATTCAAGCCGTGAAAGCCCCGCCGCCCGCTCTCCCAAGGCTTCGGTCATTTCCAGTATAAGACGTGCTATATCGTTGATATTCAGCGGTAATTCGCTGACGAGTTTCTTGGCGATTCGTGTGTTCATGGGTGTGGTTTACAAATGCTGTAGCAAGCGCAAAATAACGCAGAGTCTGAAAAAATTGCGTGAACGCAGATTCTTTGTATAATGATGTCTTTTTCCCATAATCAATAAGCAAGGGATGGGAATAAGATGTTTTTTCTGTAACTCGTTTATGTTTCAATGCCATGCTGCCCCTATTCTTTTGTAATGCTGTAGCATGTGTTTTCGTAAGGAAACGGTGGTCAGTCTCCTTAATAAAATCAGATTTTCGAAAAATGCATGGAGCGAGAGCATTTATCGAAAAATGTCGAAAAAGGATGACGAAAAAAAAGGTGTGCATACGTTCTCTCAAAGTGAACAGCATCGGTCGTGTATAGCGGCAGTAAAATCCTGTTTCCGAAACACCATGCTGACAAACACATAAGAAAGGGACAATCGTATGTTGAGTGAATATATTATGCCGTACTGTGTGGTTGCGAGTTATCTCGCTATCGCTGCGTTGCCGTTGCTGTTTCTACGCGTGGCTCACCCCGCTGCGGGCTTGGCGAAGAAGCGCCTGTTCTGGGTGGCTCTCAATGTGATTCTCTGGTGTGGCTATGTGCACCCCTGCCGCATGCTGCTGAACAACGCGACGTGCATGACTGAGGTGCCCCCGCTGCTCTTTCACATGATTCCGCCTTCAGACTCTATCTGTTTAGTCCTGATGTGCTGCGGGTGGGTTCTTTTTTGGCTGTTTCTGTCTACCTTCCCGCGAGAAACACTACGCCTCCAAATTTTCGGTTTTTTGTCAGGGTATCTCGGTGGGTGCTTTATCTTAGGCTTGGTCGTTGTTCTCTTCCTGTACATCATTACGGCCTTCGGCTCCATCCTGTTGCCGATTCTGCTGGTCATGTACATGATTTTTCTGCTTCGGTTTCGCGTGCGGCCCTTGCCCAAGCCTAAGCCTGTACCCAGCCCTGAACCGGAGCCCCGGCCTACGCCTAAACCTGAACCTAAACCCGAACCTAAACCCGAACCCCGCCCCAAACCTCAGCCTACGCCCCGTGAAGGGGAGCCGAGTGTGGCCGTGCGCGCGTTGGTCCTCTCCGGTGCAAACGACAGCAAAACATACGCACCCGATGACAGCACCAAACGAACCTTCATCCTCTCGGGGCAAGCAGTGGAAAGCATCGACGGCGGGAGCGATTATCCCACGATTATCGGCTCGTTCACCGCTTCTGCATGCGGTCGTGTGTGGACGTTCCTGCCCTCCTTGCCGGAGGATTGGCAGATGCTGCGCAATGAGCAGCCGTTAAACGGCATCTGTGTGCTGAGTGCCGGAGATACGTTGACCCTGCAACGCGCCGATTCTCCCGACCCTGCGGCAACGCTGCATGTTTCTTTCCGCATGCTGCTCGTTTCCCACCGTAACTGATAACCTTCAACTTTACCATCAATCTATGAAAGAACATACCGATACAACATTCAATGCCTTGGTAGAGGCCATGCACCGTAACGAAGCGGGCACCTTTATTGAGCTGGTGAACAACTGTGATGATTTGTTCGGCCACGATGCCGACGGTCACAGTCTCATGTGGCATGCCCGCCAATCACAGAACCCCGTTTTCGCCGAAACGCTGGATCTTCTCGCCGCGGGCAAGCCGTTTACGGAGGAAGCGTCCTCTGCAACGGGTGCATCCGATAACAAGGAGACAACCTTGGATAACGATGACGAAGAAGAATCCATTCTCCCCGATAACAACAAGCTTGATGAGAAGCCTGAATCAGCCGCTTCTGCCGAATCCCCTACCGCGACTTCCGACAGTACGGCAGGAGATATCAAGGCGATTCCCGTTGAAAAATTGGGGTGGGCTGCTGCTGCCGTTGGGTTGGCCTTGCTTGTTTCTGCCTATCCTTTGTTTCTGGCATTCCATTTCGAAACCGGGCGAGGAGATTCGTTTCTGGGGTTCATAGCTTGCATCCTTAACATTATGACGCTTGTTAGGGTGCTGCGAGAATTGTTCCATCCTTCAACTCCTCCGAGCCAAGGGATATCGACTGACTTTGTACCGTGCTTGTTCGCTTCATTTGTTTTAGGTGTGGGGCTTATATATCCTGAAATGACCGAGCAGGGAAACGCTGCATACATTTGGGGTCCCTTTGGCGTGTTGTTATTGCTTAGCCTTGCACAGGTCTTTTATTGTGAGCGTAAAAATGTTGACAGATGGGTAACTCTGGCTGTGCATTCATTGCTATTCGGCCTATTGTCGATTGCAGGTATCGCATTTTTGAAGGGAGCAACCTATGAAAATAATGACCATTTTACAGTTATAGTGGCCATGATTGCAATATACTTGATTGGTTTGTATAATTGGCTTTGGTTTTCTGGAAAATCCGATGGAGAAGACGAAAGTGAAGGAGCCGGGCGCGCTTCTTTAGTGTCATTCATGCTCATCTTCTACGGTCTTGCGGCCGCCATTATACCTCATGTATGGTATGGTACAATCTATACGGTTGCAGAATTCGCAACATACCATGATATGCCTTCTGTAGTGGACACCTGTTTACCTGAGTCTCATCGCCTTTCTATGCTTCAGGAGATGCATACCAGAAAGAAATGGACCATGGATGCTCTTCGGTATGCCGTACAGCAAGGTGATGCTCGTTCTGCCAACGCTTATTTGCGTATTTTGGAAATTAAAGAAACGCAATACCGTATGGATAGCCTTGCAAAAGAATTCAATTTGCGTCCGTTGAAAAAAGTATGGCCTTGGGTCGATCGTTGGGATACTGAACGGCAAAAAAATGAATTACGCCCACTCGTTTTAAATCACTTTGGCGATGGTCTTGAAAAACAGATAAGCTTCGATGAGCCTGAGATGCTCGAGTTGCTTATGGTTAAAGAGGAGGAAGGAACAGTGGATGCTTGCATTAAGGCTATTATGAAGCACAATGCCCAAAAAGATGCTCTTTGGCTGATTCATAGCAATGGCAGCAATGCTACTTACGGGTATTCTACGCAGACGCTGCTGCAGGCTGCGGTGCAAAATAATAACGTGGAGATGATTGAGCTGTTGCTGAAACACGGCGCAGACCCCGACTTTGCGAAATCCGGCAAAACGCCGCGGCAGATGGCAGAGGAGAAAAAGTGGGGGTATGCCCTGAAGCTGTTCAAGGAAAACGGTGTCAAGGCATCTGCTTCCGGAGCATCAACAGAGCCGGATTACGGCAAACATTTATTAGGGATATAAGGCATCACAAGGAAATACAATCCTTTAGACGCCCCCGTCGGTGTTACACCGACGGGGGCATTTTTTGCAGATTCAGCATTTCTTTCCCCATCCGGCAGACTGACGGACAAGCGGAGACTCAACGCAGCCTACCATCTCGGCGCGGGCAAGCCTGCGCGGCGGGGTGAAAAATCGGGTTGCATGCAACCTGTTGCGGTGGGTGAAAAATCCGACAAATCCTTGGGACTTGCGTGTGCTGTGTGTCATGAAATCCCGCCGCAGTGCTTGAAAATGGGGCTTGTTTGTGGTAGGATAACGCCATGCAGACGGCGAAAACGAAGGAAGAATTGCGCGCGTTGTTGGCTCCCGTGCGCGGGAAGAAGATTGTGTTGGTTCCCACGATGGGGGCATTGCATGAAGGGCATGCCACCCTGTTGCGCCAAGCGCGTCAGCTGGCGGGCAGCGAAGGTACGGTGGTGGCCAGCGTGTTCCTGAACCCCGTGCAGTTTGACAATGCGGGGGATTTGGCAACCTACCCGCAGACCCCCGATGCCGACCTTGCCACCTGCGAAAGCTGCGGGGTGGATGTGGTGTTCATGCCCACGCCCGCCGTCATGTACTGCGGTGACCGCTCCATCACGTTGGAGGAAACGCATCTCTCCACCGTGCTGTGCGGTGCCCGTCGCCCCGGTCATTTTGCGGGGGTGTGCTTGGTGGTGAATAAGCTTTTCAATCTCGTGCAGCCCACGGATGCCGTGTTCGGCAAGAAGGATTACCAACAGCTGGCGATTCTGCGCCGCATGGTGCGCGACCTCGATATCCCCATTACGTTGCACGGTGCGGAAATCGTGCGCGGTGAGGACGGCTTGGCACTTTCCAGCCGCAACGTGCGTCTCTCGCCCGAACACCGCGCCGCCGCCCCGCAAATCCGCAAAACTCTGCTGGCTGCCAAGGAAGCCTACGAAAGCGGCACGCCCGCCGCGGAAATCTGCCGCACGGTGACGGACACGCTGAACGCCATCCCCGGTGTGCAGGTGGATTACGCCGAGCTGGTGGATGCCGAAACGCTGCATGAGGTGACGGATGAACACCGCCTCGCACTGTTGGCGGTGGCGGCTTACTTCGGCGAGGTGCGCCTGATTGATAACATTGAACTTTCCCGCTGAACACCATGATTATTGCTGAAAATCTGCATCGTTCCTATGCCCTCGGCAAAAAGCAGGTAGAGGTGCTGCACGGTCTGAATCTGCACATTAAAGAGGGGGAACGCGTTTTCCTTTGCGGACCCAGCGGCGCGGGTAAGACCACCCTCATGTACACCTTGGCGGGTTTGGAAGCCCCGCAGCAGGGGCGCGTGCTGGTGGCAGGGCAGGATATTTATGCGCTGAATCTCACCAAGCGCGCCCAACTCCGCAATGCGCACATGGGCTTTATTTTCCAGAACTACATGCTGATGCCGGAGCTGACGGCCTTGGAAAACGCTTCTCTTGCTACCGCCGTGGCGGGTAAAGAAGCCACCGAACGCGTGAAGAACCTGTTGGAGCGCGTGGGGCTTGCCGACCGCATGGACCACCTGCCCAACGAGCTGTCGGGCGGCGAGCAGCAGCGCGTGGCCATTGCCCGCGCCTTGGCGCACGACCCCCATATCATCTTTGCCGATGAACCCACGGGCAATCTCGATTCCCGCAACGGCGGGCAAATCCTCGATTTGCTGTTCGGCTTGGCGGAAGAGGGTAACAAGACGCTGGTGATTGTGACCCACGACACCGACATTGCCGCCCGCGGTGACCGCACGCTCATCATCCGCGACGGCGTGGTGCAGAACTGATTTTTCGGGCTAAGCCCCGCGCCGCTATGCCGAGCCGCTTCTATCTCCCCTCTCTGGTGCGCTCCCTGCGCCTGCGGGAGTCGCATTTGGCGGCGTTTCAGGCTTTTCTGATGGGCATGGCGGGGGCGCTTGCCGCCCTGTTGTTTGAGGCGGGGGCGGAGGCTGTGCAGTATCTGTACACGGGTATCGGCGGCGGGCGTGTGGCCTGTTTTATGCAGCTGCCGCCGTTGTGGCGGGTGTTGCTGCCGATGCTGGGGGCTATCCCCGCTGCTTTGGTGTTGTGGGTGGCGTTGAAACGCGCCAAGAAACCCATCCCCGATTACATGGAGGCGTTTTCGCTGGGGAACGGACGTTTGCCGCGCCGCCAAGGTCTGTTGCGCAGTCTTTCTGCCGTGCTGTCGCTGGGCAGCGGGGCGTGTATCGGCAAGGAAGGGGCGCTCATGCAGATTTCCGCCGTGGCGGCTTCTGCCGTGGGGCGTTATTTGCAAGTGTCCGCCCCGCGTCTGCGCCTGATGGTGGGTTGCGGTGCCGTAGCTGGCATGACGGCGGCGTTCCACACCCCGCTGGCGGCCTGTCTCTTTGTGTGCGAGGTGTTGGTGGGTACGTTTTCCATCGGTCACTTGGCACCGCTGCTGGTGGCGGGGTGCTCGGCTTACGGTCTGCTTTGGCTGTTGGGTGACACGGCACCGCTGTTCGCCACCGCTGTCACTTTCGGCACGCTGCCGCAGGTGTTGCTCTGCGCGGGCTTGGCTGTTGTTGCCGCCGTGGGCGGCAAGCTGTGGACGGCGGTGCTGAACACCGCCCGCCGTTTTCTGTCGGGTCGCCCTGCGTGGGTGCTGCCGCGCCTGATGGCTGCGGGGCTTCTGGTGGGCTTGGCGGCTTGGTATGAACCCTACATTGTGGGTAACGGTCAGGAGAGTATCGCCGCGCTGGTGAACGGCAGCTTGGGCGGCACGGAACGCGTGGCGGTGCTGCTGGGGCTGAAAATGCTTCTTGTGGCGGTGGTGTTCGGCGTGGGTACGATGGGCGGTGTGCTGACCCCCACGCTGATGCTGGGCTGTTTCGGCGGTTATCTTTACGGCGTGTTGACAGGGGCTTCCGACCCGCTGCCTTACGCCTTGGCGGGCATGGCGGCATTCTTTGCGGTGGCGGCGCGTTCCCCCATTACGGCGTTGATTTTGGTGATTGAGCTGACGCTGGATGCCGCGCTCATCTTCCCCCTCATGGTGACGGTGGCGGTGGCCTACGCTGTGGCGCGGCTCTTGCCGGGCGGCTCGCTGTACGACAACTCGCTCAAGACTTCGGATTCACCCTTTGAGGGCAGCGTGGCGGGCATGCGTGTGGCGGATATGATGCGAGCCGTTTCTATGCGGGTGCATGCGGATATCCCCGCTGAGCGGTTGCTTCGCCTGCAACATCTGCACACCGGTGAACCTGTGCCGGTGGTTGATGAGGCTAATCGCTGTGTGGGCTTGGTAACGGAGATTCCCGCTGCAACAGCCGGTGTTACTGCGCAACAGATGATGCGCAGCGATATTCCCCTGTTGCACCCCGGAGAATCCTTGGTTTCGGCCCTCGATAAGTTTTCCCGTTGTGTAGGGGTGGGGGCTTTGCCTGTGGTTGATGACCGAGAACGACTTTGCGGCATGGTGAGCCGCGCGGAATTGTACCGCACGGCGGCACTGTTGCTGCGCCGCGAGCTGGCGGAACAACGCCTGTGAGGCAGCACTGCGGCAGCTGGGTTAATTGCCGCGGCAGATGCTGCGCAGCCGTCGCCCAGCCAACAGGATGGGTATCAGCCCCATAATGAAGAGGTAGATGGCATCGCGCTTGACGGTGGAAACGGAGCCGTCATCCGTCTCTTGGTCGAAACCGAAGAAGGGCATGGCCTGTCGGGGAGAGAGGTAGAAGCCGCGGCGTTCATCCGTGCGCTCATCTTTTCGAGCGGTTTTGATAGCCTCTCGAATGGCGGACAGCTTGCGGTTGGAGAAGTAGAACTCCACGGGCAGCTCTTTGTTGTCCGCAGGTTTTCTGTCCTGCATGGCAATGGTGTCCTCCAAGAACTTTTCATTTTGCGTGAGGGCGGCCTTACGCACGCGGCGCAGCAGCTCCTTGGCTTCCTCCTCCGTGGCGGCGGTGCCGTTGAAGGCGAGGGCGGCGCGTTGAATGAAGCGCACCTGTTCCTCCGTGCCGTGCTCTTTCAGGTATTCGCGCAGCTCGTTCACGCGGTCGTTTTCCCAATCCCACAGGTTGTCCTCCGTCTGAATCACGAACAGCATTTCAAACGCATAGCGCAGGGGGCAGAACTCCGCAATCAGCGGCACGGGCTTGCTGCTGATGTCGTGGGTGGTTTCATCCTGATACGCCACGCGGTGACGCAGGTTCGAGAAGGGCCTCTCTACCACGGCGGGGATGAAGCCGTTGGGGATGCGGGGGCTGAACTCGTTCATCTCCTCAAAGCGCACCAAGGCACCCGCCAGCAGAATCTGCGGCACCAGCAGCAGCGGCACAATGTTGAGCGCCGTGCGGTCGGAACGCGCAAACGCCGACACCATGAGCGACAGGGCAATGCCCACGAACGAGGTGAGCAACATCACCAGAAAATGCGACCAGAACATCTCGTGAATACCGAGAATCGCATTGCCCACCACCAGATACAGGGCGCATTGCAGCCCCGCAATGCCTGTCAGCACCAGCGTTTTGGCCAGCAGATAGCCGCCCACAAAGAGCTTGTAGTTACTTTCGCGGCGTATCAACGGACGGTCACGCAGGATTTCGCACGCCGCATCCGTCAGCCCGAAGAACATGGCCAGCACCAGCGAAAGGAACAGGTACTCGTTGATATGCAGGGCTTTATAGAAATTGTACGAGGTGTCGGAAGCCGCGCGCAGCGTGCCTGCAATCAGCAGCGCCAGCACGGGACCTTCCAGCAGCACGGCGTACAGACCCATGCGGCTGCGGACGCGGGCAAGGAAAGTGCGCGCCACCCACATGCGGAAGAGTCGCCACAGCTCAACAGGGGTGCGGCGAGGCATGGCGGGGATATCCGCATAGCCGGGCAGCTTCTCGTCGGTATCCTCTTCTTCGGCATTGAAGGGTGCAGGGGTGAACAGGGGTTCCGTTTCATCGGGGTCGCTCTCGTTGCGGTGCAACAGGCGCGAAATGCGGTTGATTTGCTCGCTCAGATGGCGGCGCAACTCCTGCAGCAACATGCGCCACAACACGCGGTGCGGCATGGTTTGGTGCAGTTGCTCCGCCGAGCGTTCGGGCTTGCCCGAATTGCCGGAAACACTGCCGCTTTCCGTCTGCCCAAGGGTGACGGACGGCGCTTTCTTCTCCGCATTGCCGGAGTAGGCGGTATAATGCTCAAAGCGCTCCTGCCAAAGGTAGGGGTTTTCCTGTCGCAGCGTGGTCAGGCGGCGGTAGGGGGCGGCCAGCACCTCGAACACATAGTCGGCGCCGCCCGCCGCTTCCGCTTCGGGTGCAATGGTCAGATGCAGCTCCTTGGCGGCTTGGCGGAAGTAGGCGCCCATTTCCTGCGGCGTCCCCCAGAAAGCCATGCGCCCGTGGGCATCCAGCACCATCACCTTGTGGAAACGATTGAGCAAGGTCTGGGCGGGGCGGTGCAGGGTGCAGAGAATCATGCGACCGTGCGACATGTGCTCCAGCGTTTCAATCACGCGCTCGGAGTCTACGCTGGAAAGACCGCTGATAGGTTCGTCAATCAGGAAGACCTCGGCGGTGCCTGTCAAATCCAACCCCAGATTCAGACGCGTGCGTTCGCCGTCGGAAATCGTGCGTTCTCCTGCGCGCCCCACGTTGCGGTTGGCCAAGTGACCGATGCCCACAAAGTTCATCACCGCCAGCACGCGGCGCATGCGGTCGCTGTGGCTCAACAGGGGGCGGCGGGCAATGGAGGCCTGGTAAATATGTTCGCCCACGGTCATGGCTTCATCCAGAATATCCTCGCGGGGGATGAAGGCAATGTGGCGGCGCAAATCCTCTGCTTCGGGGGTCAGGCGGCGACCGTTGTAGCGGATGCTGCCGAAAGAGGGCGGCAGATGCCCAGCCAGCATGGAGAGAATGGTGCTTTTACCCGACCCGCTGGGACCGAGAATACAGGCCATCTCCCCACGGTTCAGGGAGAATACGATGTTGTCCACCACGCGCCCCGCACGCACGAAATCGCGGGTCAGACCGCGCACGCGCAGCTGGGTGATGGTGCTGGATTCTTCCTCCAACACGCCTGCCTCGAAACGGCAGCGCAGGTACTGCACGGGGCTGAGCCCGATGAGGTCGCCGTCCTTAAGCTCCGCCTCACCCTTCACGGGTACGTCGCCCACCATCAGGGTGTGGTTGCTGCCTTCCAACACGCGCAGTGTACCCGTGTTGCGGGAGCGCGTGTACGACACCTCGAACACCACGGCGGGTGCCAGACCGGGGGTCAGCATCAGCGCGCCCGGTTGGTTGATGTAGGGCAGGTTGGTGACGATGACTTTGCGGTTGCCGGGGTCAAGCTGGTAACTGTGCCCCGTGGTGTCAGCGTCCATGAAGTCCGCAAAGATGAAGGGACCCTGCCCCTGTACGGAGAAGGGGGTGAAGTAGGAAGTGCAGACGGAATCGCCCTCGCGCAGAACGGCACCGTCCAGCACGAAGTCCGCATCGCGGCGCAGGACATCGATTTCCGTATGCAGACCGAAGTGAACGCGGGCAATGCTGTTGCGGCTGCGTTGGCGGGTGAGAGTGAGGCGGTCGTTCTCCCACTGCATGTAGTTGACGTAACGCGCACCCGTGTAGCGGGCTTGCAAGAGAGCGACAATGTTGCGGTAGGAGAATACGCTGTTCTCTAACGAGATTGACTGCCCCGCCGAGAGCGGCAGGATGGCCCCTTTGCCCAGCTTCTGCCCGCGTACGGAAATCGGCACATCGGCATCATTGACCACCAGCAGCAGATTCACGCAGCGCAGCACGCGGAACGCCGCCCCCGCGTCTTCGGGCGGCAGCATCACGTTGTCAAACCCCAGCGAGGAGCTGAAACACAGGCTTTCGATGGGCTGCGGCGCTTCCGCACCCGCTGTGCGGAACAGCTTTTCGATGAAGGTATCCGCACCGGGCAGATTCAGTCCCGCCGTCACCTCCGCAAAGAGGGTGGGGTGGGTCAGGTCGCCGCCCACGCGGTGCAGCATGGCAAAGATTTCCATGGCGAGTGCCGTGCGTTCCCCTTCCGTGCGGCGGGCTGCCGCCAGCGTCAGCGTGGCGGAAAGAGGGTAGCGGGCATCGTAGGCGCGCTGAAAACGCTCCGCCAGCCAAATGTGCTCCACATTCGGGAAATCTCGGCGCAGAATGTCCATGGTCGTCTCCATCTTGTCGATGCCCAAGCCTTCCACTTGGCACATGATAGAGGCGAACAAATCCACAATCGTGCCCGCATGGGCGCGGCGGGATTCCGCACGCGAGCTTAAACGGTGCGGCACCGAACCCAGAAACGAGACGAGCGAGCTGCGCCAGTGCAGAGCGCGGCGGCGGATTTCCGCCAGAGAATCAAGCACCAGGGCGCGGGCAATATGTTTCATTCGTTACCCCCTTTCTTGCCGAAACCGGGGCAGCGCGTCTCCCAGCCGGGGAAGTTCCAACGCTGCGGAAAATCGCTGCATTGCTGCGGTTTCACCGACTGAATACGGCAGCTGTTGTCCGCATTGAGCATGATGCACGCGCCGTCCTCCGCATCAATCAGCGACAGCCCTTGGCGGTTGCGTTGCAGGTGGCAGTAGGTGTTGATGAAGTCCGTTTCCTCCATCCCCAGAAAGGCGGCAATGGCGGTGATGTCGGCATCGGTCAGGCACACGTTCCCCTCCCAGCGGCAACAGGCACCGCAGCGTTGACAGGTGTGGATGATTTCGTCGCTCATGGCGGAAAAAAGAAAAAGTTACTTGCGGATTTCCCACGGCTTGTGCAGGGCTTCCGTGATGTGGGGCGGGCGCACGTAGATAGGCTCGGCGGGGCGGCGGCGGGTTTCGGCGCGCTCTTCATCGGTCATGGCGAGCCATGTTTGCACCAGCCCTTCGGCGGTGGGTGTTACGCCCTCCTCGGCGGGGAGGGGGAGGGATTTGGCGGCAAAGGTGCCTGCGGGTTCCGTGCTGCGGATGCGCGTGCCCGACTCCAGCTCCGCCAACAGTTGCTCCGAGGTGAGAATGGTGATGTCGCGGTCGGGTCGGCGCAGCGTCCACCCGCCGCGGCGGGCATCGGATACCACACACGCGCCGTCCGTTGCCAGCTGCGCCCACGAGCAAACCGCCACGGGGGCGGCACCCTTCACGGTGGCAATGCCCACGGCAGCCGCCAACGCTACGCGCACGCCGCCGTAGCTGCCGGGGCCCGCGCCCACCACAATGTCATGCAGCGGGCGGTCGCCCAAGGCATCCATCGCCTGTTGCAGGGCGGGGAAGAGATAGGCATCGTGGTTGCGCTCGGCGGTCCACGTGCTGCGGCTTACCGTCTCACCGTCCGCATACAGGCAGAGAGAGGCGTGG
>JAZLFB010000249.1:0-7562 GCA_045615585.1 Akkermansia sp.
CACGTAGTAGCGGAAACCGCCCTCATGCCCCGCGCCGTACACCTCTACAATGTTGGTGTGGCGCAGCCCCGCAATCACGCGCGACTCGTTCTCAAACGCCTCGCAGCGGCGGGCATCGCCGTTCCATGTGGGGTGCAGCAGCTTGATGGCCACCTCGCGCTTCAGCGATTCCTGTGCGGCGCGGAATACCGCCCCCATGCCGCCGCTGCCGATGCGCTCCAACAGGCGGAAATCACCCAGCGATTCGGGGAAATCCACCGCAGCGGGTTCGGGCGTTTGCGCCTCTTCGCCCACGCCCTCCACATCCAGCATCACAGGCAGCAGAGAGGTCAGCTCTGCCGTGATATCGGGGTGCGTGGCGGCAAAAGCCTCCACCGAAACGGATTTCCCTTGGCGGCGTTGCTCCAGGAAATCATCCACGGCGGCGGCTACGGCCTCGGCTTTATCGTCCTCCATCATGGCAGTTTAAGCATAGGGGTTTTCCTGTAACACCAGCTGTTTCATGCGCTCCAGCGCGCGAATGTAGCGAATGCTGGCCGCTTTCACGGAAATGCCCAGCACGGCGGCACACTCGTTGTTGCCCAGCTCCTCAAAATGGCGCAGCTCCAGAATCTCGCGGTCGCTCTCCGTCAGCTGCTCCATCACGCGGCGGGCCATCGCGCGGCGTTCCTGCCGCTCCAAATGCGTGCGGGGGCTGGTGACGGTATCGGCAAAGCGCGCCCAGGCATCCGCCTCGTTCTCGCCGTCATCGGGTGAGCATTCGCGCATGGCATCGCGCTTCTCGCGCCCCAAGTGGTGCCGTTCCGCTGCCGCCAGCGTTTGCAGCGCCATAAAACGCAGTTTCACGTACATGGGCAGCTCGGGTTTCTCGCGCAGGAACTCGGGCGCACGGCTGCACGCCAGATACGTTTCCTGCAACAGGTCATCCGCGCTCAGGCGTTTGGAAAGCACCTCGGGCATTTTCAGACGCAGCAGGTTGAGCAGGCGGGCGCGGTGCTCCAGCCAGATTTCGGCAATCCAAAGGTTCTCTTCCTGGTCTGCGGTCATGAATCTCACTCTTTAAGAATGAAAAGCGGGGGCTGAAATCTACAGCGTACCTGCGTCAGCAAGGCAAGCCCGCCGCCGTCAGAATATCGCGTATCTGTTGGCGCGGCTTCTCCGGCCAGCACTTGTTGGCCACAGGGCTGGCGGGGCTGGGGTGCAGAATCGTGCCCAGCGTCATGCCGTGGTTCGGGAAGTTCGCCGCCGCCGTCTGCATCTGCTTCAGCGCGTACGCCCCCACGCCGATGAGGCACTTGGGCTGCAAAATCTCAATGAGCTTTACCAAATGTCGCTGACAGGCCGCATCTATCTGCGCCTGTTGGCTCTGCGGCAACTGCGTGGGTGTGATATTCGCCCCTGTCTCGCCCATCCAAATCAGCGGGCAGTAATTCGCCACATAAGCGTGTTCAAAAAAGGCATCGGCGGTGCCGTACATTTCCTCGAACAGACCCCACAGGCGGCGACCGCTCACCTCACTGCGGGGGCATGAAAAACCCTGCACAGGGCGTTTGGGGTGGGTCTTTTCGGGGCTACCGATGGGGGCGGTGATACCCATCCACAGCGTGACAGCAGTAATTTCACCGAAGGGAACACCTGTTTGCGCCATACCGAAAGGACCGGGGTTCATGCCCAGATACAGCACATCTTTCTGCCCGTTGCCGAAGCGGCGGATATACGCCTCATGCCCCGCCCAAGCGTAATCCAGCGGGTTGTAGGTGTAGGCAACGGGTTCGGAGAAGGTGAGGGCGCTCATCTCGGCACTCAGCTCCTGCGCGGCGGCAATCAGTTTGTCTGCTGTCTGCATGGGCGTATCATAGCACACAGCCGCCGTTATGCCAATAAAATAAGCCCGCTGTAAAAGCCGCTTTCGACAGGCGGCTTAAAATGCGTGTTCCCCTTTCTTTTTTGCTTGTCAACCGCACAGCGGGCAGGTAGTATGGTGACGAAACTGATAAGCCCCGCTTTTTCAGCGGGGGATACTACGATATTATATCTAACACACACGCATTTTATGGCTAATCTGAACAAAGTCATGCTCATCGGCAACCTGACCGCCGACCCCGATGTCCGCACCACCCCGCGCGGCAACACTGTCACCGAGCTTCGTCTCGCCATCAACCGCATTACCTCCGGTCCCAACGAGGGTGAGCGCCGCGAGGAAGTCACCTACCTTGATGTGACGTGCTGGGGGCGCCAGGCCGAAATCGCCGGGCAGTACCTTGCCAAGGGTCGCCCCGTGTTCATTGAGGGTCGTTTGCAGATGGATACTTGGGATGACAAGCAGACGGGGCAGAAGCGCAGCCGCATCCGCGTGGTGGCGGAGAATCTGCAGCTGCTCGGCAGCCGCGACGGCGGTCAGCAGGGCGGCGGCAACTACGGCGGCGGCAGCTACCAGCAGCGCTCTAACAATTTCGGCGGTCAGCAAGGCGGCGGTAATTACGGCGGCGGCTACGCCCAGCAGCGCCCTCAGTACCAGCAGCAGCCCCAGCAGCGCCCGCAACAGCAGGCCCCCATGCCCCCCATGGAGGACGAGGACGACATCCCGTTCTGAAGAACGCAAAAATCCTGAATACGAAAAAGCACCATCCGATTTCGGATGGTGCTTTTTGGCTGAATAGTTGACGGGTGAAACGTTGTCTCACTTCTTCTTCTTGTTTTTCTTCTCCTCTCTCGCCTTTTCTTTGGCTGCCTTGGCATCGGCTTTGGCTTTATCCTTGGCGGCCTTTTCCGCCGCTTTTTCGGCTTTGGCGGCGGCTTTCAGTTCTTCGGCAGAGGGAGGGGGGATTTCGGCATCCTCACCGATGGTGTGCTGCTTCCAATCCTGCATCATGTTGCGACCGTTCACACTGCCGGGACCATGGTGTACCACGGTGCCGTCATCCTTCACAATAATGAAACCGGGCGGCAGCTCAAAACCCTTGGTACCGGGTACGCCCGCCGCCTGCATGTCCTCGTACACTGCGCCTGCAAAGGGGGCGCCGTACTTATCCAGAAAACCCTTGGCGGCGGCGGGATTGTCCATTTGCGACATTGTTACCAGCATCATCTCCACATCACCCTGGCGGCGCATGTCTCTGTAGAACTTCACATCATCGGGCATGGTGCGGTTGCAATGGAAACATGTGGACGTAGAGAACAGGAGCAGGTAATACTTGGCTGTCAGGCTCGGCTTGCTGTCGGTGTAGTACTTCACCTTTTTCAGCGCCTTGCCCATGGCAGAAAGTTCTTCATCGGGCAGCGCATACTCGTCTGTCTTTTCCGCCTTTTTCTTAGCTTTCTTTTTGCCCTTTTCCGCCTTTTGTGTGTCAGGGGCTTTTTCTGCAGGGGCGGCATAGGCGGCGGGCAGTGACCAAGCAGCCAAGCCCAGAGCCAGCAAAGCATAAAGACATGCGCGTTTCATACCCCGCCAGCATAGTGCATTTTGTTGCAGGAATCAATGGAAAAATGCGGGAGTTGACGATATTCGCCCGTCCGTGTACGCCCTCTGCGACCATGCTGCCATTTTTAAGTCTTGATTTTTGGGCTGCATTCTGGTAGCGTTGCCCGCGTATGAAAAAATGTCTTATCATGTTTGGTTTGGGAGCCGCAGCTATTGTCGGCCTTTCCTCTTGCCAAAGCACCAATGCCAATGGTGGTTACAGCGAAACTGACTTTGAAGAAGCCATGCCCATGAGTGATTTGACGGGCAACGGCGACCTTCCCCCGTGGGTGTTTGAAGGCGATGACAACGCGCAGATTGCCGCCGGCGAAACGACTGACCGTAACCATTTCCCCGTGCCTGATGACGGTTTGACCGACAGCGCCCCCGCCGCAGAGAAGAAGAAGGGCGGCTGGTTCAGCCAGAATCAGGAAGAGCTTGCCACCAACACGGAAGACGTGATTGTGGAGGATGACCCCAATGTGTTTGTGCCGGAGACTACCCCCGTGGCTACCCCCACGCCGCAGCCCACCCACACCGCTGTGGTTAAGCCCGCGCCGAAACCTGCAACGCCCGTGGCGGTCAACACCGCTAAGAAGCCGTCGGCAGGCAAGAAGCAGAACACCGGCAAGAAGCAGAAGGTGGCGCATTACGACAAGCCCACCATGGTAGTGTATCAGGTGAAGAAGGGTGACAACCTGACGCTGATTGCTAAGCGCAGTAACACGACCATTGAGGCCATCCGCAAGGCTTCCGGTATCAAGGGCGACAAGATTGTGGCCGGGCAGACTATCAAGGTGCCCTACACCCCCAATAGCTACAAGATGAGTCAGCAGGGCAAGAACGCCAAGAACGCCAAGAATGACAAGGGTGCCAAGGGCGGCAAGACTGCCGGCAGCACCTACACGGTGAAGCAGGGCGATACCATCTCGGCCATTGCCGCCCGCAACGGTGTATCCACCAAGGAGCTGCTGGCTGCCAACGGTCTGTCCGCACAGGATGCCAGCAAGATTCGTCCCGGTCGTCACCTGACCGTTCCCGGCAAGGCCGCCGCTCCTTCCAAGAAGAGCACTGCCAATTCTTCCTCTAAGAAGGCAACGACCAAGCCCGCTGCCAAGAAGACCACGAAAAAAGGCAAGCGCTGAACCCGCAAGTCGAACACGCTGAAGCATGAAGAGAATATCTGCCTGTCTGCCCCTCTGCGGGTTGTTCCTGACCGCTCTGTCGGTGTGCGCCTGTCGCATTGTCGGCGGAAAGGTAGATTTCTCTCTTGCCGAGGACCGCTTCTCGCGCCCCGTTGCCGACACTGTTGTGCTTGAATCATCGAGCCGAGAAGTATCAAACTTCAAGGTGATAACACCGGCAGAGCAGCCTAAGGAAGAAGCGGTTGCCGCCGCACCTGCGCCGACGCCCGCCCCTGTGCAACCGCTTACTCCGACCCCCGCTGCGGAGGAGCATCCCGTGGCGACAACCTCGCGTTTCCGTTCGGTGATGCAGGGTGTTATGCACCCGTTCAGGAGAAGTGCCAAGACGCGCACCTATACGGTGAAGAAGGGCGATACGCTGGCCCGCATTGCCCAAAGCCACGGCACAACGGCGCAGGAAATCATGGCTGCCAACAAGCTCAAGTCGACCACCCGTCTTCAAATCGGCAGCAATTTGATTATTCCCGCCGCTGCTGCTGCCAAGCACACCAAGGGCACCGCGCGAGCCGCGGGTAAATATGTCATTCGCAAAGGTGATACCCTTAATGCCATTGCCGCCCGCCATAAGGTGACCCCCGCCGCGCTCATGAAAGCCAACGGATTGACCCCCGCCAAAGCTGATTTCCTGCGCGAGGGTGCCACCCTGACCATTCCCGCCTCCTCACGCTGATGAAACGTTCCCTCTCCTTCCTGTCGGCAGCCCTGCTGTTGGCGGCCTGCTCGCAGACTTCGCCGCGCCCTACGCTGCAACCGCGCCCGATTCCTATGCAACCCACGGTGCCCGAATTGCAACCTGCGGCGACTGCCTCATCCGGCGTGAACCCGCTGGATTTGCCCAACAAGAAAGAGCCGGGCTATGTGAATCCCTATCCCGCCGGCAGCTATGAGCACTTTGTAGCCCAGCCCGCCTACCCCACCACCTCGGCGGTGTACACCAATGAGGGGTTGTTGCCGCTCATCACGTCTGCAAACTCCAAAATCATCGTCTGCCTGCCCCAGCAGCGCTGCCGCGTGTATGTGAACGGCAAGGTGGCGATGGACTGGCCTGTCTCCACGGGGCAGAACGGTCACGAAACCCCCACGGGCGTGTTCCGTGTGCTGCAAAAAGAGCCTGACCATAAATCCAACCGCTACGGTAAGATTGTCAACTCGGGCGGCAGTACCACCAACGCAAACGCTGACCTTAACAACGGTCTGCCCGAAGGCTCCACCTTTGAAGGCGCTTCCATGCCCTTCTGGAACCGTTTGACATGGGACGGCGTGGGTATCCACGCAGGTAAGGTGGTGCCCGGTAAGCGCCTGTCGCACGGTTGTGTGCGCACCCCCGCCGCCGTAGCCCGCAAGTTCTACGATCACTCCGTTATCGGCATGCCCGCCTACATCACCCGCGCGGTGGAGGATTACAACGCAGGCGGCGCCGTGCGCCCCATCGATGTGAAATACCGCCCGATTGCGGGCAATGACTACACGGACGTGGCACCCGCCGCCGTGAAGACGCTGCCCGCCGCTGCCCCCGTGCAGGAAACGCATTAATCTTTTCCTTTCCGACGGTTCGCCCGCTGTGCATCGGCGGGCGAACCGAAACTTTTTTTCTTTCCGATGACTTTCAGAACCTTACGCTGTGCCAATGCCGGCCTGTACCTGTGCGCTGTTGCGCTGGTGTGGGGCGCGGCGGGCTATGCCCTGTTCTGCCGCCATGAGTGGTGGCAACAGGCGGTGGCCGTGGCAGCGGCGCTGATGGCATCGGTATGGGGCGGTTACTATGTCGTCCTGCGCTACACCGTCACCGCCGAGGGGGTGGAGCGCCGTTCCTTGTTCGGTACGCAAAAATTGCTGTGGAATGAGCTGACCGAAGCCCGGTTGCAGGAGCATCACACCGAGGAGATTTCCTCGCAGACCATTTTCCTGCACAGCCCCGCCGGGCGCCTAAGCCTGAGCAGCGATTTGCTGCCGCCGGAGGATGTGGAGGCTCTGGCGGCAGAAATGCGGCAGGAAGGACTTCTTAAGTAACAATAAAACGATTTGAAACAGGCGGGTGTTCGTATCCGCCTGTTTCCTGTCTTTCTGCGCTTTAAGCTTTCGCGGGCGGTTTCGATGCTCGTGCGGGAAAAAAGCCGCTTTGTTCGCGATAAAACGTGCTTTTCATCGCGTTTTTTGGTTGATTTTACGCAAGCTAAGGTGTAGACTTACACCTGCAAGACCGTAGTCATGCAGGGGCATCCGTGCCCATGCAACTTCAATCTTCAACACACGTTAATTTATGAGCACTACATACAGCACCATTGACGCGAACGAAGCTGTAGCTTCCGTAGCGTATCGTTGTTCCGAAGTGGCCGCTATCTACCCCATCACCCCGTCCTCTCCGATGGGTGAATCGGCAGAGACGTGGACCGCCGTAGACCGCAAGAACCTCTGGGGTACCGTTCCCAGCATCGTTGAGATGGAAAGTGAAGCCGGTGCCGCCGGTGCCGTTCACGGCGCTTTGCAGACAGGCTCCCTTGCCACCACGTTCACGGCTTCCCAGGGCTTGCTCCTGATGATTCCGAACATGTTCAAAATCGCGGGTGAGCTGACCCCCTGCGTGTTCCACATTGCCGCCCGCGCTCTGGCTGCGCAGGGTCTGTCCATTTTCGGCGACCACAGCGACGTGATGTCCTGCCGCTCCACGGGTTTCGCCATGCTCTGCGGCGCTTCCACGCAGGAAGCCCCCGATATGGCCGCCATCTGCCACGCCGCCACGCTGGAGAGCCGCGTGCCCTTCATCAACTTCTTCGACGGTTTCCGCACCTCTCACGAAGTGGGCAAGATTGCCGACATCTCCGATGACACGCTGCGCGCCATGATTGACCAGAAGCTGGTGGACGAGTTCCACGCCCGCGGTCTGACGCCCGATGCCC
>JAZLFB010000250.1:0-7020 GCA_045615585.1 Akkermansia sp.
TCCCCTGACCCCTCTGACCAAGGGGAGAGCTTCTCGCTCTCCCCTTTGGAATCCTCTCTGCGGCACTGTGTCCGGCTATGGGGAGACGCTACGCGCTCTCCCCAAACCCCTCTAGGCGGCAGCGTGCCGCTGCACCTACCGGGCTACGCCGCGTGGTACGGCACGTATTGCTCCAAAGGAGGACGGCCTTGGGCTATCCATGACCTCACCTTTGCATTGAGGCGGCACAACAACCAGCGCGCACAGGCTATCATGGCGACCTTGTACGGCTTGCCTTTTTTGCGGAAGGCATCGTAGCGCTGTCTCACAACGCCCTCCTTCACCCTCAACATGGCCTGCACCACCATGAAGTAGGACTCGCGCACGGCGCTGCGCCCGTACCGGGTGAAGCGCTTGCCTATCCTGCCACCGCTGTCATGGTTGTACGGGGCCACGCCCACCAGGGATGCCACCTCTTGGCGGTTGAGCTTGCCCAGCTCCGGTAGGTATGCCAGCAGCACTTGCGCCGTGCGGGGGCCGACGCCTTCCTCTGTGAGCATGAGCTCATAGAGCCTGGCAAGCATTTCATGGCTGCGGATGAATGCATCAATCTCCGCCACCATTTCCTTCTCCTCCCTTTCCAAGTGCGCCGCAATGCCGGAAATGCGTTCGATGCTTTCCTTGTCGCGCATACTTGTGAGCGCAATCTTGAGGGCTGTGCGTTGCTTGGTGAGCTGGCGGCGCGCCCTAACCCTCTGGCGCAGGGCCACCTCGTACTCCTCCATGGGAGTGTCCGGCTGCACGGCGTTGGCCACGGCATACCGCGTTATCACCTCGCTGTCTATCTTGTCGGTCTTGGCTTCCTTGCCTATCGACTTTGCAAAGTGGCGCACTCTGCCGGGCACCAGCACTTTGCGTTTGACTCCGGCCGCGTCCAGCTGCTCTGAAAAGTAGAGACTCACGCACCCTGTAGACTCGTATGCAACAAGGGGCGTTTGTTTTCCCCTGCTGCACTCGCGGATGAAGGTGGCCACGCCTTTGTCTGTGTTGGGGTATGACCTGTGCCTACCGCCTTTCCAGACGTCGAGCGTCTTCTTTGAAAGGTCCACCCCAATGTAGTTGTATTGAGGCGCATGCGCCTCATCCGTCTTGCTTGTCTTGATGTCTTGTGCTATCATGATTTTGGTCTCCCTCTCGGTTTCAGGCTCCCGGCTTGCGACCGAGGCCTAGTCAACAATTCGAGACTAAATACGGAGCCTCCGCGTTGCGGAGGGAATGTGCCGGCCCCTACTAAAGCTCGAGCTTTTAGCTCAGGAAGCGGCCGGGCTCGGCACATTCGGGATCCCTTGGTAGCTACCCTCGGAATCCCTCTCCGGCTCGGAGATGATACTCCGAACGACCTCGTTCTACCACAAAATTTGAACCGAGCGAAGACAGAAGCCCGCAGGGCGAAGACGGATAGATTGTAAATCACTTCCTGCCACGGCGAAGCGCCCTCCGTATGGAGGGCGCTTGAAAGGGAGGGAAATGGCATGCAGAAATCAGAAGTTGAGTCTGTAGCCGATGACGCCGTTGACGTTGGTGTAGCCACCCCAGAATTCGGCGGAGAGGTCGAAGAAGAGGGTGTCTGTGTCACGGGCCATGGGGATGGCGAGGCCTGCACCGATTTCCATGCCGAAGCCGCCCATTTCCGCGCTCTTGGCGGTGTGGGTGGGCAGGCCTGCCAGGTTGACCTTGGTCTGGATATCCTTGTCACCGGTGCTGAGCTTGGCGAGCACGCGGCCCTCAAAGAGGGCGGAGCGGTTGCAGGGCTGCGCACCGTATGCAGACTGGAGGCGCGCGCCGAGGGCGAAGGTGACGACATCAGCCTCAGCATCACCCACGGTGAGGGCGGTCTGGCTGCCGGACTCCGTGTAGCCGCCCAGGGAGGAGTGGCGCCAGGAGACGTTGAACAGGGGCTGGATGGCGGTGGTACCGGACTCGTTGAGGGCGCGCGTGTAACCCAGCTCATACATGAGGCCGAAGCCTGTGCCGTCCGTATCACCGTTTGTCACGGCGGAGTTGGGCCCGTAGTTGATGGAGCGCCGGAGCTTGGTATCAAAGCGGCCGATGGTGCCCACAAGCGTGTGGTTCCAGGCCCCGCGGGTATAGTGGGCGAACGCGGTGAGATAGGTGCGGTCCAGGTCGCCATCCGCCGCTTCAGCGGAGTTTCCGGTGAAGTCACCGTACATGGCGGTGACAGCCAGGCCGCAGGTGAAGCGCGGCGTGCAGTCCACATCCAGGCCCAGGGTGCCGCCCCAGCTGGTCATCTTGTAACCTGCGAGGGAGCCGTCTGCGCTGAGCTTGCGGTAATCGCCCTCTGCGTTGACCCAGGCGTTGAGGTAGGGCATGCCCTTGTTATCCGCGCCCTCACCCACGCCCATGACGGTGGTTCTGTTGCGGATGGCGCGGAGCTGGCGGTCCACATCTGCAGATGCTGCCAGACCGAGCGCGGCGGAAGAGGCCCCGGCCAGGGAGGCGGCAATGCGCTCCGCCTGGCCGCGAGCCAGCTTGCCGCTCTCCAAGGCATCCATGATACCGGCGAGCTCGCCTTTCGGATCGGTTACCTGCGGATTGGTGTACTTGAGCACCTCATCGAGCATGTTGGCACCGGTGCGCACATTGTGGTCTCCGCCGGGGATGACATCCTGTGCAAAGTAGCCGCTGCGCAGATCCACGAGCACGGCACCGTTCACCAGGCGGGCATTGGTGTAGTACTTGTTGAAGAGCTTGCCCACCAGGGACACGCCGCTTGCCTGCGTGGCCTCGTCGCCCACATAGGCGAGCGCCAGGCCTTCCGTCTGCCCGTCGGTATCAATCACCAGTGCGTTCTTGCTGTAGGAGCCGCCCTGGCCTATGACGAGCTGCGAGCCGGAGAGGTCCAGCCCGCCGGTGGTGGTAATCACATGCGGGGCCTTCTTGGTGCCGAGCGTGGCGGCGGTGGATTCGGGATCCAGACCGAACACAAGCTGGCCGTTGGTCACGGCGGCGGGGCTGTCCACCGTGAGCTGCTTGCCCACGGCGTCATCCGTCTGGGAGTTGAGCACCACCGACATTTGCGTGGTGTTCAGGCCGCCCAGGTGGGAGTTCGTGCCGTAGAGGAGGACCAGGGAGCCGGCGGAACCGTCCACGGTGAGCGCGCTGTCGGGAGCAAGCGCCTGGTTGATGGTGCCCGGGGAACCTGCGCGGCGCTCCATGGTGATGTGGGTGGTGCCGTAGGTGCCGCTGTAGACGCCGCCGTTACCGAACACGGTGATGTTGCCGGCCACGGTGGTGGTGGCATCACCCGTGAGGGATCCCGTGGCGTAGGATGCGCCCTCGTTCACACGGAGGGAGCCTCCCTTCACCAAACGCGTGCTGCCGGACTGCACGGAGAGCGCATCGCTCCCGCTGCCGATCTGCAGCGCGCTGTTCTGGATATCCATGCGCCCGGCAACATTGAGGCTGCCGTCACCCGTCAGGGTGTGGTCCGTGTCATGGTAGGAGGTCATGCGAGCCACGCTCTCGCTACCATCTATGACAATGGAGCCGGCTTCATGGCGGTCTGCGCGCAGTTGCACCCAGGCCTTGGAATCCGGTGCTGCCCCGCCGGACCAGTTGGAATTTTCCTCCCAAATGTCAGAGTCGCCCAGCCAGATGTATTCGCTTTCCTTCTCACGGGCGGTGAGGATGATGTCGTTGGTGGCGGTATCCTGGGAGATGGTGTAGGCGTAGTCGCTGTCCTGCTTGGCAATGAATTCCCCGCCGTTGACAGAGACCGTGCCGGAGAGGATGGAGTCCACGTCAGCCAGAGTGAGGATATCGCCATCGTTCAAGCGCAGGTTCTCCACGGCATCCACGCTCACGCGGAAATCCGTGTTGCCGGCGGTGAGGCTTCCGGCATACACATACGGGGTGGCCGTGTTGAGGCGCGCCAGACTGATGGAGGCGGTGTTCAGCTCGTTGTCCACGGCAAGCGCGCCTGTGGTGGTGAGCGCCACGGCTCCTGCGGTCACATTGTCCAGATGCAGGGTGCCGGGTGCGGTCAGGGTGCCGGAAACCGCCAGGTTGCCGTCTGCACCGGAGGTGGATTGCAGGGAGAGGGAGCCGTTCACATCCAGAGTCTGCCCGGCGGCAATGTCCAGGTTGGCCACAGGGCCGCCCTTGGCGGCCACGGTGGCGGAATCACCCTCCAGGGAGAGCTTGCCCTGCACATCCAGCGCGCCCAGCTGGATGCCGTTGCCCGCAACGAGCGTGCCGGCGGGAGCCACCTGCAGGGCGCCGTTCTGCGTGTAGTTGCAGCCGGAGGCCAGACGCAGCCATCCGCCGACCGCGAGGGCGCTGTTCTGGCGGATATCCAGCGTGGAGCCGGGAAGGATGTTCATGGCGCCGTTCATGGCAATGGTGCCGCCCTGCCCGCTCTCCGGGCCCACGCGGAAGGCCGCTTGGGAGTCCACGGTCACGGAGCCGTCCACGCTGCCGTTGGTGGCGGTCACACCGTTCCCCGTACCGGAGATGGTCACGGTGGAGCCGGACTGCACGGCAATGTTGGCGGCATCAATGGCGGAGGAAAGCGTGGCGTTCGCGCCGGAGGCCACGGTGAAGTTCACGGGCTTCACGCTGCCGTTGAGGGTGCTGCTGCCGCGCACCACCAGGTTGCCCACAGAGGTGGGCTGGGTGAACTCCAGCGCGCCGTCACCCGTGCCGTAAATATCCACGGTGCCGATGGAATGGCCGCTGTCTGCACCAATGGTGGAGGCCCCCCTGACAATGACGGTGCCGTAGGAGAAATCCCGGGCAACCTGCAGGCTGCCGCCGGACATATCGACGGTTTTGAGCTGCCCGCCGTGCGCGGCGGCAAAGTTCACCATGGCGGCGAAATCCGGCGTGCCGGAGCGCAGCTCGTAGCGGGACCAATCCGTGTCCTGGCTGGAGCTCACCGTGGCGCGGCCCGTGGCGGCATCGTAGACCAGGGCCTGACCCTGGTAGCTGAAGGTTGCGCCCCGGGACTCGGATGTGCCGCCTTCCACCACCTGGACATACTGGGTGGTGCCCTGCAGGAAGCCCTGGTCGCTCGCGGCCCCGGTTTCATCCACATAGCCTTGGGCGGCGTATTTCACCTCCAGGTTGTCGGTAATCACCTTGCCGGTGTTCACGAAAATGACATTGCCCGCGTTCTGGATGGATTCGCCGAGCGTGGTGGGCCCCAGCGTGAGCTCTGTGCCGGACTTGACGGTGAGCTTGCCGCCCTTGTCCACCATCACGTGGCGGCTGGAAAGGTCCAGGTTCTTTTCAGAGCTGAAGGTGCCGGACTTGACGCGGATCATGCCCATGCCTGTGCCGATGGAGCCGCTGCCGCTCACCTTGAACGTGGCGCCGTCCACCGTAATGCCGCCGTTGAAAGTGGCAGGCGCGGTGAGGGAGAGGGTGCCGCTGCCGATGACGGTGATATTGCCGCCGCCGCTGAGCGCACCGCTGATATTGAATGTGCCGGCCGTGGACCCCTGGGAAATGGATTGCTTGTCCGCGGCCCACTCGTACTGGTTGGTGTTGAAGGTGACCGCGCCATCAAGCTTCAGCGCAGTGCTGATGGTGGTGGTGGCGGCGGAAAGGCCCACCTCGATAGACTGGATGCTGAAGGGGTCTCCGCCCTGCGTGATGCCCGTGGAGCCGAGCACCAGCTTGGCGCCGTCCTCAAACATCACATCGGTGATTTTCTTGCCGCTGATGGTGGAAAAGCCTTTCACCGCCATCACGCCGCCCTTGCCGACACGGACCTTGGCCACTTTGTCACCGCTGCGCACCTCCGCGTCCTTGGCCAGGAAGGCCCCGTTCACGGTCAGGGTGCTTTCCGCGCCCCACTCGCTCAGCACAATACTGGCACTCTTGTAGCCGGAGCCGTTGTCCGAACCAAGAATGACGAAGGTTGCCCCGCGGTTGACGAGGATATCCTCGGTGCCGCCGCTCTGGAAGTCGCCGGACTCGATGCGGTTGGCCACCAGCTTGGCGGCGGTGGAACCTGTACCCACCGTCAGTGTGGTGGAACCCTGCGTATCAGAAGAGTCCGTCTGCCCCATGTACACGGAACCAGACACCGAGGTGGTGCCGTCGATGATGCTCACGGCTGCTCCGGCGTGCATGCAGAGGCCGCTTGTGTTGCCGCTGTTTCCGGTGATGTTGGCATTTCCGCCCAGCGTCACCTGCCCGGCGGCCTTGATTGTGGTGAGATTCAGTGTGCCTTCACCCTGCGAGGAGAAGGTGGCGCCGCCGGCCACTGTGGTGGTGCCGCTGGAGGTGATGGTGAGCCCGGAGAGCACCTTCATGTTGGCTGCGCCGTTCAGGGAGGAAACCTTGACCGTTCCGCTGCCGCCGAAGGTGTACGCCCCGTTCACCAGCATGGCCCCTGCGGTAAGGTTGCCGGCAATGGATACGGTCTTGTTCTTGGCGTTGGCAAAGGTGACTGCACCGCCGGAGGTGAACGCCGCAGGCGCGCCGCCCAGGGTCCAGTTCAAGGCAGAGGTGTCCCATATCGAGCTCTCCGCACCCGTCCAGATGTACGGGTCGGCCGCAGCCGCCTGCGGGGCGGCTCCGGCCAGGAGAACGGCTGCCAATGTTCCAGTGGCTGTAGAGACACAGGAGAAACGGGACAGAGCGGAAGAAAGCGCTGCCCAAAGCATCTTGGGGAGATGTAATTTCATATTTTTGTTTTGGTTAAAGGCCAAGGGACCGGTAACAGTCCCGCAAGCTACATACTCTGCCAGTCTAGCACATTTCCCGCCCGCCGCAAGCAAAAAATACGGCGTTTTGAGCTGCGATTCCACCCCCGCGCCGCGCGCCCCGGAAAATTTTGTTGCAATTGCGGCGGGAATGGCGCACAATACGCGCGGAGCCGTGTGTGGCTCCGCAACTCAACGAACATCATGAAGACACTCAAGAGATTCGTACTGGTGGGAGCCCCCGCCTCCGGCAAGGGCACCCAGTCGTCTTTCCTTTCCGACACCTACGACCTGAAGCCGCTGAGCA
>JAZLFB010000251.1:0-15116 GCA_045615585.1 Akkermansia sp.
CCCCGCACAAACAAGACAAACGCAGAGGTGTATCAGGGCTTCGGAGCCAACAAATCTTCAACCTCGCAGAATTGAGCGCCTTCCCCCAAGCCGCCGATGTCCTGCAACAGCTCGCGTACGCGGGCATTCAGGCGGGGATAGTCGGGGGCGTGCGCCTCGGCATCCTTTGAACCGGGGAAAATGATGTACGAAACACCCAAATCGGACACAGGGCGGGCATAAGAGGTTGCCTTGGGGTTGATGAGCTTGGCCAAGCGCAGCGAGGCTTCTCCTGTCTTGTATCGGGGTCCGTAATCACCGATTAGGGCAGGGAACACACGGTTACCCACCACCACGGCGGCGTAATCTCCCGCTTCAGGGCGGAAATCGTTGTTGCGCCCCTCTTTGAAGGTAAGGGGTATCACTATGAAGGGGTCGTATTCCGACAGAAGGAAACTGTAGTTCTTCAAATCATGCACCACTGCACGAGCCTCGGTAAGAGCCTCGCGTGAAGCATTTTTGTCTTTGGTCAGCGATTCCAAACGAGCCTCCCACTTGGAGAGAAGGGGATTCTTGCCGTTGCCTGTCTTGCGCCAGCGATAAGAGGTAGTGGGCTGGTAGTAATCGCTTTTCAACACGCTTTCAGGCATGTTGGGCAGGCGGTCGCCGTCTGAGCCGTCAGACACCACATCCATATCAGCCTGCATCCACAACACGGCGCGGTTGCTTTGCGGCGCACGGATTTCCAACAGCGTATCGGTATCGTAATAATTATGGCGGTCTAATAACTTGTTGAGCGTGGCGGCGGTTTTACGCACTTGGTTTTGCTTGTGCAGGTAAAGAGAGGCAAACCAAGGCGACACCTTCGCCCCCGCCATCAGGCTGTCATAGGCGTTTAATACCCGCGGCAGTTCAGGGTTCTGCTGCGCCAGTTCCGCCCCGTCGGCAGCATGCGGCAACAACAGTTGCATGGAGATGTTCACCTGATAGGCGTCTTTCAGCTTACGGTCGGCAGAGGCCGTGCTGCCCGGCTTAAACTCGATACTGCTGCGCAGGTTGATACCGTTGGCAATGCTGTTGAGATGTTCGAAGCGACCGGGTTCCACACGCTCCGGCAGGGCAGGCGGGAACGGCGGCAGCTGAATGGCGGGCATGGCAAAGGAGTCCTGCGGCTGCCAAGGCTGCACCTCGGGGGTAGCGGGCGCGACGGGCGCGGGGACAACAGGACCCGCTACAGGCTGCGGCTTTTTTACAGATGGGCGCTTTATAGGCTTGGGCTTAGGCGGTTCAGGGGTTACCGCAGGTGCCGCAGAGGCACGCCAAACGGCGACCAGCCGCGCAGGATACGGTGTGTACAGGGAACCGGCAGCCAAAGCGGCCACCGCCAGCAGCCCCAAACGAAACCAAGTGAAAAGGCGCAGAGATTTGCGGGAAGAAGAACGCATACCTGATTAGGAGAGTTTTTGAACACGGCGCGGGCGGTGCCCCATCACCATGCGCACCAGCCACAGGGGGAGATTGCGCAGCAGCAAGGCCGTAAGGCGTATTTTCAGAGAGGGATAATAGCGGGCGCGCCCACGCGCCAGTGCCGACAACGAGCCGTCCACCACCACGGAGACCGGGGTGTAAAACCACTTCTTGAACGACGAATAACCATTGGAATGCCCCTCGCGGCGGGCAACATCACCAAACCCGGTGTGCACAGGACCGGGGCAAACCGCCAACACAGGCACCCCTGTGCCGCGCAATTCCAGACGCAGTGCTTCGGAGAATGAGGCAACAAAGGATTTCGAGGCGGCGTAAAGCGCAAAATCGGGTATAAAGACATCCGCCGCCAACGAGGCAAGGTTGATGACGGCACCCCCCTGCTCTTTCAGGCGCGGCAACACGGCGTGGGCCAGTTCGGCCACAGCCATCACATTCACCTCCAGCAGCGAGCGCACGCGGTCACGCGCGGCGGTAGCCAGTTCGCCGTAATCACCCAGCCCTGCATTATTCACCAACAACAGAGAACCCTGCGGCAGGGCGACCAGTTCGGCACACAGCTCGGCACGGGCGGTCGATAAGGCCAAATCACAGGGACGAACCGTCACCGACACATCGGGATGAGTTGAACGAATCTCCGCCGCCAGCGTTTCCAACAACTCTGCACGGCGGGCCACCAACACCAAATGCGCACAGGTTTCGGCCAAGCGGCGGGCAAAAGCCGCCCCGAAACCGGAAGACGCACCTGTGATGACAGCGTGAGAATACATGACACCCTTATGATGACATGAGATGTGCGAAAAATCAAGAACAAACGGATGGGCTGCCGCGATTGCCCGCTCACTGCCGCAGCGTCTGAACGGCAGCACAGACCGCCTGCGCGATGTCACGGCAGAAGGCATAGGCCCCCTGCGCGCTGACCTTGAAATCAGCCCAAAAACCGGTCATGGAAATAGCACCGAAACAGGCCAGCACCCCTACCAAAACCGCGATATTGGTGATAATGATAAAAAGCATGGAAAAAAGCAGCCCGTTTTCCAGCATATCCGGCTGTTCGCGGGGGATAACCCAGCAGGTCCAAAACAAATGGAAACTCCACCAAAAACCGAAACCGGCATAAAACCATGCATTGGCTTCTTCAAAGGGGTATATCACGTCAGCGAGCCACACCACCCCCATCCAAAGCAGCATCCACAGCGGCACAAAATAGGGGGAAAGGGCAATGATGAGGTTGTCGGACTCCGTTTCCACATAGCCGCCCGAAAGGTCAATCTTCACATCATGCACTCGACCGAAACTGCACAGCACGGTCAACGCGTGGGTCATTTCGTGCCCCACCACATAAATAAAAATCAACACAGGGTCGAACAGGCGGGTCGTCTTCAGGGAAACAAACAGCACCGCCCCCAGCAGAGAAAACCACACAGGCTCACTGAGCCAGAAAGAAAATTGTTCAAACGCAGGTGCCGCATGGTAGAATTGCAACAACACCGCCATAACGGTTATCAGCGACAACGGCAAGAGCACCAATACGGCAAGGGCGCGGCGCAACCAACACTGCCAACCGCGGATAGGGTGCCAGTCGATGCCGTCCATCGTCTCCTGAATCCATTGCGAGGTGGGGGCGGATTGCAGATATTCCGTCCTCAGGTGCGCGCGTTTCAGTGAGAGCAGGCGCGTCGGTTTCATGTGCACCGCTTCCAGCGGGTTATCCACAGGCACACGCCAGTCACCGAATGCGGGACTGTCAGACGAAGAACGATGCTTTTTCTTGTTCGGCGTCATGCTTGTGCAGGGCGTACATCCTGAATGGCAACGGCCAGCGACACGCGACCGCGCCACACGTTGCGGTCGATGGTAAAGGCAATATCCCACGGCGGGTCGGGCAGATGAACGCTGCCGCCGTTGAAGTACATGGCATCGCACTCGCAGTTGCCTTGGCGCAGCCGCAGGCGCAGGTGGTTGCCCTGCAAGCGGCGGGGTGCATCCGTCAGCATCACGTTGCGACTCATAAAGACAGGCTGCGGGTTGGAGTTGCCGAAAGGCTCCAGCAGCTCGTAGCTGTCCAGCAAATCCAGCGTCAGTTCAGGGAAGGTTACTTCGGCATCCACATCCAGCACAGGTTTCAGCTGCTCGGCAGAGGCGTTTTCACGCACATAACGGTCGAATGCAGCACGGAAGGCGTCTATCATCTCCTCCCGAATCACCAGGCCCGCCGCCATGTCGTGCCCGCCGCCCGACACCAGCGTGTCGGCACAGACGTGAATGGCCTGCACCAGCGAAATGCCGGGGATGGAGCGACCCGACCCCTTGCCGAGTCCGTTCTCATCCAACGAAATCACGAAGGTGGGCTTGTGATAGCGGCGCATGAGCAGAGAGGCGACAATGCCCACCACACCGGGGTGCCACTCGCGGCTGCCGAGCACAATCACGTTGTCGCGCTCGGGGTTAAAGTGCTCCTGCATCATGCGCAGGGCATCTTGGCGAATCTTCTCTTCCTCCTGCTGGCGGGCGCGGTTATGCTGTTCCAGTCGCTCGGCAAGGGCCAAAGCTTCGTGCTCCGTGCGCGCCATCAACAGGTTGAGGGCATCCATCGGGCTGTCCATGCGCCCTGCGGCGTTCAGGCGCGGCCCGATGCGGAAGGAGATGTGCCCCGCATTGGGGCGGCGGTTCAGCTCCGTCACACGGTTGAGAGCCTGTAAGCCGATATTGCCCCCCTGCTCCATAATACGCAGCCCGTGGCGGGTGAGGAGTCGATTTTCCCCCACCAGCGGCACAATATCCGCCACGGTGGCAATGGCCACCACATCCAGATAATGTTTGAGGTCGAAATGCAGCAAACGCTGCCGTTTCAGCATGGCGTGCGCCAGCTTGAACACTACCCCTGCGCTGCACAGGTAGGTGTAGGGGCTGTCATCCTCCAGCTTGGCATTCACCACCGCCACGGCGGGCGGGCGACCGTGAGCCCCCGCCTCGTGGTGATCGAGCACAATGACATCAATCCCCATCTGCCCCAAGCGCGCCACTTCCTCTACGGAGGAGGTGCCGCAGTCTACCGCAATCATGAGGGCGGGTTTCTCGCCGCACACCTCGATAGCACGGCGAATGCCCGCTTCGCTCAGGCCGTAGCCCTCACGCGTGCGAACAGGTATAAAATAATCGGTGCGGATGCCGTATGCCGCCAGAATGGCATACAGCAGGGTGACGGAGCTGACGCCGTCTACGTCGTAGTCGCCGTAGATGCAGACGTGTTCTCCGTTGGCTGCCGCGCGGAAGATGCGCTCAACGGCGGCATCCATCTCCCGCAAGGCGAAAGGGTCGCTTAAATCCGCTAGTTTGGGGTGCAGGAATTTCTGTACCCGACCGCGTTCGGAAATGCCCCTTTGTGCCAACAGCCGCCGCACCAGAGGGGGGAGCTGCCCGTTCAGTTCTTCGCCAAAGTCTACACTTCCGTCCGTCGGGCGTAATTCCCAACTGAACTTCGTACTCATGGCACCACTCTACCATGCAGGGGCGCGGGCGTCAAGCCAATTGGGATATACAAAGTCACATGTGTCCCAAAGATTGGGACACATGTGCAGGTTTATGAGGTTTAACGTTTATCGGGTTATAACGTCAGGCGGCGGTGTCGGGTTGTTTGTCTTTGGCACCGTGTTTGAAGAGTTTGGCGCAACTACCGTCACGACACATCACACAACCGGCCATAAACATGCCCCACAGAACACCCAGGACGGTAAAACCGCCCACCATTGTCAATGCACATTTCTTGTTCATGAAAGCAAAGACACGGCGCGAACGGCAAATGTTGAAAAACGGGTACGGGGAGAAAGTTGGAAGTTGGAGGTTGGAAGTTGGAAGTATCGAGTTAGGCTCGCTTCGCTCGCAGGAATCAGAGTAACGCAAAGCGTATACGACGGATTCTGACAAGTACAACAGTTTACATTTCTCTGCGGTTTTTACAGAGCGTTTCGGAAACAATGGTGTATTAGTATCGAAACGGCAGGCGGCATTTAGCTCCGCGTCCTAAAATTCCGCGCGGCAAAGCCGCGCCTAACTTAGCACTTCCAACTTCAAACTTCAAACTTCCAACTTCTTCAACAATTCCGCCCCGCCGTGCTTGGGGCAACGGCGGGGCGGAGAATAATGTTGCTTTTGCGGGGTTATCAGTACTTGGCAACCACCTTCATCATGGCGTCCATCTGAGCTTCGATGGATTCCACCAGCGCCATCTGCGTGCGCGTGCGGTCCAAGTTGTGCTCGGGGCGCTTAATCTTGAAGTAGGTATCACCCTCCAGATAATCCGTCAGGAAGCGCATACCGCATTCCATGGTGAGAAGCTTGCCGGAGAAGGGCAGCAGCTCTTTCTCCAGCGGGGTCAGGAAGGTAGCGGCCTCGCAGTAACCCTTGGCCAGAGCCTCAAAGTATTCCATGCGCATGGTGACCTTGGAGACGTCCTTCTCGTCCTCCGCAGCGGGGGAGGTGGAGGTGCGAATCATGTCACCGAAGTCGTACAGGGAGGAACCGGGCATCGTGGTGTCCAAGTCAATCACGCAGATACCTTCACCCGTCACGTCATCCAGCATCACGTTGTTGAGCTTGGTGTCGTTGTGGGTGACGCGCAGGGGCAGCTCGCCGCTGGCAAGGTAGTTGACAACCTTGTGGCAGTCGGCCTCGCGGGAGAGGTACCAGTCGATTTCCTTCTGCACGCTCTTGGCGCGGCCCAGCGGGTCGGCGGCAAGGGCCTTCTTGAAGTTCTGGAAGCGCTTGGTGGTGTTGTGGAAATCGGGAATCGTCTCGAACAGCGGGTCACCGGGCAGATTGGCGCCGAGCTTCTGGAAGTTACCGAAAGCGCGGGCAACCTCGACACACTGACCGGGGTTTTCAATCATGTCGTAGGTGCGGGCACGCTCAATGAAGGGGTACACGCGCCACACGTTACCCTCGGCATCCTGCGCATAGGGCTTTCCGTCCGTAGCGGGGATGATGGTGAGAGTGCGGCGGTAGGCCTCTTTGCAGCCCTCGGCCAGCAGCACGCGCAGAGCTTCGTCCGTCACGCGCTTCACGTTCTCCATGAGCGGGATGGGCTGCTTGAACACGTTGCTGTTGATGCGCTGCAGGATGAAGCGGGTGCGGATACCGGCTTGATCCACCTCGATACGGAAGGTATCGTTGATGTGACCGCTGCCGTAGGACTCGCCCATCACGTAGTCGGCGCGCAGGTCAAACAGACCCGCAATGGCTTGTAAATCGAACATAAAGGTCGAGGTTCGGGGTTTAGCCGAGTTTGGCGGGGTACACGCCGTCTTCCACCAGCTTGGCGATGCTTTCCACCACGGCGGGCTTGTCGCTGGGGTAGGTCACGCCCAACCAGTTGGCAGTGGTCTTGATGACGGAGCAATCGGCCTTGCCGTTGTGAATCAGCTCATCCACCACGGTGGGGATGTAGCACTCGCTCTTCAGCTCGCTGCCGTGGGCAGCCATGAAAGCGGTGAAGTGGCTCTTAATCTGATCGATGAAGGAGGCGGGGAACACCCAGAAGTTCATGGACACCAGCTCTTCGGCATCCACGGGCTTGCGGTCGCCGCTCAGGCTGTTGCCGCGGCACACGCCGTCCTCTTCGCGCATAATCTTGGTGTATTCCTCCACGCTGTCAAGGAAACCGTCCTTAATGCCGCAGATACCGCGGTTCACGTCGCCGTGGTCGGAGAGGGTGTTCTTGAGGGGGTAGCCAATCATGCCGTAGTGCTCCTTACCGTCGGCAGCGGGGGCGGAGGTCAGGAATTCGGCAGCCTTGGCAAAGGCGTCGGCACCGTAGAAGTCATCGGCATTCACCACGCCGAAGGGTTCCTTCACCACGTCGCGGGCGGCAAGGAGGGCGTGGGCAGTACCCCAGGGCTTCACGCGACCTTCGGGCACGGTGTAACCTTCGGGCAGGTCATCGAGGCACTGGAAAGCGTAGTCCACCTCAATCTTGCCGGCAAAGCGGGCGCCGACCTGAGCCTTAAAGGCTTCTTCAAAGTCCTTGCGGATGATGAACACCACCTTGCCGAAACCGGCGCGGATGGCATCGTACACGGAGTAGTCAAGGATTACTTCACCGTTGGGGCCCATGGGGTCAAGCTGCTTCAGGCCACCGTAACGGCTGCCCATACCTGCTGCGAGAACAAGGAGTGTAGGTTTCATAATAAAAGAGTGTATACGAATACGCGCGTATTTTACTCTCTTTTTCCCCGCTTGGCAAGCGCAAAGAAAGGGGCGATTCAGACGCATCACTTTTCCGGCGTAGCGGCGGGGTGCGGGGCGGGGTCCTCCCTATGCCACAGGCGGGCCAGGTGGGCGCAGGTCATGAGCTGCACTTGGTGGAACATCATGAGGGGCAGAAGGAGGTCGTTATCCAGCTTGCCGAAGATGGCGAGCATCATGGGGGCACCGACCGCCAAGCTCTTTTTGGAGCCGCAAAAGACGATGGTGATGCGATCCTCGCGGTTAAATCCCAACCATTTGCTGCTGAAATAGGTGCAGGCGTGGATGCCGCAGAGCAGAATGAAGCAGGTGAGGATGAGCCAGCCGAGCTGCGACCATTCCAACTGCTGCCAATGCCCGCTGCGCGTGGCGTTGGAGAACGAGGTGTAGACCACCAGCCAGATGGTGCCTTGGTCGTTCCACCCGATGATGGGTTTGTGCGCCAGCACCCACGGGCGCAGCCAACGCTGTGCCGCCTGCCCCAAGGCAAAGGGCAGCAGGATTTGGTAGCAGATGTTCAGGATGGTGTCCAGCCCGACTTCCGCCCCGCCCGCACCCGTGGAGAAGAGGAGACTCACCAACAGCGGTGTCAGAAACACGCCCAGCAAGCTCGATACGGAGGCGGAGCAGACGGCGGCAGGCACATTGCCGCCCGCTACGGAAGTAAAGGCTATGCTGCTCTGCACGGTAGAGGGCAGACAGGCCACATACACCAAGCCCATGTAAAGGGATGCCCCCACAAAGGGCGCAAAGACAGGTTTCAACAGGGGAATGACGACAGGAAAAAAGACGAAGGTGAAGAGAAACACCATGCTCTGCAACCGCCAGTTGAGCAGACCGTCCACCACCGACTGCCGCGACAGCTTGACACCATACAGAAAGAAGAGCATGGTGATGGCGATGTCCGTCAGGTGCTCAAAGAACCACGCCCCCGCGCCCTGACAGGGCAACAGCACCCCCAACACCACGGAGAGCAGGATGCCGGTGGTGAAGCGGTCGAGATGCGCGGCTATGTGACGGAGGAAGGACACGGAAAAATTTATAATTTTTAATTTATAATTTATAAAGTTTTGAGCTCGGCGCGCCGTTGGCGCGCGGGGTGAACAACGCAAAGCGTTGGCAACGGCTTTTAGGATAAAGCCGCGCGTGTACCGACACCCGCCGTGTTGGCTGTAGCAGCGTTAACCGCGCGGGGGGAATTCGTAGGTGATGCGCCCCGACGTGGGGGTAAAGACGAGGTAGGCATCGAACTTGCGACCGCTCTTGTGGCTCACAAAGTCTTTGATGAGGTCGGTCTTGCCCTTGGTGAGCAGCTTGGCGATGGTTTCGGCGTTCAGGTCAATGCCGCACATGACATGCGGAATCACCAGCGGCTTGTGGTTCTTGCCGTAGCTCACGCCCTCCACATGCCAAGCCTGTTCGGTTTCCAGCAGCTCGTGTTCGCCCTTGCCCTTCACCTTCAGCACGCCGTGGCGCTTGGCTTTCGACAAGTCTTCGGCGGTGGCATCGGCGGCGGTGAATTTCTTGTCGGCCTTGGCCTTGCCGCCCTTGGCGGGGCGGGCTTCGCGGGGCGGGAACTCAAAGCCCACGTTGCCCTTGGCGGCATCCACCACCAAGAAAGCATCGAACGCGCGGTGCGTGCGGGCGGAGACAAAGCCGGAAATCAGCTCGCTCTTGCCCTCGCGCAACAGCTGCTCCAGCTGCTCGCGCGTGATTTCCTTACCCAAAATGGTGCGGGACATCGAAAAACCCTTGCTGCCGCCCTCGCGCTCATAGTCGGGGATGTTCCACTGCTTCTCGCTCTCCTGCAAGGCCAGCATGCCCTGCCCCTTCACCTCCACGCTGCCCGCATCGGCAGCGGCGGGGGCGCTTTCTTCCGCCGCGGTTTCGCGGTCGTTTTCAAAGAAGAACTCCGTTTTCCACGAAGAACGCGCGGTGGCGGGTGCCACCAGTTGCAGACCAGCCTTGAACGGCTTGCCGAACTTGGAGCGGAACCCCTCCATCACGGGCAGACGGCGGTCGCGAATCAGCTCCGTCATCTGCGCATCGGTAAGCGCCAAGCCCGCGTGCATGCGGCGCAGACGGAACTTGCACTTGGGGCAGGAGACGGCATCCCCGCGGCTGTTCAGACCATGCGTGCCACATTCGGGGCAATCGAGGTCGATGTCCTCGTTCTTCCCTGTCTTCATGTAGGCGCCCACGGCTTCCACAATCTCCTTGGTGTAGGCGCGGATGCCCGCCATGAATTCCTTTTTATCCAGCTTGCCGTTCTCCATCTGCTTCAGGCGGTACTCCCATTCGCCCGTCAGTTCGGGGCTGGAGAGGGTACTGAGCCCGATTTTGCCCAGCAAATCCACCAAGTCCATGCCGCGGCGCGTGGCCATCAGCTCCTTGCCCTCGCGGGCAATGTATTCCTGCGTGATAAGACCTTCGATGATGGCGGCGCGGGTGGCGGGGGTGCCCAAGCCGCGCTCCTTCATGGCATCGGCAAGGTCCTCGTCCTCCACCAGCTTGCCCGCGGTTTCCATGGCGGTTAAGAGCGTGGCTTCGGTGTAGGGGGCGGGGGCTTTGGTCTTGTCTGCCACAGCCTCGGCCTTGGCAGTTTTGACCTCCTCCCCTGCCGCCACGGCGCACAGCTCGTCTTTCTTGCGGCGTTCGGCACCATACAGGGCGCGCCACCCCGCCGACAACTGCACGCGACCGTGGGTGTAGAAGCAATCCTTGGCACCGGGGGTGGTCACCGTCGTGGTGCGCTCGGTGTCCTCAAACTCGGCATTCGGCATAAACACGCCCAGAAAACGCTGCACCACCAGCGTGAAAATCTTGAGGGCATCGCCCGACAGCGGCACAAAGTTGCCCGTGGGGATGATGGCAAAGTGGTCGCTCACCTTGCTGCTGTCAAACACGCGCTTGTTGGGGCGAACGCGGCGGTTTTTCAGAATATCGGCGGTGAAAGTCGTAAACTCCTCCATGTGGATGCCGATTTGCTCCACCGTGCGGGCTGCCACTTTCAGATAGTCGTTCGGCAGGAACTTGGAATCGGTACGCGGGTAGGTCAGCACCTTGTGGCGTTCGTAGCACTCCTGCGCCAGTTGCAGCGTGCGGCGGGCGGAAAAACCGAAGCGGTTGCTGGCTTCTTTTTGCAGGCTGGTCAAATCAAAGAGCAGCGGCGCGGGCATGGAGACAGGCTTGCGCGTCTCCGTCACCTCGGCGGGCTTGCCCTGACAGCGGGCGGCAATGGCTGCAGCGGCGGCGGGGTCCCAAAGGCGTTCACGCGTGCGCTGGGGGGCTTTTTCATCGCGCTTCCAAGCGGGGTCGAACCAACGGCCCTCGTACTGACCTGCCTTGGCGGTAAAGGTGGCGCGCACCTCGCTGTAGGCTTCGGGTTTGAACGCCAGAATATCTTTCTGACGCGCCGCCAAAATGGCCAGCGTGGGGGTCTGCACACGCCCCGTGGGGGTGATGTTGAACCCGCTGCCACCGCTCTGCAACACGGTGAGGGCGCGCGTGCTGTTCAGCCCCACCAGCCAGTCCGATTCGGAACGACAGACGGCAGCTGCCGCCAAGTCCTGCATTTCGGCATCGGATTTCAGGCTGCCCCATGCTTCAAGGATGGAATCATCCGTCATGCTCTGCATCCACAGGCGGCGGATGGGTTTCTTAATCTTGCCGTAGCGCACGATGTTGCGGAAAATCAACTCACCCTCGCGCCCGGCATCACAGGCATTCACCAGTTCCGTCACTTCTTTGCTGCGCGCCAGTTTCAGCACTTTGCGGAGTCGGTCGGCGGATTTATCAATCGGCTCCAGCTCCATAGCGGCGGGCATCACGGGCAGGTATTCAAATTTCCAAGGCAGACTCTTGCCGTCCTCCGTCTGCGGCTTTTTCTGCTCCACCAAGTGACCGACGGCGGAGGTGATGATGAGCGCATCATTCACAAAGCTGCCGTTGGTGTCGTCTTTGTGGAAACGACCCAGCTTTTTGCCCAACACGCGGGCAAGGTCGCTGGCTACACTCGGTTTTTCGGCAATGATAAGAGTCTTGGACATGGCGGGAAAGGTGTTGCGGCGCGCGGCGCTTCGCTGTTTCTATTAGTGACAAAAATTTTCATTTTTTGTCAAGCAAAAAGCGTGTCCTACAATAACAATTTGACGCTATCAAGCCCCCTCGCCCTCGTCCAGCTCGGCGGTTTTGCGTTCAATTTCAACGGACAGGTCCTCCCAGCGGGTGAACAGGGCTTCCGTTTCGCGCTCCAGCTGTTGGTATTCCTGCGTCAACTCCATCAGCTTTTGGTTGTCGCTCATGTTTTCAGGCTTCTCCAGCTCGGCGGTGATGGCGGCTTTGCGCTCATCTTTGGCGGCAATGTCCAGCTCCACCTGTTCCAACGCCTGTTGCAGGGGTTTCAAAATTTTCGCACGCAGCTCGCGCGCCATCGCGCGGGCGCGTCGTAACTCCTTGCGCTTGCCGCGGTCCTGAATCACAGGAACAGCCGTACCCGATGCGGCGGGCTTGGCAGCGGTCTGTTCTTTCAGGCGGCGTTCCTCGATCTCCACGCTCTCCAGATACTGCGACACATTACCGTGGAACAGGCGCGGCGCATGCCCCAAGCGGAACTCCAACACCTTGTTCACAATGGGGTCAAGGAACTGGCGGTTGTGCGACACAATGCAGTACGAGCCGGGGTACTCCGCCAAGGCGCGCTGCAACACATCCTGACTTTGGAAGTCGAGGTGGTTGGTCGGCTCGTCCATAATCAGGAAGTTGGCGGGCTTCAACAGCATGCACACCAACGCCACGCGGGAGCGTTCACCGCCGCTCAACACGCCGATTTTCTTGAACACGTCATCCCCACGGAAGAGGAAGCAGCCCAGAATGTTACGCACCAGCGGGCGCGTCTCGCGGCTCGCGGCGGCCTCCACACATTCCAGCACGGTCTGCTCGTTGTCCAGCACGTCCGCATGCGTCTGTGAAAAGAACGCCACCTGTGTGTGGTGTCCGAAAGTGAACTCACCCGCATCAGGGGCTTCCGTGCCCGAAATCAGGCGCGTAAAGGTCGATTTACCGCTGCCGTTCACGCCCACAATGGCAATGCGGTCGCCCTTGTCCATGCGGAAATCATAGCCTTTCAGCAGAGTGATGGGTCCGTAAGCCTTATCGGCTTTCTCCAGCTTCACCACCGTGTTGGCACCGGGCGGGGGCGGCGGGAAATGGAAACTCATCACCGCGTCATCGTCCTCCACCTCAATCAGCTCCACCTTTTCCAGCTGCTTGATGCGGCTCTGCACCTGCGTGGCCTTGGTCGCTTTGGCGCGAAAACGGTCAATGAAATCCTGCGTCTTGGCAATCTCGCGCTGCTGCGCCTTCGCCTGTCGGATAAGGGCTTCTTTTCGCGCCTTGCTCTCTTTCAGGTAGAAGGAGAAATTGCCCGCGTACTCCTCTGCCCGCCCGTGGTGGAAGGCAATGGTGCGCGTCACCAAGTTATCCAGCAGGGCAATGTCGTGGCTAATGATGCAGATGGCCCCGCGGTAGGTGCGGAGACTCTGCTCCAGCCAACGCTGGCTTTGCAAATCAAGGTGGTTGGTCGGTTCGTCCAGCAGCAGTACCTCCGGCTCCTGCAACAGCAGCTTGGCCAGCGCGATACGCATCTGCCAACCGCCCGAAAACTCGCCGCAGTCGCGCGTAAAATCCTTATCCGCAAAGCCGAGACCGCGCAGAATGGACTCCGTGCGCGGGCGCAGGGCGGCGGCATCGCGGTCGTGCAGAATCAGCTCCAGCCGCCCGATTTCCTCCAGCGTGTCGCGGTATTCGGGGGTGGAGGAATCCAGCTTCTGCAAGTCAGCGAAAAGCTCTTCCACCGTGTTCTGCAACTCCACGATATTCCCCACGCTGCCCAGCACTTCCTCCAGCAGCGGCGTACCCGAAATATGGATGCCGTCCTGCGGCAGATAGCCCACATGCGTGTGCTTGGGCAGCAGCACACGCCCGTGGTCAGGCTCCATCACCCCCACGATACATTTCATGAGGGTGGATTTACCCGCACCGTTCTGCCCCGCAAAGGCAATGCGCTCTCCCTGCTCTACCACAAAGGAGAGGGCATCGAACAGGACGCGGGGTCCGAATTCGATATGCAGGTCCTGAACGGCAAATACCATGGGGCGGTGCAATAAACGGCAGGGATGTCACCATCGCCCGCCGTTCATCGGTAAAAGGTTTCCTGTTGTTACGCCAGCTTGCTGTTCCAGCGGGTGATGTTGCGCTCCTGCTCGGCAAAGAGGTCGGAGCAGTCATCGTGAATCACGATACCCAGAATCTTGTCGCCCTGCTTGATGGCATTCACGACCTTCTGGTCGGCTTCGCTCTCCACCTCACCGAAGATGGTGTGCTTGCCGTTCAGCCATTCGGTAGGAACGTGCGTGATGAAGAACTGGGAGCCGTTGGTGCCCTGCCCCGTCCACGTGCGACCCGCATTGGCCATGGCCAGCAGACCGGGCTTGGTGAACTTGAGGTCGGGACGGCACTCATCGTCAAACTGATAACCGGGACCGCCGCAGCCCGTGCCCTGGGGGTCACCGCCCTGAATCATGAAATCGGCAATCACACGATGGAAGGTCAGCCCATCGTAGAAGCCTTTGGAGGCAAGATTCAGGAAGCTGGCTGCCGTCATCGGCGTCTTGGAGGCGAACACCGTCAGGTTGATATCGCCCTTACCGGTCTTCATCGTGATTTTCTTATCAGTGGCCATGCGCGGCACCATACCAGCAAGCAAAAGGAAAAGCAAGGGTAAAGAATGTCAGCACAGGGACAATGTACGAATCACGTACTTCTGCTTGAGAAATGGGGAGTTGTCGAGGTCTTGCGCGGCGCAGCCGCGCAAGCATGGATGCGCCCTTAGGCGCATCCTTTGTCGAGCCCTTGGGCGATAAGAATTTTAGCCCAATACATGAGTATTGGGGACAAGGCGGGTGGCATTACACCCCCCATAACCCTGCCGCATGGCAGGGTGGTTACGGAGCGACGGTGAATCTCTTCTTGTATGTGTTTCGCGCTTTGATTCATTCTCCTGCACCCCGAAATCCACTCTGAACGAGGAGCGCGAAAAACGTACAAGAGACGTGCCACCCACCCCTTGGTACCACCCTGCCATTCGGCAGGGTTCGGTGCGGGATAAAATCACGGTGGATATTCCCAACTCTTACGAGTTGGGCTAAAATTCTTATCGCCTAAAGGCTCAACGGACGCGCGGGCTTGAGGCCCGCGCAACATCCCTACAAATCCCCATTTATGAGAGCCGCAACGGCAGACAAAAAAACGGCACCCGCCCACGAATGAGCGGATGCCGAAGAATGATGCTGTTGTCAGCCTCTTTAGTGGCGACGACGACGAGCAGCCAAGCCCGCGAGAGCCAGCAG
>JAZLFB010000252.1:0-12910 GCA_045615585.1 Akkermansia sp.
GCCTCGTTGGTGGACTGTGAGGCATCCTGGCTATAAAGGAGGGTGCTGCCCCACTTGATGTAGGCCTCGTTGATGTTCAGCGTGCCGGAGTGGGTGCCGTCATCCATGGTCACGGCAAAGTCGGTGGTGGTGTCCCAGCCGTCGGTCTCACCATTGCCGAGCAAGAGGGAGAACTCCACCGTGCTTCCGTGGGAAAGATCTGTGCTGTCCCATGAAAAAGTGGCAGTGGATGCGCCAGCATTGCCGAAGTTCAGTGAGCCACCGCTCACGGTTACATTGGTGGCGCCGGCAGGCACCGCCGATATCTGCTGGGAGAACTCGGTAGCGGCCTTGCGGTACTGCCCGGCCGTGCGCCCGGCATAACCCATGCTCTTGGCAATGTTGCCGGAAACAAGGAGCTCGCCCTGCTCGTTGGGATGCAAGCCATCACTGTAGAACGCGGAATTGCCGTAGCCGGCAACTACCTTTCCGTCCTTTATACCCGCGAGGCTGTTGGTCACGTCCACAATACCAGTGGAGGAATCCAGCACAATCAGGTGTTGGTCGTTCTTCGTTTCCGCCCAGCGCTCCAGCAATGCGTTGAAATGAATCATGGAAACGATTTTCTTTTCCTCCGATTGCGTTTGTGCGCCCTGGTAGTTGTTGGACAACGGTACAAGCTTGCTCACGTAAATGGTGGCATTCGGGTTGGCCTCTCGCATGGAGTTGTAGATGGTGTCAAAGTCGCAGGTGCCGGTGCCATCCGACAACTTGCCGTCGAACAAATCGGTAGACGAGTTGTAGCCCAACAAATCGTGATGGTCAATACTTTCACCTCCGGCGGCGGCATCCCTCAAGAGGTCGTTTGTGCCGACCATCAGGAAAAAGGTATCGGGGGTTCCTCCCGCTGCACCCACAATCGTGTCGGAATACACCCTGCCGGTATATGTCTGCCCATTTGTCTTGGTTGAGGATTGCCCCAACCAGTTCATGATGTTTGAATTGTCGTACCGGCCTCCTGCCGTGCGCCCTGCAACCTCGTATGCGCTGCCGCCGGAGCACGCGCTATGGCAGTTGTCAAACGTGCTGTTGCCGTATGTGGCACCCACTAAGGCATCTGGATCGCCCGTGCGCCCCGTCGTGTACCCCTCTTCCACCTGATTGACGCCATTGTCCGTGAGCAGCTTGAACATGTCCCAACGCCAGGAGACGCGGTCGTTGTACCCGTTGGTGATAGAATCACCCACGTACATCACGTTGCCCAAGCCATCGACAACCTTGGGTTCCGGCGGCTCGGGGGAGGTTGTGGTAATATCAAAGCCAACGCTGTGCAAACCTACGAATGTGCCTTCGTTGAGAGTTTCCGTAAGTGAAAGGGTCACCGTGTAGTTGCTGTCGCTACTCAAATCGATGGTATTCCCAGTGAGTGTTACACTAATTGGGGTGCTGTCTGTGCCGTAATGTAAAGTCTCGCCAGTACTGGGACCACCTGCTCCATTGCCAAACAGGTAGCCAGTATAGCTGCCAAGTTGAACCTCTCCATTGGAAATCGTTGCTGTGAACGTCACATCTCCGCTCCATTTTGCACCACTTGCTCCAGATGTCTGCCATTTGCCGTTGCCGTTGAACAGGCCCACGGAAAGGCTCATGCCGGTGATGCTCTGGATATCACCGGCGTTGATGTAGCTCATGGTCATGGTCCAGGGTGCGCCGTTGCCCACATTCGTGCCGGGCGACAAGAAATCCGCCTTCTGCCCGGCCTGGTCGGTGGTCAGCAAGTTCACGGTATTACCGGTGTTGTCCACCAGTCCGGTGATACTGGCGGTGGGGGCGGTGATTCCGGCCGCTTTTGCGAATGTGTTGGTCGTGGTAACAGCGGCTGCCGAGGTTTGGGCGCAGTTACCGAACGTGGTCGTCATCGTGTTGCGTATCTCTGCCGCGCCAAGAGTGGCAGTGGGAGTGAGGTCATTGGAGAAGGAGCCGCCGCCCAGGGAAAGGCCGGTGGTGGAGGAGCCCAGGCTGGACATGGTAAGGCCCAGGGTGGGGGTTGAGGTACTGCCGAAACCTGCAGCGCCGGAGGGGGTGGCAACGCTTTCCGTTGCAGTACCGGTGGAGGGGGAGGAAGTACCGGAAGAAGTGGATCTGGTGGAGGAGGCCTGCTGCAGGGAACCCGTGGTCGGCACAGCGGCCGCAGCGGCGGGGGTTAGCTCAAAGACGGAGTCCGAACCGTTAGAGGATTCCGTGCCGGTGGCGTAGGGGTTGGCGGTGAAGTCAGTCGAAGAGGTGGTATCCACAGAACCGGTGGTGGGAATCGACTGCTCGACAGTGGATTCGCTCAGAACTGCGGTGGTGTCATCAGCATCCACGGTGCCGGAGAAATCGAGTTCGCCCTGGTCGCTGCTAGCGCGCACGCCGTTGAATCCGGCTTGGTTGATGGGTGTGGAACCGGGTTCCTTGGCCTCGCCCTTTCCCTCCTCTTCGTCCATGACGGCTTGGGCGTCGAGTTCGGTATCTCCAATATCGATGGTGGCGGCGGAGTCGTCTGCTGATTCATCAGCAGCATCCTCCGCGAAGGTCTGGTGACCGAGGAAGAAGGCGGCACCGAGAGAGGCGGTGCTGAGAGTGGTGAAAGAAACCGAGGCCAGCGCGGCCATGAGGGCGGCCTGAAGCTTGTGCGGGAGTCTAAGTTTCATAACGGTTATCCAGTGTGTTTTTGTTTGTTTCTTGGTTAAAACTGACAGCGTGTGGGCAAACTTCACCACGCACGTTATGAGGGAAGTATACAGTATTGCGAATACTGTAGGCATGGAAGCAGTCGATTTCCCTACGGAATTATAGGAATTCTCAACAGCCCGGCAGCTCTGGAATGTGGTTAGGAAAAGTTAAGCAACTGCCTAAACTGCATATTTTTGTGTCTTTTTCGCAAATTTGGCTTGCGTAAGTATTCGCAATACTGTAGGCCCCACACCTGACAACTAATTACCAACACCATACGCCGGAAGCACTAACTAGCAGCAGAAGAAGCCTCACCTCGCAGCACTTTGTTCCTGCACCCCGGAAACTCGCCGGGCTCGTTGCCCAACCTTGAGGAAGGGGAAAAATGTGTGTCACCCCCGCAGGGAGGGTTATGTTCGGCTCTACTGCTCAGCACAAGTCGGAATAATCCGTCACTTCCGTCACCGGGAGGGTATCGGGAATCAGGGGAGGACGACGTGCCAGCGGAGGGATGGGGCATGGTGCGCCTTACGGGGCGCTAAAGAACCGGCGGACGCTTTGCAACGCCCGCCGGAGAATAACACACTTTGAAACTGTAGTCTCAACCGCACCTTACTCAAGGGTGCATGAAGTGTAGACACCGCACCAGGCCACATCGTTCAAACTTTTTTGAAAAAAGGAAAGGGCTGCCCGGATTGCTCCGGGCAGCCCCAACAACATCAAACTCAAATGAAATTACGAATACTCCTGAGTTTGGGATCTTTTGTTACCTTACTTCCTGCGGCGCCGGGCAGCCAATCCAGCCAGCGCCAGCAGGCTCAGTGTGCCCGTGGTCGGCTCAGGAACGGTGCTGGAGGTCACCGTGTATTCCATGGAGGATACGGTCCAGGTATTGCCTGCACTACCCTCGCGGAGCAGTACAACGAGCCTGTCGGTATCCTTCAGGCTAGCCAGCTGCTCGGACGAGAACGCAAGCGTAGTTTCATCCTTGTTTCTAAAATCGGACACTGTACCTTCCTTACCCGTGAATAGCCCTGTCAGCAAACCCTCGTTATCCATCTTGAACATCCAGCACCAAGGATCGGTACCAGAAGCAGCCGTACCTTTCAGAGTGAAGGAAAGAGTCGCCATATCACCACTGATTTGCTCTGTAATATTGGAAACGGTGGTAACATTCACAAGAAGGGTATCACGCTGAGCTTCGCCACTTCTTCCTGTGAGGGTCAGAGCCTCTCCATTCCACGCAATCTGACCTGCCCCAGCCTCAGTAATACCCTTGTTGTTGAAGCCATGGGTTCCCTCCGTTACCAGTAGCGGAAAGATTGCAAAATCACTGCTCAAGGCTTCCAAGTTAGTGTAGTTGGTCCAGCCAAGCTGAGTCCATCCATCCTGTGGTGTCTCGGAGCCAGAGCTAACGAAATCGCTGGCGGAAGTCCATGTAGTCGGCATGACGGACAGTGTGGTAACTTCAGCGTATGTAAAGCTGCTCAAAGCCAGGAGAGCTATAAGTGTTTTTTTCATAATGTTTGATTTTGTGGTTGATTGTGCCGCCACGGGCCTCCTGCCCGTGTACGCAAGCACAGTATAAGTTTTCAGAATACTGTAGGCCTCAAATTTCCATAACAGGCCAAAAGTCAACGATCATTGCGGCCACCTATTTCTGAGAGGACGCAGGAACCCTTGGATAACGGACTTGACGAATTTGCCTATACTACAAGGCATACAGGCGCGACGCGACGATTTTCCTCAAAAAAATCTTGACTACAGTATTCTGAAAACTGTATGCGCCCACCCGCTCAAAACAGTGCTGCCGCTTGGAACCCACTGTGCTGCTCGAAGGCATCATCCTGCACATACGCGGGTACACGGGCCTCCACGCCGTCCTGCGCATGGCGCTCGTGTGAAACACCAGCGACACAGACATCTCCTACCTTCCGTTGCCCGGTACGCGCTCGGAGTCACCCACCGCCCCCTCATGCAGCCATGCTGCAATCGCAAAGGGCTGCCCGGATTGCTCCGGACAGCCCCAACCGAACTCAATTGAGATTACGACTTCTTTTTTGAGTTGGGAATCTTCTTCGCCTCACTTCCTGCGGCGCCGGGCGGCGAGCGCGGCCAGTGCCAGCAGGCTCATCGTGCCGGTGGTCGGTTCGGGGATGATCGTGATGGCGATTGTGCCCACGTTGGAACCATTGATCGGTGTCCAGTTGTACACCAAGGCGTAGGTCTGCGTATCCAAGTTCGTGTACACCTGGCTGGCATCGAGATCGAAGTGCTGCCAATCCTGGAAGTCCAGCTTGTCCACATGTTCGCCGTTGATGTAAAGATCCTCCACATCATTGAACAGGTAGTAGTACTCGCCATACTCAAGCCCACCCAGAAGGGTCAGGTCACTCTCTCCCAACAGGTTTCCAGTCTTCAGGAACACGCTTGAACCCATGGTGAGACCATATGATTCCTGTGCCTCAGAGACATTCAGTACGGAGCCCGCCTGCATCACCAAATCAGAGTTCAGGGTGGCACCCGTACCGGCTGTGAGAGTATTCTTCACCGTCACAACGGCCTCTTTTGCCAGTTCCTCCGGGGTGGCTGGTGCTGTAGTCTCATAGAAGCTCACAGTCTTGCCGGCACCAATTTCCAGCTTGTCCAGATAGACGGAGGTCTGCTTGCCTTCTTGGGTACCATTGGCCTCTGCCATATTGAGGAACTCCACATCACCGCTAGTGGCCACAACCTCCTTGAGATAGTAGGCGTGTGCGCCTTTGCCAAGCGTGAGCTGGCCTGTGGCGTTCTCCGCGCTGTTGTACACCTTGTCCACCACCACACTATGGGCAATGACGGCATCATTGGCACCAGTCATCTCCACCTTGGTGGCACCCACGGCAAAGCGGGTGTTGCCGATGCTGTATTCATCGAGATTTTCACCCGTTGCGGCATTGGCATCCACGCGCACGCCGCCAAAGATAGAGCCGGTTTCAGAGGTGAAGCGCACGCCGCCATTCTCCACGGGGGCATCCGTGAATGTGGTGGAGGATGGTGCATTCTGCGCATAGCCGACTTTCGAGGTGTCAATCTGCCCCTTCACCTTGTTGCCCTGGGTGTCCAGGCCGTCGCCGCCTATCACGGCGATGTAACCGTTGAAGACGACATCGTCGTTGATATTCACGATACCGCTGTCAAGCATCACTGCGGCCACAGCCTGATCCACGTTCAACGTGGCTTGGTTCCCGACAATCGCAGAGACCATTTCCGCTCCGTGCTTGGCAGCCGTTGTCGCGATATCGGAGTAGTTCAGCGTAGACCCGGCCTGCCCCTGGTAGAAGAGGGTGTAGTCCACACTGTCCGCTGTCACGCCGGCGGCCGTGCCGTCATCCTTGAGAACGTAGGCCACGCCGCCCTGGGTTACCTTGATGCCGCCCGGTGTCAACGTGCCGCCGCCGGTCACCACGCGGATGGTGCTTTCCGTGCGTGTTCCGCCGAGGAAGTAGTTGTCATCGGTGGCTGCGGCATCGTTTGCACCCACGAGGTAGGAAACATCATCGCTCGCCTTCTCCAGCCCGGTGGCGGTGATGTCCTTGGTGAAGGTCACTGTGCCGCTGTTGGCAATGGCGGAGGTGATGCTGGCGTTGCCCAGCGTCAGGCTCTTGTCCTGGTTCACGGCAATGGTGCCTCCGGTCTGGGTGAGGGTGCCCTTGCTCAGGTCAACCGTGCCGTTCACCGTCAGGCCGTTGCTCACTTTCACGGTGCCGCCGTCCACAGCCGTGTTGTCACCCATGGTGTAGGCCTTGGCGAGGACGATTTCACCGCCGTTGGTGGCCTTGAAGGTCACATCAGAGGCAAGGTCGCTGTTCAGCGTCAGCACACTGCCCGCGCCGTCCGCGGCAAAGGTGCCGTGGAAATTGGCGAGTTTGTTTTCTCCAGTGAGCGTCTGGGTGGCGCCGCCCACCAGCTGGAAGGTGCCGTAGCCCTGCACCACCGCGCTGTATGTGTGGTCGGAACCGAGCTGGGCATTCGTGCCGTCCAGGGTGAACACTGCGGCTGAATCATCGCTTAAATTACCCACCACCAAACGGCCCGTAGTCACGGCGGCCGTGGCCGCGACACTACCCGTGCCCTCCACGAACAGGGTCACGGAGGCGGATTGTGTGATATTGTTGACATTCACGTTTCCGGAGAAGAAGTAATCACTATTGCCGTTCAGAACCAGGTTCAGCTTGCCCACGCCGGAGGCGCTGCCGATATTCAACGCCAGCGTCTGATTCGTCTTATCCTTGCTCAGGGTGAGCGTGCCGTCGGTCGCCTTGTTGTAGGAGATGCTGCCGGTGCCGGAAAGGACACCCGCAATGGTGAGGTTTGCCTGCATCTCCAGCGTGGCACCGTTCTGAATGTTCACATCACCCGTGCCTAGGGCGGTGGCGTTGGTGGTGACAACCTTGCCCGCGCTGATGATGGTGCCACCGCTGTAGGTGTTGGCGGTGGAAAGCGTCAACGTAGCATCGCCCGTCTTGGTGACGGACTTGCCGTTGCCGGTGATAACGGAGGAGAAGGCTCCATCCTTCGTGACGTCAATGGTGGTATTGGCTGCCAGGTTGACCTTGCCTTCGCTCACGTTGCCGCCTGCCAGCCTGAAGTTGGCAGCATAGGAACTGCTGTTGCTGTCATTGAACTTCAGGGTGCCTGCCTCCACCACCAGGTAGCCGCTGCCGGTCACCGAGGTGTTGTAGAGGCCGAAGACACCGCTGCCCTGCTTGGTGAGGTCATTCGCGCCGAGCACAAGCTTGGTGGCCGCATAGCCGCGGTCCATCAACCAGAACTCGGAGCTGTGTTCGGAATCGCCCACATAAGAATTCGCAGTCAGAATCAGCCCCGCCGTCTGGGTCGAACCAGTATCCCTGCCTGTACCAGTGTTGGTGAAGCGTCCTCCATCCAGTGTGTACACGTAGCAGCTGTCAGCGTACCCGTTCATGTCGATTACGCCGCCCTCATGAATGGTAATGGTGCGGGTGGAATCTCCCTTGTTGTATGCGCCCAGAGAAGAGGTGTTGGTCCAAGTGCTGCTGCTTTGGCCCAGTTTGAGCGTGCCGCCAGACATCACCTCGATGTTCCCCGTGAAGGAATTCAGGTTGGTGCCCGTGACAGTGACAGTGGCATCGTCTATCACCAGCGTGCCCGCACCGTTGAGAGTCGCGGCATCTCGGTCCGCTCCCACATTGACAGTGCCAGTGCCGCCCAGAGTGAGTGACTCGCCAGTTGCAATGGTGACCTTGCCTGCGTTTAGAGTACCCGCCACAGAGACGGTGCCGTCACCGGTGACATTGCCGGCATTCACGACACCCGCCACGGAGACAATGCCGTTGGCGGTAATGGTTTCGGCAGTCAAGGTGCCGGAGTTCACGTCGAGCGCAAGCTCAGTGCCCACTGCCGCAGTGATGTTGGTTGCCTCCGCTGTTCCACCGGCAACCGTCCAGGAACCCTCTGTTCCGCTGGCCACCACAGCGATGGCGTTCACATCCGCAGAGGTGGTCAGGTTGCCGCCGACCACCATCTCGGCTGCGGTCAGGGAAACCTCGCCCTCACCGGGCTGCAGGCTCACCGTGGCACCCTTCTCCACCGTCACCTTCTCTGCATTCACAGCCTCTGCCAGTGTAGCCTCGGCCGGGGTGCCGGACGCTGCAAAGGTGGCCTTGTCGCCAGAGTTGAAAGCGAGGCCCTCCGTGGTGCCGGTGTGCCACATCGGTTCAGAGCTGCTCCAAATACCCGTGCCTCCGTTCCAGACGAGGTCCTTCCCCTTGGAGGTGAGCGTGATGATCCAGGCGGTGCCGGCTTCATTCCGTTCAACCTTGCCGTACTCGAAGTATTGCGTTGGCAGGGTGGTCCACACCACTTCCACATTCACGTTCTCCAGAGAAGCTGCCGTGGTGCCGGTTGCCAGGGTGATGGTGCCGGCCGTGGTGGGCACAATGCTGTTCAGGTTGAAGGTGAGGTTTGTCATCTCCTGCCCCAGGGCCAGGGAACCGGCGGTCAGCATATTCTCTCCGGCGAACACCAGCGTGCTGTTGTTGCCCAGGGTCAGGACACCCGTGGTGCTGATGGCGGAGGTGGCGCTGGAAAGATCCAGAGTTCCGCCGTTCACCGTGGTGTCGCCTGCACCCAGGTGGTTGGTCTTCAGAATGCCCGCGTTCACGGTGGTGGCGCCGCCGTAGGTGTTGGCACCGGCGAGCACAAGCGTGCCCGCACCGTTCTTGGTGATGGAGGTGCCTTCACCGGTCAGCCCGGTGTTGATGGTCATCGTCTTGCCGGAACCTCCCGCGTCAACCGTCAGGGAGCCGGATGCGGTGAGAGTCTGGTTAATGGCAATGGCATCCACGCCTTCGGCGTAATAGCCGGCCAGGGTGGAGCCGCCTTCCAGGTTCACGCTCATGCCGTAGGTAGTGTAATCACCATCGTGCCCGGCGGCAATCAGCGTGCCGCCCTGCTTGACATTGATGTTGATAGACTTGGTGCGGTCTGTGTTCTTGAAGAGGCCGGCCCGCATTTCCAGGGTGCCGTCGTTTTTCACGTTGATGTCGGCCTGGCCGTCGCGGGTGGAAATGCCGGAATTGGCAATCAGCGTGCCCTCAATATTGAGCACGTTGCTGGCCGGCCAGTTGGACACCATGAAGGAGCCCAGGCCGCCGCCTGAGTCGGTAACCGTTCCCGTCACCTCAACCGTGGCGCCTGCGCTGATTTCCAGGGTGGAGGCGCTGCTTCCGTCCTTGCTCAACTCGAAGCGCCCAACCTTGGCGTTGCTGCCCAGGTACGCGGTGCCGCCGGTTATGTTGAGTGTGGATATATCCAGCGTGCCCTCACCGGTGGTGGTGAAGCTGCCGCCCTGAGACACCGTTATGGTGCCGGATTTCACCGTGGTGTCCGCGCCGATATCCAGCGTGCCCAGGTTGGAGATGTTGGAGTAGGTGATGGTGGCGCCGCCCTCCAGCGTGAGCGTGTTGTCCGCCGCAATGTTCAGGTAGGTGCCGTTCAGGTTGGTGCCGTCATCCACGCTCAGCCTGCCGCTGCCGTCCAAGGTGATGATTGAGGCTGTATCACCCGTCACATAAACCGTGCCCTCGCCACTGTTAACATGCATGGTGGCAAGCATTTCTGCACCCGTGGTATCCAGCGTTCCGGCGTTCAGGTAGACGGCCGAGAAGCCTAAGCCGGCCTTTGTCTGAATGTCAGAAAGATTTTCCGTGGTATCCGCGACATTCATGAAGTAAGCCGTATAGTTGGGGTCGCTGAAGATGACGTAGCCCTTGTCATCTCCATCTGTCGTCACCAGCGATCCGCTGTTGATGCCGTGCATGTAATGCTCGTCCCCGCCTTGGGTCACGGTACCGCCCGCATCGAAGTTCACCAGCTGTACCTTGCCGTCCGTATAGGCAAAGCCGTTGCCGGTTTTGGTACGCACGCCTTTTGTATCCACATATCCCGAGTCACCGCCCTGCAGCTCCTTGGCGGAGAGGTCCACCGTCACGCCGGAAAGCGTGAGCGCGCCGGAGGAGCCTATGGTAATGACTGCGTTTTCATCCATCTTCAACGTACCGCCGGAGATGGTGCCCGCGCCGGTGACTTCCACGCCGCTGGTGGTACCGGTGACACCATCCCCCAGCGCGAGGTTGCCGCCGGAAAGAGTCACCGCGCCCAGCTGCATGCCGTTTGCGCCCACCGTGGTGGTGCCGCCCTGGATATCCATGCCGGCAAACACGTTTTGGGCGTTTTTGAGCGTTACGTTGCGGGAGGTCACCAGCTTGCTGTTGTCGAAGCGCAGCTGCACGTCGTTGCTGGTGGTGTTGATGGTGGCCTGCACGTTGTGCAGCGTGAAGGCGGCTTCGTTGAGCGAGAGCTGCTTGTTGGCGTTGCTGAAGACATAGCTCTCGCCGGCCAGGCCCTGGATGGTCACCGGGGCATCGCTAGTTTTCTGGACAGTTGCGCCCTCCTCCAGGATGAGCCGGTTGTTGTTGGCGCCCCAGAAGCTGCCGCTGTAGGTCAGCATCTGCCCCGCTTTCAGCGTCAGTGTGCCGTGCGCGGCGCCGCCATGGGAGAGGTCGATCACCCCGACACTGCCGCCCTTCTCCAGCGTCGCGCTGCCGTCCAGCGTCAGGTCGCCCGTCAGGGTCAGGGTTTCCTTCAGGGTGGCGGTGTGGCCGGCGGTCACTTCCAGCTTGTCCACCGCAATGGATTTGTTGAACGTTGCATCCGTGTTCGCTATCACGCGGAAGTTACCTCCCGTTTTGTTGATTGCGACGTTCACCATTTGGGCGTTGCCGCTGAACCTCACCCAGGAGCCGTCGTTGCCGCTGCCGGCGTTGGTCACCTTGATCAGGCCATCCCAGTCGGAGACATCACCGCTGAAAGTGATGTGATACGTGGGAGAGCCATCCAAATGGAACGTGCCGCTGCCGCTCACCTTGCCGGAGAACTCGTAGCCGCCGTTGCGGGAGAAGCCGTTGTTGAAATAGACAGCAGCATCGTGGCTGCCGGCATTGGTGAAGATGACATCGCGGGTCAGCTTGGAAGGTGCAGCCAGGTTAGTTCCAGGATCGCTGAAATATGTACTCACGCCGGCAAACTCGATGGTGGAGGCGATGTTGTCGAGCGTGGCAAGGTTCCAGCCATTGTTATCCGGCTGGGTGCCGGAGATGCGTACAACGCCGGTCCAGTCAGGGTCGATGGTCAAGCCGCTGTTGAGTGCCTGTTGGCTGGCGGCCAGGACATAGGTGCCCGCGCCCGCGAGGGTGCCGGTGATGTTGCCGCTGCCCGTGTACGCGAGGGAGGCCCCCTCCGCAATGGTGATGCCGCTGGTGGTCAGGTTGCCGTTCAGGTTGAAGGTGTAGTCGCCGCCAGAAACCGTGAGGGCACCCACCGTGGTGGCTCCCGCCAGGGCCACGGTCTTTTGGGTGGCATCCGCACCGAATACCACGTTCGTGTTGGCGTTACCGCCGCTGGTGCCGATAGCCACGGCCACGCTGCTGCCGTAGTGCGTCCAGTTCGTGGTGGCTGCATCCCAGTTGCCGTTCGTGGAGCCAGTCCAGTAGTAGGCGCTGGCATCCTTCATCATGCCCTGCATGGTGGCCACGCTAAGCTCGTCCTTGTTCTCCAGCCCGAAGAGAAACACGTTGGTGTACTTCACCCCCGCAGCGTCCGCAAGGAAGATGGGCAGATTGGGCTTGTTGTTGGTGCCACGCAGCCCGCTGCCGGTCGCAGTCTGGTCTCCCACCAATATACGGGTGCTGTTGGTGCCGTCGCCAACGTATATCACCGCAATCGTCACAAGGCCGTTGGCATCCGCGTATGTCTCCAGCGGCGTGCCGATCCTCATGTTGTTGCTCTCACCCCACAGGGGATCATCCGTCCATGCGCCGTCTATGTACTTCTGACCGTTGCTGGTGCCGAAACCGACACCTTCCAAACGGTCGCTGCTGTTCGTGCCGGTGGCGTCCTGAATCAGCGAAGCCTTGGCTATGGCCGGGTTCTTCAGGCTGTTCACGTCTATGGTGATGATGCCCGCCCAGAGCGTGCGGTTTCCACCATAGTTTGCAACGCCCGCCCAGTCGTGGTTGCTGTCGATGCGGGCAATGTTGCTCGTGGAGGTGTAGATGCCGGATGCATCACCGGTGAAATCGGTGCCGTTGACATCCAGGGTCCAGCCTTCCCTGCCAACCCTGGTCATTGTTTCGGCGGTGAAGTCCACCAACTTGAGCTCGGCGTCCTCCAGGGAAGACGTGGCGGCATACGCCGTGCCTGTGCTGAGAGAGGTTACGGAAACCGATGCGATGGCAGCCATGAGGGCGGCCTGGAACTTGTGCGGCAAGTGGAGTTTCATGACGGTTATGTGATTGTGTTTGTCTTTGGGTTGAACTGACAGCGTGTGGGCAAATTTCACCACGCACTTTACGGGGGAAGCATACAGGTTTCCAAATACTGTAGGCATCTTAAATGGCGTATAACACTCATAATATGCCTGTTGCGCGGCAAGCCGGGCTCGCTGCGAGGAGAGGGTCGAATACCGGGCATACCCTTGATTCCCGAAAAAATCAAAAAAATCCAACTTTTGGCTTGCATCAGTATTTGGAATACTGTAGGCCAGCGCAACCGGCCGACGAGCCATTATCAACACGTTGCGCCAGAAGTGCCGACTATCAACAACAGAACTCCACCTCGCGGCATTTTGTTCCCT
>JAZLFB010000253.1:0-11296 GCA_045615585.1 Akkermansia sp.
TGCCCCCGTGGTTCGCGGTACCGCCCAGAACCCCGACGTGTACTTCCAGGGTCGTGAGACGGTCAACAAGTTCTACGATGCCGTGCCCGGTATCGTGAAGAAGTACATGAAGCAGTTCGGTGAGCTGACGGGTCGCTGCTACGATGTGGTGGAATACATCGGCAATCCCAAGGCCGACCGCGTGATTGTGATGATGGGTTCCGGCGCCGAAGCCGGTCTCGAACTGGTGGAAGCCATGCCTGAGGAAACCATCGGTATCCTCAAGGTGCGTCTGTATCGTCCCTTCCCCGCCGCCGACCTCATTGCCGCCCTGCCGACCACGGTCAAGAAGATTGCCGTGCTCGACCGCACCAAGGAGCCCGGTTCTCAGGGTGAACCTCTGCTGCAGGACGTGGAACAGGCTCTCTACGAAGCCGCCGCCAAGGGCACGCTGCCCTTCGCCATGCCCACCGTGGTGGGTGGTCGCTACGGTCTCGGCTCCAAGGACTTCACGCCCGCTATGGTCAAGGGCGTGTTCGACGAGCTGAAGAAGGATGCCCCCATGACGGGCTTTGCCGTGGGTATCGAGGATGACGTGACGGGCAAGTCCATTGCCTACGACCCCGAATTCTCCACCGAGGCCGCCGACGTGACGCGCTGCCTGTTCTACGGTCTGGGTTCCGACGGTACCGTGGGTGCTAACAAGGACGCCATCAAGATTATCGGCAAGCACACCGACCTGTACGTGCAGGGTTACTTCGAGTACGACTCCAAGAAGTCCGGCTCCTCCACCATCTCTCACCTGCGCTTCGGTCCCAAGCCCATCCACAGCACCTACTTCATCCACAGCGCCAACTTCATCGCTCTGCACCAGCCCAGTCTGCTGAACATTCTTGACTTCCTCAAGAATGCGGCTGACGGTGCCACCTTCCTGATGAACACCGCCGTGGAACCCGAGAAGGTGTGGGATTCTCTGCCCGCCCGCATGCAGCAGCAGATTATCGACAAGCACATCAAGATGTACTGCATCGATGCCTTCAAGGTCGCCAAGGCCACGGGCATGGGCGGCCGCATCAACATGATTATGCAGACCTGCTTCTTCAAGCTCTCCGGTGTGATTCCCGCCGACGAAGCTATCGGCTACATTAAAGAGGCCATTAAGAAGACCTACGGCAAGAAGGGTGAAGAAGTGGTGGCCAAGAACATTCTGGCCGTGGATGCCACGCTGGAGAACCTGCACGAGGTGAAGCTGGGTGACACCATCACGGGTCACGCCATCCCCGACTGCGTGCACGGCGACGCCCCCGCCTTTGTGAAGGATGTGCTGGGTCGCATCATTGCCGGTAACGGTAACGATGTCAAGGTTTCCGAAATGCCTGTGGACGGCACCTTCCCCAGCGGCACCACGCAGTACGAGAAGCGCGACCTCGCCCTCGAAATCCCCGTGTGGGAGCCGGAGAAGACCGAAACCTCCAAGGCCTGTATCCAGTGCGGTAAGTGCACGATGGTGTGCCCCCACGCCGCTCTGCGCGCCAAGATGGTGGACCCCGCCGACATGGAGGGTGCTCCCGAAACCTTCCGCAGCGCCGATGCCAGCAAGATGCACAAGGCTTGGGCGGGCAAGAAGTTCGTGATTCAGGTTTCCGCCTCCGACTGCACGGGCTGCACGCTCTGCACCCGCGTCTGCCCCACGGCCTCCCTGACCATGACCCCCGCCGCCAAGGCTCTGAAGCCCGAGGCCGAGAACTGGAAGTTCTTCGAGAAGCTGCCTGACCCCGACCGCAGCAACATCAACATGAGCCAGGTGCGCGACGCTCAGTTCCTGCGCCCCCTGTTCGAGTTCTCCGGTGCCTGTGCCGGTTGCGGTGAGACGCCCTACGTGAAGACGCTCTCCCAGCTGTTCGGTAACCGCCTGGTGGTGGCCAACGCCACGGGTTGCTCCTCCATCTACGGCGGCAACCTGCCCACCACGCCTTGGAGCCACGACAACGACGGTCGCGGTCCCGCATGGTGCAACAGCCTGTTCGAAGATAACGCCCAGTTCGGTCTCGGCTTCCGCGTGTCTCTGGACAAGAAGCAGCAGTTCGCTCTGGAACTCCTCGATGCCGCCGCCGACAAGATTGGCGCCGCGCTGGTGGAGGAAATCAAGGCCAACCCGCAGAAGACGGAAGCCGACATTGCCAAGGCTCGCGAAACCGTGGCTGCCATCAAGGCTGCCTGCGGTGATGACGCCGACCTTGCCGCCCTCAAGGCGCACGCCAACTACCTCGTCCGCAAGTCCGTTTGGGTGCTCGGCGGCGACGGTTGGGCTTACGATATCGGTTACGGCGGTCTGGACCACATCCTTGCCTCCGGTCGCAACATCAAGGTGCTCGTTCTGGACACCGAGGTGTACTCCAACACGGGCGGTCAGTGCTCCAAGGCTACGCCGCGCGGCGCTGTGGCCAAGTTCGCCACCCGCGGTAAGGATCAGGTGAAGAAGGACATCGGCTACATGGCCATGACCTACGGCAACATCTACGTGGCTTCCATCTCCATGGGCAGCAACGATGAGCACGCCCTCAAGACGCTGGTGGAGGCCGAGGAATACGATGGTCCCGCTCTGGTGATTGCCTACAGCCACTGCATCAACCACGGCATCAACATGGCTCAGGGTCTCGACCGCCAGAAGGCGGCTGTGGACTGCGGCCGTCTGCTGCTGTACAACTTCAACCCCGACCGCATCAAGGAGGGCAAGAACCCGCTCACCATCAAGAGCAAGGCTCCCAAGCTGGATGTGCGTGAAGCCCTTGTGGGCCCCGACGGCAAGGGCGGTGAAAACCGCTTCCGTCTGCTGGCCAAGAACAACAAGGCCAACTTCGAGCACCTCATCAAGCTGGAGGAACAGGACATCGCCCGCCGCTGGCGCCTGTACCAGTCTCTGGCCGCCATCGACTACTCCGCCGAGGCCGAGACGCCCGAAGCCTAATCCGCTGAAAGGGTAAACATTTCACGCGGGCAACGGTTTACGCCGTTGCCCGCGTTTTGTTTTGCAGAGAACAGAGCGGTGTTCTTTGCCTGCCCTTCCGTTTGAACTGAAGGTAAAAGGGAGCGCAAGAAAGTGGCGCCGTTTTCCTGACGACAAACAGGAAATTACAAAACGCTTGTCGAGAAGCAGGACAAGGGCAGGGATTGATTCTGCCGATGGGCAAGCCAAGCATCGGCATACTCCAAGGCTTGCAGAATCACGTGCTGCATATCCAGATAGCGGTAGCAGCCCAAGCGACCGATGAAAGAAACGCCCTCACATTCCGCTGCCATAGCCGTGTAGGCGGGTAAAATAGCCATGTCTGCCGCCATGCGCTTGGGGTAGAAGGGGTTGTCATCACGCCCTGCCTCGCGGCTGTATTCGTAGACCACCACGCTCTTCTCCACGGGTTTCCACGGGGCAAAGTAGCAATGCTCATGCCCGCGGGTGAAAGGCACGCTCATGTCCGTGTAGTTCAGGCAGCCGCTGCCCTGCTGCACGCCCTGTCCGCGCTCGTAGCGGAAGTCCAGCGTGCGGTAGCCCAGCTCGCCCGCACCGTAGCCGAAAAAGGCATCCAGCGGTCCGCTGTAGAACAGGTGGGAAAACGCGCTCTCCATCCCCTTTTCATAAGGCGTGTTGAGCTTCACCGTAATCAGCGGGTGGTTCAGCATGTTCTGTACCAGGGCGGTGTAGCCCTCTACAGGGAAGCCCTGGTACTTGTCCGTGTAGTAATTATCATTGTAATCGAAGCGCACGGGCAGGCGCTTAATCACCTCGGCGGGCAGCTCGCGGGGGGAGACACCCCACTGCTTGGTGCTGTAATCGCGGAAAAAGGTTTCGTAAATCTCGCGCCCCACAAAGCGCAGCAGCTGCTCCTCGGCATTGCGCGGTGTGGTGATGCTTTTATCCTGCAAGGTTTCGATAAAGGCGCGCGCCTCGGGCGGCGTGAGCGTCTTGCCGAACAGGTGGTTAATCGTCAGCAGGTTGATGGGCATGGCAAATACCCCGCGGGCGTTTACCGCCATAATTTTGTTCACATAGGGATACCATGTGGCAAAGCGGTTCACCCACGCCCACACGCGCTCGCTGTTGGTGTGGAAGATGTGCGGTCCGAAACGGTGAACCTCCACCCCCGTCTCTTCATCTACGGAAGAATAGCACATGCCCGCTATATGCTCCCGCTTATCAATGACAACGGAAGCCACGCCCGCTTCTGCCAGAGAGCGGGCCGTCACCGCGCCGGATAACCCGGCACCGACAATGAGAACAGGTACCATACCGCCACCATACTACTGACCGCAGGGGGTGAAGTCAATACAAGATTGCGCCTACCTTGCAGAAACAAAAGAAACGGCGGGGGAAACGCGTTCCGCCCGCCGTTCTGTATCACCTTGAAAAAGGGGTCGTTTTCTGCCGTGCTTTACAGATGCATGGGCATCAGCACGTACAGGAACTCGTCCGCCACGCGCATTACGCCGGGGCTGGAGGAGTCAATGAGGTCGAGAGCCACATCGCCGTCGCCCACGGCCTTCAGGGGCGCCAGCACAAAGTCGGCGTTGAAGGCAATGGCCAGCTCGCGGCCGTTGTAGTCGATGGGTACTTCTTCGTTAGCCTCACCCATGTTGGCGCTGGACTGCACCTTCATGGTGCCGGGTACAAAGCGGAAGGACACCGTGTTGGACTTCTCTGCGGAGAGCAGAGCCACGCGGCGCACCGTTTCGTTCAGGTCGGCGGCGGGCATCACGATACGCTCGTTGTAGCGGCTGGGAATCACCTGACGGTAGTTCGGATAGTTGCCGTCGATGAGCTTGGTGATGAGCAGCGTGTCTTCGAAATCGAAAGAGGCCTGATTGCTGGTGATGCGAACCGTCACCTCGCCGGCATCGCCCAACAGGCGGTGTACCTCGGCCACGGCGCGGCTGGGGATGTCGATGCACACGTTCTGGGATTCGGGGAACTCCAGCTCGTTCTCGAACAGAGCCAAGCGGCGACCGTCGGTGGCCACCAGCGTCAGCTTGCCGTCTTGGAAACAGGTGTAAATGCCGTTCAGCACGTAGCGCAGACCATCGTTGGCAATGGCGAACTCGGTGTAGCGCAGACCTTTGTTCAGCATGGCCTGAGGTACGCGGAACTCACGGGCTTCCTTGAACACGGGCAGACCGGGAAACTCCTCGGCGGCAAGACCGTTCAGCTTGAACTGGGAGCGGTTGCAGCGGATGTTGGCCACGGTGCCGGAAACTTCGATGGTGACTTCACCGTCGCGCAGCTCGCGGATGATGCTTTGCAACTTCTTGGCGGGCAGGGTGATGGCACCGGCTTTCTCCACCATGCAGGGTACCTTCGTGAGGATGGTCAGCTCCATGTTGGTGGTCATGAGCTTCAGCTCACCCTCGGAAGCATCCAGCAGGACGTTGGAGAGAATGGGCATGCTGGGGCGGGTGGAAACCACGCCGGCCACCTTGTTGATGCCGTCCAAAAGAACTTGTTTTGCAAGGGAGAATTTCATACGTTATCCTTTGTTGGAGCCATTGTATCGTTTTACGCGCGCGCTTGCAAGCCTATTATTGCTATTTTTTCAACATTTTCTACCACTTAGGAAAAACCCATACAAGATGTTGTGTTTTCATGTTCATCGAGCACAAGTGTAGACTGATGGAAGAGAAAAAACTTCCCCATGGCAGGCAGCGGGTGTATGATACCCGCCATGGAAACCGCTTTCGCCGCCGTTTTACCCACCGATGCGCGCCGCCCGCTTTGCGAGGCTCTGCTGCGCTATGCCGACACCCACCCTGAGCGAGCGGAGACCGCGGCGGAGATTCTGCGCTTTGTGGCGGAAACACCCGACTGCTTTTGCCGCACGCAGCAGCGCGGGCATATCACAGGCTCGGCTTGGCTGCTGAACCCTGCGGGGGATAAGGCGCTGCTCACCCTGCACCGCAACCTGAAACGCTGGATGCAGCTCGGCGGGCATGCGGACGGTGAGCCGAACACCCTGCAAACCGCTCTGCGCGAAGCGACGGAAGAGAGCGGTATTGAGGGCATCCGACCGCTTTCCGAAGAGATTTTTGACGTGGATATCCACCTCATCCCCGCCCGCCCTGCCAAGGGCGAGCCGGCGCATTACCACTACGACATCCGCTACCTGATGCAGGCCCCGCACGAAAATTTTGCCGTTTCCGAGGAGTCCGATGACTTGGCGTGGTGGACGGCGGGGGACATCACCGCCCGCTCGGCGGAGTTGGATGAAGCGGTGCGCCGCCTTGCCCGCCTGTGGCAGAGGTGAGAGGGGGGCTGCCGAACGGAGAAGCGGCACCTGTGTTAACTTTTTCTCCTTGTGCGTTCAAACGGGGTGTTGTATGCTGGAGGCACGCCGTTTCCCACCATGAAACAAAAAGTCCCCTCTTCTCTCCGCACCACGGTACTGCTCACCGTGCTGGTGTGCTGCTGTCTGGTCTTTTTCCGCTGCGGGCTGTTGCCTGACAGGTACGCCTTGGAGCGCCCGCAGGTGGCGGACCTCTCCCTGACATGGACGGCGGATGATGCCCATGAAGGGAAGCTGGTGTTTGTCTGCGATTCTCCCTCGGCACGGACGCTGGAGGACAAGGAGTTTTCGTTTACCTGCAGCGGGTTGAACCTGAAACGCCGCGTGCTCTACTATCAATGGACGGCGAGTGCCAACGACGGCATGAGCGAGGTACACCTGTCGGGCAAAGCCGACCGCTACGAACGCCGCTGGGTACCCGCCCCTGCGGAGAATGCCGAAGCGGAGTCTGCGGGCTACCGCAACGCGGTGGCTCTGCCGCAAATCGGTCGTTTTGAGGCACAGGCGCAGCCCCTTCTGCTCAACGGTCTGACGGTGGATGAGGCGCTTATCGCCGACCAATGGGAACCCGACATCGCCCCCTTGGAGCATTACCCCATTCCCGCCGCCTTGGCCGACCGCAGCAGCGTGGTGGGCGGCAACACCCTCTATGTGCGGATGAACCTTGCGGGCAGCCCCGACCGCCCTGAGGTGGGTGACATGATGATTCAATGGCTGGTGCAACCCATGCCGCCTTTCCTGTCCGTCATCGGGCAGCAGAAGAACGGTACTCTGGTGCGGGCGGATAAGCCCGTCGGCTACCAGCCGGAGCTGTTTACCATGCAGCCCGACCATCAGAGCTACGGCGGCATCTGTGCCGAGCTGGACAAACGCGGCGAAGCCAAGGAACGCGCGCTGCCCAGCTTCTGCGCCTTCCTGATTTTTGTGCTCGTTTACCTGCTGCGTTCCGACATAGCGGGTTGGTGGCATAAGGTCTGCCGCCGCCGTGGGGAGGTAAAGCAGCCGGGTTGTCTGTTCAGTATCGGTATGGCTGTGGTGGTGATGGTGGTGAGCTACGAGTTCGGTCGCCTGTTCGTTGCCCCTGATGATGCGTGGATTTACTTGGCTGTTCCCGCCGCCGTGGCGGCTTACGGCATCTATTACCAACGCCGCCGCGCCGCCCAAGAAGCCGAGCAGCCGATGGCAGCCACCCCGCCGCCTTTAGCCGAGGAAACGGCAACGGAAGAAGAGCCGACAGCGGAAGCCGCCGCCGTTCCGCCGCCCCTGCCGTCCTCTTCTCCCCGACCGCCGCGCGAGGTGCCCGAAGCGCCCCTGCCTGTCGATTTCCCCGACCGCCCGCCTTACAAGGAGAAAGCCGCCGAACCGTACACCTTCCGCGGCTGTGCCGCCAAAGCCTGTGGCTTGTTCCTGCTGCTGGGCGGTTTGACCCTGTGTTATTCGGGGGAGGGGCACCGCTCCCAAGCCGATGATTCCATGGCGCATGTGAAGGAGCATCTGCACACCTTGGCACCCGACCAAGCCGCCCCTGCCGAGGCGGAAGGGCAGCCTGTGTGCGTGACAGGCACCGTGACAAGCAACCAAACGCTGCACGACGCCGCGTTCGGTGTGGCGGTTCAGGCCGTCACCCTGCAACGCAACGCCTATGTGATGCAGTGGGAGGAGCAGCTGGATCGCACCGTCGTTCACCGCCGCCGCCGCCACAACCGAGATGACGACGACACCGATTACAAGTATAGCTACAGCTATCATCTGCGCTGGGTGCGCGATTACATTCCCACCTCATCGTTCCACGAACCCACGGGGCATGAAAACGTGCATCCCTATCTGCCGGAAATGAAGGGGCTGGCGCTCCGTGCCGATAAGGTTCTTCTCGGTGCGTTCACGCTCTCCGATGCCGTGGTTGCCGAATTTGCCGATGAAGAGCTGCTGCCCCTGCCCGCCGATTGGCAGCCGCTGCCCGCACTGCTTCCCTACACCCCGCTGCGTACGGAGAACGGCATGGCGGAGATTCGCCGCGAACCCGCCGCCGCCGCCAACGGCGACCGCCTGTTCAGCTGGACTTATGTGCCGAACGGCCGCACCTACACCGTGGTCGGCTGTCTGAAAGAGGGAGTCATTGTGCCGTGGCAGCAGGAGAATCAGGCCCCGCTGCTCTTGGTGAAAGAGGGACAGTATACAGCAGATGAGCTGTTGGAGGAGGCAGAGGAAGACCGCCGCAACATGGTGCTGGGCATGCGCTTCTGCTACCTGCTCATGGTCGGCGGCGGGCTTTGGCTGTTGGGGGTCTTTAAGCATTTGATGAAAAAATAACCCCCTTCCTTCCGAAAGATGCTGCTTTGCTCATTGCCCGCCATCCCCGGTTATCAAGCATCAGCAGGGGCTGTCTTTCGCCGAAAACCCTTTACTCGGCGGTCAGATAAAAAATCAAATCGTCGCTGATTTTGATGTTAAAGAGGGGAGATTCATCCCCCGTTTGATTCGCCAAACTGATTTTTCGGCTAAGCTGTAATACGCGAGTCTTTATCCGTTCATTCTTACTCGACTCAAGGAAGCTGTCCTGATGCGCCTTCATGAGCGGCAGATACTCATGCTCCATGAATTGCCTAAACGCGGCATACCCTTCGCCTCCTTCCGCTGCGGCGGAAGAGCAGACAAGAGCCGCGAGAACACAGCCGATGAAATGCCGAGTAAAAATGTGATTCATAATCATTTCTTCGGTTTATTGTTACAATTCCAATTTGTGTTGTTGTATGCTTTTGCTTAACCGTGCAGGGATTGGTTTGTACAAAAGGATGCGACTATCATGATACTCGCGATGATAATGATGTATGCCGACGCCACTGCTAAACACATCTTCTTTGACAAAGGTAAACTCATTGTTGGGTTTGGCTTTTGAGTCGGTTCTATACAAAACAATGCTTGGACGCAAAGCGGCAAATGGTATAACCGTTGTCCAATATCCTTTTTTATGCACGACCACATAAAAATCCTCCTTTGAATAAAAGGTTTTATGTTCAGCAATGGAGATACTTACAGCACCATCGTTATCACTTACTGCTTTAAAATCTCTTTGCATGTCTAATTCGTTAAACCAATATTTATGCCACCATGGGATGACCGGATACATTGGGGTAGATGCCAGATAGACCTCTGCGCCTGAAAGTGATTTTCCGGACTCGTCTTTTAGCTTGAAATGATATTGGTATGAAAAATGGTGAGTGCAACCCACGAGGAGAAGAAGAGAAAGCAGTATAAGCGAGGTGAAAAAGGTGTTTTTACGCATACTCATGAATGATTGGATTCTTGATATCAGATGGCAATAATGAGAGAGTTTTCAGAAACAGGAGTACATTTGACTGAGAAAATCAATTATCATTGAACATAATACAAAATACGCAGGAAATACCGGAAAAGATAACAACAGAACCAATAAAGCCTCTCGTGTTTTCCCTAAGATGAATAATGAAGGAGTGCAAAGAAGACTGATGATTACGCCTGAAGGAATGAGAAACCACAGCATTTTCACAAAAACATCCGTCACCTCGTTATTGGTGCCATACGCGCCTAAATCACGACCTCCCACAATCATTAAAATAGGCAACAAAATAAAAGAGATGCCGATGGGTAAATAGGCAAAAGATAATTTATTCATTTTGTGGGAGGGGGATAAGAAACTACGGGCGGTGCTGCGGCATCGTAGCCACAGTTCCGCCGCCCATCCTGCGGCGGGTGGGGGAAGTGTGCTGTACTGTGGCGGCGGGATTCATGCGCGGTCTGTGCTTGTATGAATTCTATCACCCGCAGGGGTGTTTGTCCATACCCCAATCGGAAATCTTGGAAGAAGTCAGCGTTTCCTTTGATTCAGTAAATGTTCGCGGCACAACGCCATAACACGTTTGGCTCTTTCGTCGATATTCTCTGTTATGCCCAATCTATCTATATGCAGAACTTGTCCGGACGTAAGCATTATCTGCGAGTGAATCCATTCATTAGACGGCTCACTCAAGGTAGACAGTCGGCACAATGCTGTAACAAATGATTCATCTTCATCATACAGATATCTAATATGTAATGCCACACCACACATAGAGACATTTTCTTCTATATATGCTATTTTGTCCGTTGTGAAATAGATATAGAGAGGGCATCCTTCGTCCACCGCGGGGAAGTCTTTGAGCTGACACTTCTGTACAACAGGCGACTGAGAAGAATCAGTGATTTGTTCTATCCCAAACGCGCATATAGCCCCCCAAAAAAGACTTACTAATGCAATACTTTTCATCATTCAAGCAATAGTGATTAATGTTTCTGTTTTTCAAAAGGAATTAAAATACTTAGGTAAATAGGCAAACGATAATTTGTTTATTCCGTTACTTTTTGTGGGAGGGGGGATAAGAAACCACGGGCGGTGGTGCGCTCGGCAGAGTTAAGCGGTTGTTTCATCATGCCGCTGCCAATGAAAAGAATGATAGTGAAGAATGACTTTGTTGCTCGCGTTATTGACGTACAATTCAACATGCGCTTCAAACGGGGTATTGTGCCACACGCCGCTAACCTTGCCGTCGGAATAGTGTGACCACTGCACGTGTGATATCATCTCTGCCATCGAATCGAGTTTTCGGTATTTTAGATTCTCTGTTATCATGGATACACCTACTCCATCCGTGTCAGGTTTAAAGTTATATTTTTCTCGAATGTCATCAATCCATGCAGAATGGACCTCATAAACGGCAATGGACGAAAAATCAAACATACCGCTGCTCTCATGGATGAGGGGATACGTTGTAAACGTTTGAGTCGGCGGGGCTATTAATGCACGAAACGTCAATGTCTGCTTTGCAGCTTCCCCGCTGTAATACTCCTGATGGCCCGATGCCGTTGCCCTTACATAGAAGAAACCAAGCACGAATACAGAGATAAGGCTAATGATGATGTATTTCATTTGCGCGTGTTGTTTGTGTGATGTTCGGCATCATACCCCCGCATCG
>JAZLFB010000254.1:0-2771 GCA_045615585.1 Akkermansia sp.
AGCGGAGGCGGACGGATGGCGGGGTGGCTCCACTATCCCGTTGCTCATTACGAAAACTTCCAAGATTCGCTTCGCGTACCATCCACCCCACCGCATGAATTCATAGCTTCCAAAAAATCATCCGGACACATGTGGGACCGCCCCGCATGCACAGCCCCCGGCACCCTGTGACAAAGCTACCAAAATCTAAGGGGGTATGCCTAGTTTTTGGTAGATTTTCGCAATAAATTGATGGTGCAATGGTTATGCGCGTGCCGTTCTGGTGCGTTGCGATACATCCCCCGTGCATGCGTGTGCTTGGAACAGGCGCTCGGGAAATAAAGGTATTGGGTACTATGTACTATGTACTAGGTACTATTTAGGAAGAGAGGCGGCGTTCGCCGCGAATATTATCAAGGGCCGCTTGCAATTGGAGCCATCCGCAGCAGAGGAGGGCAGGGGGATGATACGCGAGCTCGTGGTGCGTGGTGGCGGGATATGCGGACCGGAGAGGTAACCCGCCCGGCGGGGCATGCACCGGCGCGCATTAGAAACCTCCTTTTATATGGCACGGTTTAGGACTGTTGTTGCCTTGCGAACGCGGGAGCGTCACCCTGCAGATGAGGGGCATGGATTCTGGCGATTTTAGGGGCGCGAAAAAAAAGCGCGTTTGCGGTTCATTTGAGGTTGCGCCGGTGGGGCGGAAATGGTAAAATGCCAACATACGCTAAGGAAACTCGCCTGTTTCCGCGCACGTTCTCAAACAACAAACAAATCCAAAATGAAATTACGTCTCAACGCAACACTCCGTGCGGCTCTCATCGCTGCTTCCATGTCCTTCACAACACTCTGCACCAGCACCGTCGCAGTCGCCACCAGCGCCGCCCTCATTGCAGGACAGCAGGCATGGGCTCTTACGGACCTCATGACCAAGGATGATGCGTTCACGCAAGACAGCCCCGGGTATTATAGCCAAACGAAAGATCTCACATGGGAGGACATAGGCGATGAAGTCTTCGCGAATGTTCAAAGCCTCAATATGGGGGCATACAGCATCACGCTGAAATTGAGCCAAGGAAAGACCGTCAATCAGAAGTTTGATGTTGTCACAGGCAGCGGAACCTACTCTTACACTCGAAACCATGCTGGCACAGGCAACCGCAACACCGTGTGGGTTGGAACCGCCAACGGTTTCACCGGAACACTTGATGTCAACTCCACCCAAACCACCAACAACATTATGTTTGGTCTCGGCACGAGCACCAAGACAGATGTTGCCGATTTCAGCCAAGCCACAGTGAAGGCGGCGAGAGGCGTTTTGGCCCTTGCCTCCAATGATGTCAAAGTCAAGGAACTCGTAACCTCCACGATAGATCTTCGCTACACTGCAGGCGGCGTTTCCGCGCAGGCCGGCACGGGATCTGGTGTGCCGATGGATGAAGGTGCGACGCAGAACAATGGCAGCGAGAGCGACCACGGCAAGCTGACGGTGGGCAAGCTGACGATGAGCGACACCACGGTTGGCAGCTACATTGATGTTATTCTCAACGGTGCGGGCAACACCATATCCGGCAGCCACTTCGGCGAGGGCGACACCGTTACCGTGGCCAAGGGGGCGGACCTCACGCTCTCCGGCACGCTGGGGCTTTACAAGCCTTTTGATGTATCCGGCACCCTCACGCTGAGCTCCGACCTGGTGATCGACCTCGCCAACCTCGCATACGAGGAGAAGGAGGGAACCCGCGTGTATACCCTCGCCACACTGGAGCAGGACGCCTCCTACACCGGGTACAATGCCCTCACCAAGTCCTCCATCAAGGGCGTCTCTGCGGAGGAGGTCACCTTCAAGAACGACGGCACCATCGTGCTCACCACGGCGGCCCCGCATACCATCGCCTGGGACCCCAACTGGGGTGTGACCGGGCCTGACGCGCTCTCCGCAGAACTGACGGCGACCACCGCGCTCATCACCTCTCCCTACAAGGACGGCAACGTTGTGGCGGTGGAGCTCACGGGCGAGGGCAACGCGGATGCCTACATTTACGGTGGCCAGGACAGCGACGTGAACAACACCGGCGCCACCTACGCGGCCAACGTGTGGATTGATGCCAAGGAGGGTTCCTACAAGGCCATTGTGGGCGGCAATTATTGCAACAACTGGGGCGACGGCGGCACGCTGAACTTCGAGGGAGACTCGCATATCCAGATTGACGGCGCAACGGTGGGCACCATCGTCGGCGGCAACCTGAAGGACGGCAAGAGCCCGAAGTTCACCGGCAGCTCGTATATCTCTGTCATCAGTGGCGATGTGACGGCCGCCATCATCGGCTCCGGCACCAACTCTCACTACGCCGAGACCACGCAAACGGGAGACACGCACATCTTCGTGTACGTACCGCTGGCGCAGAGCGGGGTGAACCCGCTGCCTGCCGGCGGCGGCGGCAGCAGCGTGCCCAAGAACCAGGTTATCGGTGCTGCGGCGCACGTGGACAACGTAGATGGTACCGCCACGCTCGACGGCAGCACCAACATCACGATTGACCTCAGCAAGTACGCAGGCGGCACAAGCACGTTCGTGAAGACCATCGTCGGTGGCCACTTCAGCGATGCATCGGCGCACACCCAGAGCATCACCGGTGACACGAACGTCACCATCAAGGGCGGCAGCATCGAGTTCAGCGGCGACATCATTGCCGGCAACCGCAACCACAACGGAGCCTCCACGATTGGCGGCGGCTCCACGCTGGACATCACCGACGGCACATACTCCGGCACCATCACCGGCGGCTCCA
>JAZLFB010000255.1:0-2217 GCA_045615585.1 Akkermansia sp.
CTTCCACACCGCGCTGCACGGCAACGGCAAGGACTTTTGCGACCGTGGTTGGGAATCCTCCTCCCGCACCTATAACGAAATCAACGCCAAGCCGTGCGATTATCTGGACAATGACATCTTTGTGGTGCGCGGTGCCAATCCCGAAAAATACACTTACAGTTCCGTCCATGCAGAAGGCAATGTGACGGCAGCACACAGCATCATGCTTGATGTCTACTGCGACCTGTGGGGCAACACCTCCACCTCCGACATCTCCGCGGGGCATACCATCTACTTGTCTAAGACCGCCACGTTGCACGGGCATAACGTGTCCGCCGCCATAGCCTACCTTGAATCCGGTTCTTATTTGGAGTGCGGCGGCACGCTGACATTGGCAGGAAGCCATGAATACCGCTACGAGGTACCGACGAATCATGATTCTTCCGCAGGCAATCGAAATTCCACGAAAGCGGTTGACTCTGGCGTAAGTTGGAATTATTCTTTTGTGTCGGATGGAGGTAGCATCAGCGCTCATGATTTAACGGCAAACTCTACCATTCTATCTACCGGTGGTCAACTGACTGTTGCAGGCAATGCGTCTGTTGGTGTTGACTCTCAATTCAGAGGCACAACTATTACCGTTGGCGGAAATTGGCAGACGGAAACCTCTGATAGCCTAAGACACACGACCCTCTTTGCCAGCGGTACAAAATTCTGTGTTGGCGGCACGGCTACGTTTAAAACGAGTGTCAAGATGCAAGCCATGCGTGACTCCGTATTGCACGATGTGAACGTCACAGGAGACTTTACCTATTCCGGGGATGGCGGGAATCCTACCTTACTTGATGTGCAGGGTAACCTCCATGTTAACACTAATCTTTATGGCTATTATGGTAATTTGAGTCTTAGCGAGGGCGGCAAAATCAGCGCCAACAATGTGGAGGTGAGCAAAGTCTTGGCGCTGAGCGGTTCTTCCGCGTTGACCGTGCATAGCGGGGGGACCGTTACTGTTCACGATAACATCACCATTTCCGATAGCACCCTCACAGGCGAGGGTGAGGGGGTTGATTTGAGCAGCGATGGACACATTCATATCCAAGGCAATTCCTCTGTTTCCGGCGTTCGGAACGTGAGATTTAACGCGCTGACGGTAGACGCTGCTTCTTCCTTTGATTGGGGTGGAACCAACCTGACAGGCTCTTATATGGAGACGCATGGTGACCATACGTTCAGCGGGGCCAATCGTTCGGTTTCCTTGTCAGACGGTCTGACTGTGTGCGACGGTACCACAGTGTTCAGCGGTTCCGGGATGCAGGTGCAAGCTTACACGTTTGTTACGTCTGCTGCTAACCTTGCCATTCGCGATGGGGTGACGTTTACTGTTGTCAGCAGTGCAACTAGCAGATGCGGTCTGGAGGTGAGCAACCACTCCACCCTGACTATCAATGGCGACCTGTTCGATTTGGATTACGTCGCTGGCAAAGGTACAGAGATTATGGGCGATTCTCGCCTTGTGGTGAAGTCTGGGGCCTATATTGCCAACGCCCTTGTCGTTTCCCAGTCCACGGCATCTATTGAAGATAAATTGCATGTAAACGGCTCCCTGACCGCCACCGATAGTGGGATTACGGTGGGCACTGACTTAAGCACCGATGCTCAGGTCTCCCTTAGTGGCACGAACCTTGTCGCAAAGAGCCTGACAACAGGCGGCGACCTGAAGGCGGAGAAAGGCGCGGTGGTCCAACTTACCAGACAGAATGACACTTCCCGAATCAACGGCACCTTCAACGTGTCAGACAGCTCATTCTCATCCCAACACCTTGAGCTGCAAGGAGACGCTTCGGTGAGCGGCGAGAGCGCAGAGCTGTACGTTGACGGCAACCTGACAGCGGGGAAACTGGCTGTGACTGATGGTGCCAAGATGACCGTGAAACGCGATGCCAATGTAGATTTACTTACGGTGACAGACGGCAGCACGGCTAATCTGTACCGCTTTGGGAATAACCATATCAACAATCTTGAACTCAGTGACTCTTCTCTTTATCTGCTGAACGGCGATGGAAGCGTGCCTACAGACCCCGGTAATGTGACGGTGGAGAGCCTGAAAGTAGGGGGTGAGTCTTTCATGGAGGCCAACCTGATTATCGCCGACGGCGGTAAGCTGGAGTTTTCGGCGGATGCCGTCCTGACGATGGGGTGTAATGTCACCATCGGCAGCGATACCATCCTGACGGTTGT
>JAZLFB010000256.1:0-28498 GCA_045615585.1 Akkermansia sp.
TTGCCCCCGCAGGGGGTGAGCCACCAAAGTGGTGGTGGCGAATCAATTCCGCGCGGCTATGCCGCGCAAGACCTCGACAAATCCCCCTTTATAGATTCACGCTATTCATCAGAAAAAGCCCCCATCTGACAGATTGTCAGATGGGGGCGTTGATTTCCGCGCGGTCAAACCGCGCCTTTATCTAAATAATTTTACTTACCTTCCTCCGCGGCAGCTTCCTTCTTGGGCTTGTCCTTACCCGTGTTGTAGTAGAAGGGGGCCAGCTTGTCGGCCAGCTCAATCTTCTCATCGGGGGCGTAGACCAGCTTCAGCAGGTTGGCCATGGCCACGGCATCCTTGAAGTTAGCGGGGGCGTTGGCCCACGTCTGCTTCGTCATGGGGGTGGCGGGCTTGTAGTCCTTCACACCGGGCATGGCGTACAGAATGGTCATGGCGCGCTTCAGGGAGTCCACGGGCAGCTCAGGGGCAATGCCGTGGGTGGCGGCTACACACTGGCAGAAATTGTCAATGGCGGCATCCGCAAACTTCACCTTGTCCTCAGGGATGGTGCCGTTCAGGTCCTCTTCCGTCAGCTTGGCGGCATTGGCGCGGGCCAGAGCGTAGCGCAGCCAGCCGTACATTTCGGAGTTGATGGCCTTGGCGGCCTTCTTGTCCTTCAACAGCTCCTCAATAGCAGCCTTCTGGGTGTCCAGAGACTTGGGAGAGTCGCTGATGTCGGCCATGATGGCGGCAACCTTCAGGCACATGGCATCGGCACCCGTCAGAGCGTCAGCGGAGGGGAAGTTTGCCACCAGCGTCTTGAGGGCGGCCCAATCCTGCATGCGGACGGCGCAGTTGATTTCTGCGATACCGGCAATGGTGACAGGGCTGCCGGGCAGACCGGCAAAGTTGGCATACTTCGCCTTGACGGCGGCGCACTTCTTGCGGGCGGCGGCGATATCGCCTTCGCGGAAGGTGTTGACGGCGGAGGCAAGGTCTGCGGGGGTCTGCAGCACAAAGGGCTTGCAGGCGGCCACGGACATCTGCATTTCCTGATCGGTACCATCCTGGATGTAGAAGAAGTTATCCTTACCATCAGAGCGGGTGATTTCCTTTTCTGTCAGCTTCTTCGTATTCGGCATCAGCAGAACGGCTTTCATTTTGACTGCGTCGGACTTGTCACCGGCGGCATCCTGAGCCACGGCAGCGGGCACAAAGGTGAGGGCAGCAACAGCCAACCCAATGATATTACGTGCTTTCATTGTCTTATAAATGGGTTATGTGGTTATTACTTACCGGCCTTGAGTTTGCGCTGGAAGTCCTTGCCTTCCTTGTCTTCCTTCTGCACGGCGGCATCCTTAGAGTAGGTACCGACATCCACCTTCACCTTGTTGTAGGCGTCACGTTCATCACCGCGCATCTTGCCTTCGAGCTTGGCTTTCTCGATGAGGCTGATGTAGTTCTGACCCGTGTTCCAAGCCGTCCAACGGTCGGAGGGTTTGTAGGTGCCCTTCAGGCGGTCACCGCTGGCAGGCGTGTTGCGCTTCCACATGATTTCCATGAGGGACTTACAGGCAGGAGCGGAAACGATGATGTTACCCTTGTTCTGGTTGTACAGGTTCATGTACGTGAGCAGGGCGTTCTTGTCGTCGCCGGACTTGTTGTAGGCTTCACCCAGCATGAGCATCACCTTCAGGCGGCGGGGGTCACCCTTCAGACCGCGGTCTTCCACAAAGCGGCTCGCCGTCTTGACGGCTTCACCCGCATTGCCGGAACGCATGTGCAGCTCGGTCAGACCGATGAGTGCGGGACCATACACAGCGGGGTCGTTAGAGGAAGCCACCTCTGTGTACAGAGCCGCAGCAGCCTGCTGCTTGGCACCGTCCTTAGAGAAGGCAAGGGCGTTGGCCTTACCCAGCTTAGCTTCGGACACCATGTCGCGGTTGCGCTCCAATACGGCATCGTAGTAGCTGACAGCCTGATCGATTTCCGCAGCCTTGGTGCCGGGGTCTTCGAAGCGGCGGACGTAAGTCACCAGATAATCACCCACATTCACGCAGATGAAGTTGGTGAGATCGTTGGGCTTGAAGGTGGCGGTCATGTCACGGAACGTCTTCTCAATGTCGTTGTTGAGGGCGTTCTTGGCTTCGGGGTTATCCGTGATGGCGGCCATTTCCTTGTTCATGGCATCAATCTGAGCCATGCGGAAGATAGCGCGCGTGTACTTGTCCTCCTCGCTGATACCGGGGAAGTTGTTGAAGTGCTGAGACTTCTCATCGAGCGTGAGGGTCTTCTCTTCGTACTTCTTAGTACCGTCCACATAACCGGCTACATAGTCGTAGATGGTCTTTTCGAGGTCGGGGTTACCGGCGTTCTGACCGAGAGCGTAGTTAGCCTCGCGGGCAATGATGGTGCGGGCGCGGTCCATCGTCTTGGTGAAGGCGTCCTTGTCAGCAATGCGGCTGATTTCGAGGGAAACCGTCTCCAAGCAGAAGGGGTTGCCTTCGTAGTCCACCTCACCCCAGAACTTGTCAAGGTAGCCCTGCGTGCGGGCGGCGCGGGCGGCTTCATCCTCGCCGTCGCGGTCCACATCGGGGGCGTAGCTGGCCAAGCAGTACAGGGCGTTTGCAGCGGTCTTGCGACCGCCGTTGCTGTCCAGCTTCATGGCGGCATCGGCGCAGCGCTCCAAGGCGGCAATGGCTTCCTGCTTGTCGGCCATGGCATCATGGTTGATGAGCAGGCTGGCAATCTGCAGCTCGGCGCTGGGATAGAAGGTGTTTTCCTTCCAGTTTTCCGTAATCACGCGGAAGTAGCCGATGGCCTTCTCCTGCAGCTTCTCCTTGGCGGCTTCGTCTGCCTGGGCGTTAGCCTGAGAGAGCAGCGCGGAAGCGGCGGCGTAGTACATGTTGGGAGCCAGCGGGTTCTCCTTCAGATCCTTCGTCTCGTGCTTGGCGGCGTACTCATCAAAGAGAGCCAGCTCCTTGTCCAGCATGGCGGGGTCCTGCAAGGCAAGCTTGGCGTAGGAATCCATGATGAAGTAGTACAGCTGGCACTCAAAGGTGTTGGCCTGTTCGGGCTTCAGCGTACCGGGACCTTCACCGGCCTTCAGGTTGCCGCCCTTCAGCAGAGCGTTACCGCTTTCCACCACGGCGGCGTAGTCCTTCTTGCTGTAGTTGGCAGACACCACGTAGAACTGGGAGGACAGGTAGTACATGTTGGAGGGGTCGCCCGCAAAGGCGTCCTGCACTTCCTTGGCAATGTCGATCACGGCATCCCAATCCTTGTCCTTCACGGCACGGGTCATCTTGTTGTACACCAGCACCTTGGCCTTGTCACCCATTTCGGAGGAACCTTCCACCATCTTCTCATACTTCGTGCCGTTCTCCACATCACCCGTGGCGTTGCAGAGCTGGGAGAGCTGGAAGATAACGGTGTCGCGCATGGGCTTCACGCCGTCCTTCGTCTTGTTGGAGAAGTTGGGGTAGCGATCGTAGAGAATCTGATAACCGGCCTTGGCAAGACGGGGGGAGCCCATGGCAAGGGAGGTATTGGCACCCGTGAGCAGGGCAAAGGCTTCAAAGTCCACATGGTCGTCGGCAATGCCCTTGTACTGCTCGGCCAGCTTGCGCTGCTTATCGGCGGAGAAGGAGTAACCGAGGCCCTTGTCGGGCACGTTGCCCTTGAACTTACCCACACCCTTCACCTGTGCGGCAAGGTCGAAGCGCACCTGATAGGTATCGGGCACCAGACCGAACAGCACGTTGGCGGCATGCAGGGAATCAGAGGCCAGCTTCATGTCATCCGCCTGCAAGGCACCTTCCAGCACCTTGGCAGCCTTCAGACCGTAGTTGAAGAACTTGGGAGCGCTGCGGGCGGCGCGCACGGGCTCCAGCTTGTAGCTGGAGGGGCTGGACTCGATGAGCTTGGACACCCAACCCACGTTCTTGGGATCCTTCATGGCAACGGTCACAATGGTGTTCAGACCGCTCATGGCCATTTCATCGGGCACGCGGCTCTTGGCATTGCGGCTCATGTCAAGGTACTTGGCTGCCTTGTCAAAGTCGGGTTCGGGCTTCAGGATGTAGGCCTGCAACAGCAGGAAGCAAATTTGACCGTCCATCTTGAGCTTCTTTTCCTGCGCGCTGACTTTGCCCTTCTTAACAAGTTCAAGGTAGGCTTCAAGGTGGGTGATAGCGTCCGCCAGCTTGGTGGGGTCACCGGGCTTTTCTTCGGTGCCGACGCCCTGCTTGTAACGGCAGTTGCCCATCTGGAATTCCGCCATCGTCAGGTAGGGGGCAAAGGCATCGGGCATCTTGGCGCCCAGACGCTCCTTGGCGGCAGCCAACAGAGCGGGGTCCTTCCAACGCGGCTCATCGGCAAAGGCTTTGAACGCATCGTAGGCCTTGTCGTAATCCTTAGCTTTGAAATAAATGTCGCCCTTTTCCCATGCGTAGAAGGGCAGCACATAGCAGAACTGCTTGGCAACGGCGGAGTTGCCGCCGAACTTCTTGAGAATCGTGTCGCAAAGCGCAACGGCCTCGTCGGTCTTACCGGCGGCGGCCAGCTGCTTGACCTGCGCGAGCGAGGACACGGGGTCCTGCGCCTGACACACCATGGGCATAGTAAGAGCCATGGCCGTCAGCACAGATGCGGCTGTGGTAAACTTAATCATACAATCTTACGTTTGGTTGTTTTCGGATTGGGGGGGGAGGGGGGGATTGAAAAAGAGATTTTCTGAAACAAAGGCGGGGGAGCCTACGGAATGACATCCGCGGTGCTCCCCCACCGATTTTCGAAAGAAGACCGATCAATCAGTCGTTGGAGGCGGTATTCAGACCCACGGTGTGGATATCAGCCTCAGCCAGAGCGGCCATCACGTCCACCACGCGCTGGTGGGGGGCGGTGGCATCACCGGTCACCATCACGATGGGGGCGGTGTCGGCAGCCTGGGCCTGATCGTGCAGCGTCTTCAGGGCTTCCACAAGGGTCTCCATGTTGCGCTGGTCACGGTAGGCATCGGTACCGGGCTTGGCGTTCGGGTCGTAGGCACCGCCCACGGGCATATCGCCGTTCCACAGCACAGAGCCGTCTGCACGCACCGTAATGCGGCCGGGTTCCAAGGGCGGAGCCTTGCCTTCCGAAGCCTGATTGCCGGGGATGCTCATATCGAGCTTCTTTTCGCTCACCAGAGAGGTGGCGACGAGGAAGTAAATCAGCAGAAGGAAGCAGCAGTCAATCATGGACGAGATGTTCATCTCAGGATCTCCCTGCTCTTCTGTTACGATTTTCTTATGTCTTGCCATAATTCGTAATGAAAGTTGCGGTTGATGACTTACGGCTGCTTACATGCGGGCGGGCAGCGTACCGAAGACCATATTGGTCACCTCGGCGGCAGCGGCGCAGCGAATGGCGGTGGCGGTACGCTCCCACGGGGCGTCTGCATCGCCGCGCAGATAGATACGGATGAGCTTCTCATCAATCTTTCTGCTCTTCATAATCTCGCGCTGCTTGGAGATGTATTCGGTAAGAGCCTGTTGCTCCTCCATGCTGTAACCGAAGCTCTGAGAGCCGTCAGACACGCCCCAGATAGTACCGGGCTTGTAGGTCTTGTTGTAAGCTTTCAGGGCATTGGCGGACATTTTTTCGGGGTCGGCGAAAACGTTCACCACGATACAGCCGTTAGCATCCTTAAGCTCCGAGCAGGAAACAGCATTGGGCATGTTCACGCTGGGGTCCTTGGACACCGTGAGGGCGGTAGCGTTCACCACGAAGAAAATCAGCAGCAGGAAGCAGCAGTCAATCATGGGGGACATATTCACGTCTCCATTGACTTCTTCTTGGGGTTTTACCTTTTTTCCCATAGCGGTAAAAGATGGTTGGAATGTCGCCTGCCCCTAATGCGCACACGGCGCGGCGGCGGGGCAGGCCCGATTAGGCAAGAGGCTTAGGCCTCCGGCTGCTCTTCAGCGTATTCCTCAGTGTATTCACCTTCCTCGGCACCGTCAAGACCTTCGGGGATGCGCAGCAGCTGAGCCTCGGCATTGATGACGTTGATGGAGGTGTTCACCATTTCTTCGATAGCGTTCACGCATTCGGCTTCACGAGCCTGAGCGGACTTCTTGAGGAAGAAGAAGGCGGGAAGAGCGATAATGGAGATAATCAGACCCCAGAAGGTGGTCAACAGAGCCACGGAGATGGAACCTGCCAGCTGGGCGGGGTCAGCCTGACCGGATTCAGCCAGAATGGCGAAGGCGCCCACCATACCTTGCACCGTACCGAACAGACCGATGGAAGGAGCAATGGAACCGGAGAGAGCCAGCATATCCACGAACTTCATGAGCTGGGGACGTTCGTTGGCGGTGAAGTCGGCGATGGCGTCTTCAATACCGTCCTTGCCCAGGTCTTCGGGGCGGTTGGCGTCAATGTTCGGCAGAGCGTAAGCCACGAGACGACCCAGATAGGTGGGGCTTTCGGTGGCCAGCTTGATGGCGGACTGCACGCGGCACTCATTCATGAGGGCGATGAGCTGGTCGCGCAGGGCATCGGGGCAGAACTTGTTCTTGTTGAGGGTGGAGATGCAGTAAACCACAAGGAAAATGGTGATGGCAAGCAGAACGACAAGGGGAATCATCGTCCAACCACCATCGATAACCCACTTATCGAGCATGGTCTTCTGTTCAGCACCGCCGGAGCCTTCTTCCTGGGCGAAAGCGGAGCAGTTCAGGGCGAACATCGCAGCCATCCCGAAGGACAGAGCGCGGATACCGAAACGAGTAATCGTTGTTTTCATAAATTCAGATGATGCAGAATTGACATTACCTATTTAACCAAATTCACCGCAGATGGCAAGAATCTTTTGCAATTTTTGCCACTTTTTCCGCAAATTTTTCGTTAGGTCCTGCCCGCCCGCGGCTCCCTTAGCACCAAGCGCATGCAAGTTTCAAGTTTTTCTGCTTCTCTACCCTGCCTTTTTGCCTTTTTCGGCAGACCTCTTATTGCGCGCGCACGCGCAAAATAAAATCCGCCGCCAAGCCCTGCGACACAGGGTTGAAACGCCCCGCCGCATCAGGCACACAGGTGCTGCTGCAAGCGTTAAGCGCCGTGCGGCGCGGGGCGGCGGAGTCGGCAAGGCTCTCTGCCGCGCAGTCATCGGGCGAGCGATTGGTCTGTAAACACAGCACCTCTTCCAGCGACAGGGCGGTAGCTTCGTTCAGGTCGGGCAAATCCATGATAGGCGGCGTTTCCCCCGCCGCCGACACAGCAGCGGCAAGGGGCAGGACAAAGGGGAACAGCAAGGTCGGTATTTTCATCGAGGGGTGGGGGATAGTTGGGATTATCCCCATCCTACGCCGCCCCTGCCCCGCGGGCAATCTAACTCTCCATCCGTTAAGGTGCTGACAACAGACTCTGATTTTCTTTCTTTTTCTCTTGAAACAGCGACAAAACTGCGTTAGAGTACGGGGTGATGAAGATTCATTTCTGCGGCGCGGCCGAAACAACTACGGGTTCCCAGCATCTGCTGGAGGTGAACGGCAAACGCATTCTGCTGGATTGCGGCATGTATCAGGGGCACCGTGAGGATGAATTGCGTATCAACCGCGATTTCCCCTACTTTGACCCCGCTTCGGTGCATTGCGTGGTGCTGTCGCACGCCCACATCGACCATTCGGGCAACCTGCCGAACTTGGTCAAGAAGGGTTTTAAGGGCTTTATTTACAGCACCTACGCCACGCGCGACCTGTGCCAGATTATGCTGGCGGATGCCGCCCGTATTCAGGAGAGCGACTGCAAGTTCCTGAACAAGATGCACGCGCGCAAGGGCGGAACAGGCAGCGTGGCCGAGGTGATTTACACCGAACAGGATGCCGAGGCCTGTCTGCGGCACTTCCTGAACGTGGGCTACGAGATGCCGCTGCCGATTGCACCGGGCGTCACCCTCACCTTTGTGGATGCGGGGCATATTCTGGGCGCGGCTCAGATTGTGCTGGATATTGATGACGAGGAGGACGGGCGGCACAAGCGTCTGCTCTTTTCGGGCGATGTGGGGCGCGGCAACAACGAGCTGCTGCGCGACCCCGTGCCGGTACCCGATGTGGACATCATGCTGATGGAGTGTACCTACGGCGGGCGGCACCACGATGCCCCCAGCCGCGATGACAAGACCTTCTGCGACACCATCAGGGCAGCCATGAAGCGCGGGGGCAACGTGTACATTCCCTCTTTTGCGGTGGAGCGCACGCAGCAGCTGCTCTATCTCCTGAACCGGGCGTACCGCGAGGGCACGCTGCCGAACTACCCTGTCTATGTAGACAGCCCCATGGCGGTGGGTGCCACGGAGATTTTCCGCATCCACCCCGAATGTTTCAACCACGAGGTGTACAATTTCCTGTTTGCGGAGCGCGACCCCTTCGGCTTCGAACAGTTACACATGGTACGCACGATTTCCGAGTCGCAGAGGCTCAACAATCTGCATGAGCAGGCCATCATCATTTCCGCATCGGGCATGTGCGAGGCGGGGCGTATTCTGCACCACCTGAAAAACGGCATCGGTCGCCCCAACAACACGGTGCTCTTTGTGGGCTACTGCGCGCAGAACACCTTGGGTCGCCGCATCATGACAGGGGCGCAGGAGGTCCGCATCCTCGGCGATTTGTACCCTGTGCGTGCCACGATTAAATCGCTGGATTCGTTCTCCGGTCACGCCGACCACGGAGAGCTGATTTCCTACTTCAACGCCGTGGGCGGCAAGAAAGAAAAAGTGTTCCTTGTCCACGGCGAAAAGGAATGTGCCGCCGCCATGAAAGCCGCGCTTTCCGCCCAACACGACGGCGAGATTCACACGGCACACCTGAACACGACGGTAACGGTGTGAGATTTATAATTTTTAATTTATAATTTATAATTTTAGAAGTTAGCGCACCTTTGGTGCGGGAATATTCTCAACACAGAGAGCGTGACGTAGGTTTTATTATCAAGCCTCTTTATGCGCTTTGCGTTGTTTTTCCTTGCGGCTTAGCCGCACGAATTCAATACTTTATAAATTATAAATTAAAAATTATAAATTCTCCCGTTACGGGAGATGACAGAGAGCCAGCACATCTGCCCCCGTCTCATAGAGCGGGGTCATGCTGACGGATCTCGGGTGTTTCAGCGAGCGGGTGATATCCACCGCCAGTGCCGCCTGTAGGAAGGTGAGAAGCAACTCCGAGACTGACCAGAAAATGATTTCTCCGTAACACGCTGCATCAGCCTCTTCCATCCATGATTGATACAGGTTTTCTTGCAGCTCCTCAAGCGCTCTTGCGACATCGGGGTTACATGCGGTATCGGAGGAGATTTCGAGCGCCTCCTCACCATTCTCCAGCTCAATCCGTTTATAATTGCCCCAGTCAAAATCATAATTCGCTTGATAGCTGTCCGTATGCTCTCTATTGAACGGCTCTCCGCGCAGCAGTTCTGACAGGTAACGGTTGGCGGTGAAGCCCGTGGGCGCGGGGGTACGCTTTTCCGCCGTCACCCGCTGCATCAGCGCGTAATCATCATGCAGGGGCAGGCCGCACCAATCCACCGCCGTGTCGGGGTGGGCGCGCAGCACATCGAGGGCGATGGAGATGCCGTAGGCTTCCAACCCGAACAGCGAGTACGGCGTTTCATCCGCAGGGTAAAAGGCGTTGGTGGCCCAGTCGTTCCAAAAGCGCACGCGCCCCTGCACAAAGTCGGGCAACGGCATGTCCGCAAGCGTCTGTTCGGTGCCGTCCTCATGCTTGGCAGTCAGGCACACGCCGTCGTCCGTCTCGGCACAAAAGACGGAAATCGAATGGCTGCCGACGGCAGCCCGCGGGTTCACGCAGCCGACAAAGCGGCTCTTGTTGAGTAGTTGTCGCAGATTCACGGTCGTATAAAATGGGTTCGTCCTTATTCGATAAATCCCTTGCCGCCGCGAGTGACGAGTAGGCGGCGGGGGCGTTTGGTCGGGCTGTTCGGGGGAATGCGGTGCTGTGGGTTGCGGCAGAGCGCCAGCACATCATCACCCACTTGATACAGCTCGTTCAGGCTGACAGGGCGCAGCGGCTCCAGCATGCGGGTGACATCGACCGCTTGGGCGGCTTCCATGAAGGGGAGCAACAGTTCGGACACCGTCCAAAAAGGGGTAAACTCTATGGATTCCACAAGGTCGTAACCGTCGCACCATGCTTCGTACAGGATTTCCTCCAACTCCTCATGAGCTTTCGCCACATGGGGGTTGCAGTAGCCGTCATCGTAAATGTACATTGTTTCAGGGTCATCCCACCACCGTCCGTTAAAGCCAGACTGTGGGCGCACCAGCATGATATCGGACAATCCGCCCCAGTCAAAGCGGCGAAACTCGCACAGGCTGTCCTTTCGGGGTTCGCCGAAGGGTTCCCCGCGCAGCAGTTCCGTCAGGTAACGGTTAGCGGTGAAGCCCGTGGGCGCGGGGGTACGCTTTTCCGCTGTCACCCGCTGCATCAGCGCGTAATCATCATGCAGGGGCAGACCGCACCAGTCCACCGCCGTGTCGGGGTGGGCGCGCAGCACATCGAGGGCAATGGAGATGCCGTAGGCCTCCAACCCGAACAGCGAGTACGGCGTTTCATCCGCAGGGTAAAAAGCGTTGGTGGCCCAGTCATTCCAGAAGCGCACACGCCCCAGCACAAAGGCGGGCAGCGGCATGTCCGCAAGCGCCAGCTCGGTGCCGTCCTCATGCTTGGCGGTCAGGCACACGCCGTCGTCCGTCTCGGCACAAAAGACGGAAATCGAATGGCTGCCGACGGCAGCCCGCGGGTTCACACAGCCGACAAAGCGGCTCTTGTTGAGTAGTTGTCGCAGATTCACGGTAGTAGGGTGAAAGGGTTAGGGTTGCGAGAGAGTATCGCACCCCCACGGAAATGTCAAGAAGAAGGCAAAAAATTATCAAAAATCCAAGTCGCTAATCCTTGACTCCCCAACCCGCTTTGTTTTATAATCTGTTATCATGTCTGAGACCTCTTCCCCCGCCGCCAAGGGCGGCAACTTTCTGAACCACGTTGCAGGGTTGCGCGGTATCGCCATCCTGATGATTGTGCTCTTCCACCTCTGCCGTGGTTGGTGCCGCAGCGGTCATTTCGGTGTGGATGCCTTTTTGGTGATTTCAGGCTTCTTCCTGCTGCCCGGTCTGTACCGCAAAATGGAACAGGGGCAGTTCGCTTTCGGCAAGTTTTATGCGGGTAAAATCGGGCGTATTTTCCCTGTACTGCTGGTGCTGGTGCTGCTCACGCTGGCGCTGGTGGTGTCCATTTTCGATGCGGAGCAAATCCGCCTGACAGCCGAGGCGGGGCTGAGCGCCCTGCTGGGGCTCTCGAACGTGTATCTCGATGAGTACACGGGCGGGTACTTCGCGGCTTCCCGCGGGTTAAGCTCCCGCATGTTCATGCACACGTGGTACCTCTCCGTCACCCTGCAGCTGTATCTGCTGCTACCCTTGGCGGTATGGGTGCTGCGCAAACTGCCCAAGCTTGTCTCCCGCGTGCTGTGCACAGCGGTGTTCATCATCTCCTTCTGCGCCTACTACCACGACTGTGCCATTACGGATGACTGCTGCCCCGCCCCCTTTGTGTGGGTGACAAGCACCATCTGTCACGGACTTGCCACCATCTTCGGCAACAGCCTGTTTGTGGCGGAAAGCTCCTCGTACTACTGGACCATCGGTCGCCTGTGGGAAGTCATGCTGGGCGGGGTCATCCTCTGGCTGCCGGAATGTAAGCGCCCCGCGTGGAACACCGTGCTGTCCGTGGTGGGTCTGCTGGCTATTCTTCTTTCGGGCTTTGCCCTCCCCAAGCAGAGCATGTTCAATCTGCCCACGGTGCTGGGCACCATGCTGGTGATTCGCTATGCGGGCACAGGGGTGATGAGCAAGGCGCTGGCCAACCCCGTGTTCCTGTGGGTGGGCAAGATTTCCTTCTCCCTCTACCTCATGCACTGGTTGGTGCTGATGGTGGCGGAATCCGTGACGACCCAGCGCATGAAAGCGGGTTCCTTCCTCCTCATGATTGCCGTGTCGCTGCTGCTGGCATGGGGCGTGTATCATCTGGTAGAGAAGCGTCGTTTCAAGCTGTGGCAGGTGCTGACGGCATGGGCGGCCTTGGCGGCGGGGGCGGGCACCCTCATCGCTACGGACGGTCTGCGCCAACAGCTGCGTAAGGAGGCCAACGACAGCATCTTCATCAAGGCCAAGCACTGCTATGTAGGTCCGGCGGAATCCGCCTCGCTGGCCAAGGACTGGCCCACCTCGCTCAATCAGGACAGCAGCATCATGAACGGCTGGTTCAGCGCGGGCATCAAGGCCGAGCCGGGTTCCTCCACCAAGGAAGCGGAACTCATCCACATCGGCACCACCGACCGCCCGTCGGAGTTCGTGCTGCTGGGCGACAGTTTCTGCAACGCCACCTTCCCCGTGTTGCATGATGCGGGCAAGCGCTACGGCTGGTCGGGCACCTTTGCCCGCGCCTACATTGTGCCGCTCACCAACTACCATTATCAGGCACCTTTTGCCCGCTACCAATATGTGTTTGCGCGCGAGGGTCACGCCGCCCTGTTGGGCTGGCTGGAGAAGCACCCCGAGATTCACACCGTGATTCTGGCGCAGAACTGGACCTGCCGTATCAGAGACTGCAAGACGTGGGACGGCGAACCGCTGACCCAAGCGCAGTTGGCGGGCGGTCTGTTTGAGCCGATGATGCGCGGCTTCATCACGCAGGTACACGACATGGGCAAGCAAGTGATTCTGCTGATGCCGCCGCCGGAAATCCAACTGGGGCGTGAAGTACCCGCCTCCTACCTCTTCCGCCAGCGCATGCTGGGGCGTGATTTGACCCGCGACACCAACATCACGGACACCCTCACCGACTACACCGTTCGCCACGCCCTTGTCAGCGACATTATGAAGCGCATGGAGCAGGAGGGGCTGTGCCGCGTGCTGCATGTGGAAAAGGGCTACTTTGACAACGGCAACTTCTGCGCCATCAGCAAGGATAACCACATCCTGATGGCCGATGCCACGCACCCCTCGTTCGACGGCGCTATCCTTGGCATTGAAGCCGTACACGAACAACTGACCGAGCTGCTGAAACAAAAGCGGGAAGAGAAATAAGGTTGACAAACCGCAACAAAACTTCTATTCTCACTGTGTATGAAAGAAACCCTTATTGATTTGAAAAACCGCCGCAGCTGCCGCAAGTTTTTGCCGCAGCAGATTACGGATGAAGAACTGAACGCCGTGCTGGAGGTGGGCACCTACGCCCCCACGGGTCACGGCACGCAATCCCCCGTGATGGTGGTGGTGCAGGACAAAGCCCTGCGCGACCGTCTGTCCGAGGTGAACGGTGCCGTCATGGGTGCCAAAATCGACCCCTTCTACGGCGCGCCCACAGCCGTTATCGTGTTTGCCGACACCACGCAGAGCACGGGGCACCAAGATGCCGTGCTGGTGCTGGGCAACCTGCTCAACGCTGCCCACGCGGTGGGGCTTGGCTCCTGCTACATCAACCGCGCCAAGGAGATGTTTGAGCTGCCCGAGCTGAACGACCTGCGCCAAGCATGGGGTCTTGCCGACACCATGGAGGGCATGGGCATCTGCGTGCTGGGCTACATGCCCGAAGGGCTGCAAATCCCCTGCAAGGCCCGCAAAGAGGGTTACATCATCCGTGCGTAATGCGGAGACACCCTAACCGCCTTTAATAAACAACCCCGCTGTTGTGGCAGCGGGGTTGCTCTTTTTAACCTGTGTCGTTCAGGTTACATCTTGCTGAGCAACTGCGTTAGCTCAAATTGGAAAGCCTGCAATTCTTCCGGCGTGGGGGCGGCAGACTGTTCAATCCAACCGAATCGTCCCATCTGGTCAATCTGCCAAGCACAACGCGTGCCGCTCGGGAACTGCACCTTACCGGAAATCAACGCGCCCGGCAGCTGCAACTCATCTAAGGTCACCACAGGCTTACCATCGGTGGGCGCGGGGGCTGCTGCCTCCGCAGGAGCGGCGGGTTCCTCAGGCTTGGGTTCAGGTTTCGGCTCCTCGGCCACGGCAATTTCAATGCCGTTATCCAAAAGCAGGAAACGCACGTCCATGTAGGTCATGTGCAATCCGCATTCGGTCGTCAGTCGCTTCTGAATGCCGTTCAAATCAATGCCCTGCGCAGCCCATGCGCGCACCATGTCCAGTTGTTCGGGGCTCACCTTCGTACTCATGCCCCCATCATACGCGCACCGCAGTCCTTTGGCAAGACAGAAAAGAGACAGCGGATTTAAGAATTCGCAGGGCGAAATTTACAAAATCCTGCGGGTTGAAAATTCCGAATCCTGCGGGTTAAGATTTACAAATCCTGCGGGTTGGATATTCCAAATCCTGCGGAGTGAAAATTGCAAATCCTGCGGAGTGAAATATAAAAATGTTGCGGGATGAGATTGACAAATCCTGCGGAATGAGATAAACTCCATCCCGAAAGCCAAGCCACAAAAGCCATGGACAATACAGACTACAAACCGCGCCTGATTGACCCCATCGTCAAAGAATATCTGGAAACCTTCGGTGCCCTGTGCATTGAAGGTCCCAAGTGGTGCGGCAAAACATGGACGGCCCGGCACCATGCCGCCAGTTCCGTTTCGCTGGGCGACCCCGCGGGGGGCTTTCTGAACCGCCAGCTGGCCAAAGAAGACCCGAACCTGATTCTGAACGGCGAACAGCCGCGCCTGATTGATGAATGGCAGGAAGAACCGCCGATTTGGGATGCCGTGCGCTTCCGCGTCGATGCACAGCGCGGGCGCGGGCAGTACATTCTGACAGGCTCTGCCACACCGCCGCACAAAGGCGTGCTGCACGGCGGCACAGGGCGTTTCGGCAAATTGAGGATGCGCCCGATGTCTCTCTTTGAATCGGGCGATTCCTCCGGTGCCGTCTCGCTGCAGGAACTGTGCGAGGGCAACATGAAGTCGGTCATGACGGGAGAAGTCTCGCTCAAAACTATCGTCTCGCTCATTGTGCGCGGCGGCTGGCCCGGCAGTCTGGGCTTGTCGGAGACACAGGCGCGCCGCGTTCCTGCGGAATACCTGAAAATCGTGCTGGAGGATGACATCTACCGCTTGGACGGCGTACGCCGCGATGTAGCGAAAATGCGGCTTCTGCTGCGCTCGCTCGCCCGCAATGAAAGCACCATGGTCTCCAACAAGGCGCTGGCCAACGACATCAAAGCGGTAGACGATGCAGACATCGACCGCGAAACCGTCGCCAACTATCTGGATGTCTTTGACCGCCTGTTCCTGACCGAAAACCAGCCCCCCTACGCCACGAATCTGCGCTCCTCCGTGCGGGTACACCAAACGGTGAAGCGGCACCTTTGCGACCCCTCCCTCGCCTGTGCCTTGCTGAAAACAACGCCCACCGCCCTGATGGCGGATTTGAACACGCTGGGGTTCCTCTTTGAATCTCTTTGCGTGCGTGACCTGCGCGTCTATGCCGACACCTTCGGGGCCAAGCTCTACCATTACCGCGATTACTCCAACCGCGAGGCGGATGCCGTCCTTGAATTGGAGGACGGCCGCTGGTGTGCCTTGGAAATCAAGCTGGGGGCAAGCCAAATTGATGCCGCCGCGAAATCGCTCCTGCGCTTGCGTGATGCCATAGCGGCAGACGGCGGGCGTGTACCGCATGTGCTGGCCGTCATTTGCGGCATGAGCCGCGCCGCCTATCGCCGCCCCGACGGCGTGTTTGTCGTTCCCCCCACCGCCCTGCGGAATTGATAGGGGGCAAAGCGGAGGGCATAACCGCCCTACCCCGCCGCCGTCACTCGTTGCCGTCTTTCCGACAACACAACAGCACCTTTCCTTGAGGAAAGGTGCTGTCGGAAAAAATCGTTGGCTAAGCCGTATTAGTCAGCCTGCTGACGGCTGTAATCGTACTTGCTCTGGAAGCCGAGTTCCTCAGGGAATTCGGAGAAACCGGACCACACGTTGTACTCCTTGAGGCCGCTGCGACCGCAGGTACCCTGATAGGGAGGACGGAAAGTGCACTTGTAGGTGGGGGCGTAGAAGGTCACCAGTTCGTAGATGCCGTAGCCCATGCGTTCGATGGTGCGGGTAACGCCGTCAACCACGCCGACGGGGGTGGCAAAGTTGCCTTCTTCCTCGTTCCAGCGGATGATGCTGGTGGGGATTTCTTCAACACCGAACACGATGTTGCTGATGGCACGGCCCAGCTTGCGGGTAGCCGTGTATTCGGAGGCGGGAGGAGCCTGAATGTCGGCGTAAGCCATCCCGCCCATGGCGAGAATAAGTGTAGAAAGGAGTAAGCGCTTCATGACAGAATCAGTAGTACCACATCCATGCAAGGCATGCAAGAGAAAAGTTGATTTTTTTACCTGTTTTTTCAATTTTTCGCATTTTTTTCATCGGAAAGAGCGGGCAGCACCGTCTGCGTCTCTTCATCCGTGAGATAACAGCCTGTATCCGAGCCGTACCAATGCCCGTTGGCAAAGGCGGCGCGGGTGCGGAAACCGCCGCCGCACAGGGCGAAATGGCGGCAGGTCGCGCAACGCCCCGACAGCTTTTTCTGACGCTCGGCGGGGTCGTCGCTGCCGCGCAGTTCCTGCAACACGGCGGCGGAGGGTTCGTGGGCGGCATCCCACACATCGGAGAATTTCTGTGTCTTGACATTGCCCAGCGTCACCCCCTGCCAGAACTGGTCGGGGTGAATGTTGCCCTGCGGGTCGATATTGGCAATGCCGCGACCGGAGCTGTTGGCACCGCCGCCGTTCCATGTCAGCAAACGCAGTGTCTCCATCGCCAGCGGGTGATTCTCGCGCAGTTGGCGCAGCAACACATAGATGCCGTCGGCGGGCTGGGTCACGGTCAGCAGCTCGCGGGGCTGCCCCGCCTTGTGCCACGCTTCGGCGCGGGCAATCAGCAGGTCGAGCGCGCGGCGGGCTTCCTCCGGCTTCAGCGACGAGACATCCACCCCGCGCCCCGTAGGCACCAAGTGGTAGAAGCAGACACGCTGAATGTTCTCACGCTCAATAAAGTCGAGAATCTGCTCCATGCACTGCACGTTGTTGCGGGTCAGCGTGAGGCGCAGGCCCGTCTTCTGACCCACTTCCTCGCAGAGCTTGAAGCCGCGGATGGCACCGTCGAAAGCGCCCTGCACACCGCGGAACTTGTCGTGTACGGCACCGATGCCGTCCAGCGAGATACCCACATAAGCCACGCCCAGCTTCTTGAACAGGCGAGCGAATTCGGGCGTGATGCGCGTGCCGTTGGTGGAGATAGTGACCTTCAGCCCCTTCTCCGTGGCGCGCTCCAAAATCTGCGGCAGCTGCGGGTGCAGCAGCGGCTCACCGCCCGACAGCAGCAGGGCGTTCACCTTGTAGGCCGCCAAGTCGTCAATCACGTTGCAAATCTGCTCCCACGTCAGCTCACCGGCGTATTTTTCGGCGTGCGAGTCGGCATAGCAATGCACGCAGCGCAGGTTACAGGTGCGGGTGATGTTCCACACCACAATGGGTCTGCGCGCGCGGGCAGAGGTAGGCGCACACGCCGCCGTGCTGGAGTGGGGCATGTTGCTGCCGTCGCCCTGTCCGTAACGGATATGGTCGGCGGGCTGGGCGGCACCTGTCCAAAGTTTGGTGATGTTAATCATGTATCCTTTTTCTTTTTGAAACTTATCGGCGCAGCGCGGCGGGAAGGTAGCTGCACAGCGGTTCGGCGGCCATCATGTCGCCGCTCACGCCGTAGGCGCGGGCGCGGGAGCCGCCGCAGACACGGCGGTATTCGCACTGCCCGCACTTGCCGCCGAGGGCATCGTCATCGCGCAGCTGACGGAACAGCGGGTGCGTGCGGTAGACCTCCGCCAAATCATCGGTGCGGACGTTGCCCGCCGTAAGCGGCAGGAAACCGCTGGGCTGAATCTCACCCACATGCGAAATGAACACCACGCCCTTGCCGTCGCGCGTAGGCACCAAATGGCGCGGCGCGGGAGCACCGTGGGCGGCAGCCGCCTGCATCAGCGCGCGACGGTAGTGGTGCCCCTCCGTCGTCTTGATGGCAAAGGGAACTTCACTGCGGAGCCGTAACAGCTTCTGCCACAGTGCTTCCATCTCCTCCGCCGCGGGCAGTTCATCCGCTGCGGCACGCCCCGTAGGCACCAGCAGAAAGACACTCCACACATCGGGGGCAATCTGCTTCATCAGCTCGGCAAAGGCATCCATTTCGGGCAGCGTACTCTTGGCCACCGTGGTGTTGATTTGCAGCTGTATACCCGCTTCCTTGGCCTTGCGTGCGGCTTCCAAGGTGCGTTCAAAGGTGTGCGGCACGCGGCGGAAGGCATCGTGCGTCGCCTGTGTCGCGCCGTCCAAGCTCAGGCTCATGCTCACCACCCCCGCCGCACGCAGCGCGTGGAAATCCGTGTTCAACAGGCGCGGGGTGGCGGCGGGGCTGAGTGCCACGCGAAGCCCCTGCCCTGCGGCGCGGGAGATGATGTCGAAAATATCGCGGCGCATCATGGGGTCGCCGCCTGTCAGCACCAGCATGGGCGGTTGCAGAGCGGCAATTTTGTCCGTCAGCTCCATGGCTTCCTCGTGCGTCAGCTCCTGCGGGTGGGCTTTCGGCTGGGCAATGGCGCGGCAATGGCGGCACGCCAAAGCACAGGCGCGCGTCACCTCCCAAAAGAGAATGAAAGGACGCTCGTTGAAATCAACCACGGGAAATGACGGATGCGCAGCCACGGCGCTATTGTACACAACCCCCGCCCCTATGTCCACCCCAATTTGAAAGCTAAAGGTCAAGCACACGGCAAGGCGATACGTCCCGCCTCGTGAATCTTCCTACATTTCTCCCCCTTTCGGTCTAACTTTTTATTGCGTGCCCTCCTGTTTTGCTGTAGAATCAGGACAACATGAAGACGGATATGTCTTATTCGGAGCAACAGGAACAGCTGGAGGCACTGGAAAAGCGCGCCGCCGAGCTGACGTTGGAACTGGCCAATGTGAATGCGGCCATTCTCTCGCTGAAAAACAGGCAGACGGTCAGCATGGCTCCGCCGCCCCCCCTGCCCTCGGCATGGCCCACAGCAACGCCTGCACCTGACATGCCCGCCATTCCCTCTCTGTCGATTCCCCCGCTGCCCGTGGCTTTTGCCGAGGAGGAAGCACCTGCACCGCCGCTCCCCGCAGCTTTTACCGAAGAAGCGCCGCCTGCATCGCCGCTCCCCGCAGCTTTTGCCGAAGAGGAACCGCCCGCGCTGCCGATTTCTACGCCCAACGAATCTGTGCATGAAACCTATGTTCGACTCTATGGGCTGCTGCAGAACAAGGAACCGTGGGAAACCCGTCTCCCTATCAGCCTGCTGGCACGCCAAGGCGGGGTGATTTTAGGGCGCGACCCCGAGACCGCCGACATTGTGGTGGCAGACGGCAACATCTCCCGCGCGCATGCGAGGTTGGAACTGGCTGACAACACCGTGCTCGTCACGGATTTAGGCTCCACCAACGGCACGTTCATCAACGGTCGTGCCCTGCCGCCCCATACGGCACAGCTGCCCCTGTGGGCCGGCATGCCGCTCACGGTGGGAGAAACCACCCTCTATGCGGAGTTTGTTTAATTTTGCGGCATGAAAAACAAGTTTTTCTTCACCCTGTCGGCGGTGTGCATTCTCGGCACCCCTGCGGCGGCGGCCACAAGCCACCCTGCAAGCAATTATCTGTGGTATAAAATGCCCGCCATGGTGAACGATGCCGCCGTGCCGTGGGCAGAGGGGAAATCCCCCTCGGGCAATCTGGGCGGCGGCGGTAAGGATGCGCTCTCCGTCAACGAAGTGTACTGCGGCAACAGCGCCGTGGCGCGGCGTTCCTCCGATGCTTGGGAATCGCAGACGCTCCCCATCGGCAACGGGCGCGTGGGCGGCACGGTGTTCGGCGGTGACAGGCGCGACCGCATCAACCTGAACGAGGTATCGCTGTGGACGGGCGGTCCCAATCTCGGCGGCAACGGCAGCGGTTATTCCTACGGTCCCAAGGCGGGCAAAGATGCGTTCGGCTGCTACCAACCCTTCGGCAACCTGTATGTGCAGTTCGACCTGCCCGCCGAAACACAGGATTACAGCCGCGCCCTGAATCTGCAAAACGGCATTGCCACGGTCGATTTCACCAACGGCGGCGTTCATCACACGCGCGGGGCGTTTGTGAGCCACCCCGATGATGTGCTGGTGTACCGCGCCAAGGCCGACAAAGGCGGCAGCATCACCGCCGATATCGCCCTCACCCCCTGCCACGATGTCACGTTCAAGACGGCGGGCAGCAATGCCATTATCATGAGCGGCACGCTGGCCAACGGCGAGAAGTTTGAGGGGCGCATGCTGGTGAAAGCCACGGGCGGCAAGACAAGCGTTTCGGGCGGCAGCAAGAGCGTGAGCGTCGGTTACGAGGGCAAGGGAGACGCCCTCCGCCCCGCGTTCGATGCCAAGGGCATTCCCTATATCCGCGTGAAAGGGGCGGATGATGTGACAGTGTACATCAGCCTTGCCACGGATTACAAGGAGAGCTTTAAAGATAACTGGAAAGGGGCGGACCCCGCCAAGCGCAACACGCGCATCATGAAAAATCTGGCGGATAAAAAGTACAGCGCCGTGCGTAAGGCTCACATTGCCGACCACAAGGCGCTGTTCAACCGCCTGTCGCTGGATTTGGGCAAGACGGATGCCGACACCGCCGCCCTGCCCACGGATGAACGCCTTGCCCGCTACGAACACAACCCCAACGACCCCGAACTGGAGGCGCTGGTGTACCAATACGGCCGCTACCTGCTGATTGCGGGTTCCCGACCGGGCAATCTGCCGCTCAATCTGCAAGGCATCTGGAACGACAAGGTTCACCCCGCCTGGGCGTGCGACTACCACAACAACATCAATTTGCAGATGTGCTACTGGGGTGCGGAAGTCGGCAATCTGTCGGAATGTCACCTCAATTTCATCAACTTTATGCGGGCGATGGAGGAGCCGCTGCACCAGATGACGCAAAAGCAGTTCGGTGCCTCTACCGAGGGCTGGACAACGCGCATCTCACAAAACCCGTGGGGCGGCGGCGGCTGGGTGAAGTGGAACCCACCCGTCAACGCATGGTACGCCCTGCATGTGTGGGATCACTACCTGTTCACGCAGGATAAAAAGTATCTGAAAAAGACGGGCTACCCGCTCTTGAAAGGCATCTGCCGTTTCTGGGAGACACACCTCAAAGAGGTGGGTGCTGACGGCGCAGGGTTGATGACCAACGGCGGCAAGACCCCGCTCACCGCCGCAGAGCACCCCGAATTGAAAGGTATCAAGGCGGGCTCTCTGGTATCCCCCGACGGCTGGTCGCACGAACACGGTCCCGTAGAGGACGGCTGCATGCACGACCAGCAACTGCTGTGGGAGCTGTTTGACAACACCGCCAAGGCTGCCGCCGCGCTGGGGGCGGACGGCGCGTGGGCGAAAGGGCTTATCGCCAAGCGCAACCGCTTGGTGGGCAACCGCGTGGCAGACGGCGGCTACTTACAGGAATGGATTGTGGACCGCCCCAACATGGTATCGGGGCACCGCCACACCTCGCACCTCATCGGCGTATTCCCCGGCTCCACCATCTCTCGCGCCAAAACGCCCGCATTTGCCGAAGCCGCCGCCAAGAGTCTGGAGCTGCGCGGCATGAGCGGCGACAACCGCCGCAGTTGGACATGGCCTTGGCGCACCGCCCTGTGGGCGCGTCTGGGGCGCACGGACAAAGCCTACGAAATGGTACAGGGCTACCTGACCTACAACGTCCTTTCCAACCTGTTCGGCAACCACCCGCCCATGCAGATGGACGGCTCCTACGGCATGACGGGCGGCATGAGCGAGATGCTGCTGCAATCGCACGCGGGGCAGATTGAGCTGTTGCCCGCCCTGCCCGATGCGTGGAAAAACGGCTCCGTCAAGGGCATCCGCGCCCGCGGCAATATCACCGTCAACATGGCATGGAAGAACGGCAAGGTGACGGAATACAGCCTCACCACAAGCTCCCCCAACCCCAAGGCGGTCACGGTGGTGGTGAACGGAGAAAAAACCAAGGTAACACCCGCAGCGGAAGCCCCCGCCGCCCCCGCTGCGGAGAAAAAAGACTGAAAAACATTGTTGACCATACGCGCGTCCTTGACAGCGGGGCGCGGGGGTGTTAGTTTCTTGTCATGCTCTTTGAGCGCACAGCGTTATCGCCGCAGGGTCGGCTGGAAGTTCTGGTACACCGCTTCGAGGAAGCGGCGCGCCGCACAGGCGTGACCGCCGAACACGGTCATGTGCCCGTGGAGACGCTGGAAGCCTACGGCGATTTTGCCACGCATGTGCGCTATCTGCTGGAATCCGCCGCCCCCGCCACCAAGGAGCAGCGTTTACTCGTCAGCCGTATTGAACGCCTGACCACCGCCCTGCCCGATGAGCTGATGCAGAACCTGACCACGGGTCCCGATGGGAACTGGATGTCGTTCTACCGCAAGCTCATTCAGCTGCACGGCATGATTCAGGAGGCGGACATCCCGCTGGAAGCCGAGGAGTACAGCACGTTTGTCAACAAGATGGTGCAACTGGCCGATGCCGTCTCCCGCGTGTCGGCAGTGGAAATCAATGCGGCCTCCATGTTCACCCTGCTGCTGTTGCAGATGGAGCTGCAACGCCAACGCCCGACCAAACGCCGCCGCCCCGCGCGCAAAAAGAAGCGCAAGACAACTAAAGCCAAAAAGACGACGGCAAAAAAGGTCGCGGAGTAAGCAGCGTCTCCGCAAGGTCGTTTATGCCTCAGCGGCACAAAGTTGTGCCATTGCTGTGCGGGGGTACGCTTTGGGCTTGATATTTGCGAAATTTATGATACCATACCCGCGCTTCCACCTGAATTATTTATGAATCTTGCTATCATCGGTACGGGTTATGTCGGTCTGACTACGGGCACCTGCTTTGCAGAAGTGGGTCACAATGTCATTTGTGTGGATAATAACCAAGCCAAGGTGGAAACCTTACGTCAGGGCAAGATGCCCATCTATGAACCTGGGCTGGAAGAGATGATTGTCTCCAACGTTTCGGCGGGTCGCCTGTCCTTTACCACCGATTTGAACGCCGCCGTTGCCGACAGCGAGATTATCTTCATTGCCGTGCCTACGCCCCCCAACGAGGACGGCTCCGTTGACCTTTCCTACATCGAGGCTGTTTCCCACGAAATTGCCGACTGCCTGAAGCCTGAATACGGCTACCGCATCATTGTCGATAAATCCACCGTTCCTGTCAGTACCGGCAGCAAGGTGGCACAGGTGATTGAGCGTTACGCGGGCAAGGATGTGGACGTGGACGTGGTGTCCAACCCCGAGTTCCTGCGCGAAGGCAGTGCCGTGTCCGACCTCCTGAATCCCGACCGCGTGGTCATCGGCGCCGATTCCCAGCGCGCGATGGACATGATGAAGCGCGTCTACCAGCCTTTCAGCGCCCCGATTGTAGAAGTTGACCTGCCCTCTGCCGAGCTGATTAAGCACGCCGCCAACTCTTTCCTTGCGCTCAAAATCTCGTACATCAACGCCGTGTCCGCTGTCTGCGAACGCGCGGGGGCCGATGTGGAGCTGGTCGCCCAGGGTATCGGTATGGACAAGCGCATCTCCCGCAACTTCCTGAATGCGGGCTTGGGCTACGGCGGTTCCTGCTTCCCCAAGGATGTGAAGGGCTTTATCAACATTGCCGACCAGCTGAACGCCCCGCTGGAACTGCTCAAGGAAGTGGAGCGTATCAACGCCGCCCAGCTTGAGCATTTCCTTGACCGCATCCGCGAGAAGATGTGGGTGCTGCGTAACAAGCGCATTGCCGTGTGGGGCATTGCCTTTAAGCAGAACACGGATGACGTGCGCGAATCCGTGGCGGTGAAGCTCATCCGCCGCTTGGCAGAGGAGGGGGCGATTGTCACCGCCTACGACCCCAAGGCCGCCGAGACAGGAGCCCGCGCCTTGGAAGGCTGCTCTGCCACCATTGTTGATGACATGTACGAATGCGTGCGCGGCGCGGAAGTGCTGGTAGTTGCCACGGAATGGAAACAATTTGCCATGGCTAACCTGCCCAAGGTGCGCGAGCTGATGGCACTGCCCATCATCTTTGACGGTCGCAACATTCTGCACGGCGAAAATGCCATTCACGCAGGCTTCGAATACCACTCCGTGGGTCGCAAGAGCCTGTACCCTAAAAAATAAGGGGGGTGTTCAATCTCGTCTGCGGCGTTTGCCCAGCAGCGCAAAAGCAACCAATGCCAGAGAGACCGTTGCGGGCTCCGGCACTGACTTTATTTCAGATTCCGGGTCAACCGTGCGGTTTTTCGACAAGAACGGTGCAGCCACCCTGCCCTGCATGCTCATGACACACCCTGCGGTTTCGGCATCGAGCGTCAAGGGTTCCTCTTCGGGCGGGAGAGAAGCGGCGGGCAATCCCTCTGACTCTTCTCTGCGGCGGGGTTGAAGAGCAGCAGCCACGGCAAGGGTAAGGACTTGCGGCAGGGCAGGCGCTTCTGTAACCTCATAGGTGCTCGTAAGGCTTTGCAGCTGCCTCGCACGCCCTGCCACGCCGCCCGCAGAGCTGTGCATGGTGCCGGGTGCCGACCATACCACAGGCCCGCGCATGCGACGCGGCGCGCTGATGGTTGCCCCCGCATGTACTTGGTGCCACGCAGTTTTGAAAGCGGCACCGCCTGACAGACCGATATCCATCAAACGCGCAGCGCGATACAGGACTTCCTGTTGCAGAGCCTTGTTGAATTCTTCTTCACTCATGCCGCCGTTGCGCACCCAGCCCCATTTTCCCAGCGCCTTGATGAGCAACTCGGCACGGCGGTCATCCCGCCCGTCCCCGCGGTAGTCAAAACAGTCATATTGTTCCTCCATGGCATAAATGAGTCCGCGCACCAGTTCGGGGGTCCACGCATCGTACCATTCGCGTTCGCACAAGTCGTAATCCGCCCGCAACATCTGCCGCAGGGGTTGCGAGCGCAGAGCGGCGAGGGCTTCCTGCTGCGCGGCGGCGCGTATCTGCAACCAAGCGCTCTCCTGTGCGGCGGCAGGGGAGAGTGCATCTTGCCCCTCGGCAGGGTGTTGCAGTTGTTCGGCCAAGGCATCCATACGGCGGCGCATATCGGCTTGCAGGGCGGCGCGGGCTTCGCGCGCCTGCGGCAGGCTCCACAGCGCGCGCCGCTGCTGCTGTCGGGCGGCGGAATCCTCCGAAAAGGCATCCGCATTGAACCAGACGTTGTTGTAGTACTCTTCTGCCTGTGCAGCAAACAGGCAGCCGACAAGAGCAATGGTGTAAAGACAGGGTGTATTCATAGCATAGAGGGGGTTAGGGATGCTATGATTCTACCCGCTTTTTTCGTTTAATCAAGAGCTGCCGACCTAACAGCGTCAAACAGTTGGAGCGCTGCACACCCAACCCCTCTTCAATAAGGTTTCCACGTGAAGATAGTGCGCCGTGCCGGCACCTTGACCTTAGTGGAGCAAATGGCCGCCAATGATTTGGACCAGCGGGCGATGGAAGCCCGCTGGTAGGCGTACGCTTGGGCGCTCTTCATATCAAAAAACATCAGCCCGGTCACGGACTCCAAGCCGTATTCAAAATCGGCGATTTCGCACACCGTCTTTCCCGCCTCGGAAAAACGCACCCCCATGGCCGCCCACCCCATATCTTTCGGACGGCACAGAATAATCTCCGTCAGGGGTCCTAAATAGGTACTCATCCACGAGAAAGCACGCAGAATGATATTCTTGATGCGGGCGGCGGGGTGGGCACAGAGCAGCGCAATCTCCAACGTCAGCACATCGGGCGCGGGTTCCTCCGCCAGCAGGGTGGTAGCGGTCTTTTGCTCCATCTCGCGAAACGCCTCTTTCAGACTGTTTTCAAAGTAGTCGCGCAGCTGCTCCACCTCCAGGCGGGCTTCCTCATCCTCCGGCATGTCTTGGAAATAATCCAGCGTGACAGGTTTCAGGAAATAGCGGGGACCGACGACCTCGCCACCCTCCTTCACCTCCGCCTTCGGCAACTCGCCCCAATGCGAAACAAAGGGGATACCTTTATCCTCCGTCTTTCGGTAGCAGCTGATAAAGCCTGTATCCGGCAGTTTGGAATAGTCGGACGTATCAAACATTCGGCGTTTGATAAACATGGCCGCCGCACGGAGCGGCACCATCAACCTGTTTCCCCACTGAAACATAGCGACGAACGCGACGAATACAGGTAAAGGAGAATGCAGCGTTACAGCTCGTAGTAGGTGTAGCCGTTCAGACCCTCGCGGTAAGCCTCTACAGCCTCGCGACGTTGGCGGGGGGTCAGGCGACCGTCCTCCACCGCCTTCTCGGCAATGGCGCGGAACTTGGCCACCAGCTCGCGGCTGTCGTACTTGACGTAGGAAAGCACGTCGGACACGCTGTCGCCCTCTTCCTCGTGCGTGTAGACGGGGCGACCGTTCTCCAAGTGAACGCTCACCACGTTGGTATCACCCAGCAGGTTGTGCAGGTCGCCCAGCGTCTCTTGGTAGGCACCCACCAGGAACACGGCAATATAATAGTTCTCCGTACCCTCCACCACATGCAGGGGGAGGGATTTGGCCACGTCCTCGCGGTCAATGAAGTGGTCTACCTTGCCGTCGCAGTCGCAGGTGATATCCACCAACACGGATTTCTGCGTGGGGCGTTCGCACAGGCGCTGGATGGGCATCACGGGGAAGAGCTGGTTGATGGCCCAGGAATCGGGCAGACTTTGGAACACCGAGAAGTTGGCGTAGTAGAAGTCCACCATGTTGTCGGACACCTCTTTCAAATCTTCGGGAATTTCGCTCATCTCGGACAGGCGGTGAGCAATCAGCCCCATGATGTGCCAGTAAAGCGCCTCGCCGATGCCGCGCTCGCGCAGCGTGGCATTGCCGTAGAAGAACTGCATGCGCAGCTGGTCGCGGTAGTAGTTGGCATCGTTGTAGCACTCTTGGATATTCTTGCGGGTAAGCATGCGGTGCGTCTCATCCAAGGCCTTGAGCGTTTCGCTGGCATCCTTGGGCAGCACGGGGGGCTTGGAATCGCCGCCGGGGGCGCTGGTCACATCCAGCACATTGAACACCAACACGGCGTGGTAGGCGGAGACGGCGCGCCCCGACTCCGTAACAAGGGTGGGGTGCTCTACCCCGCACTTGGTGCACATTTCGCCCACCACCTCCACAATATCGCGGGCGTATTCCGCAATGGAGTAGTTGCAGGAGGAATGGAAGTTGGTCTGCGAGCCGTCGTAGTCCACCGCCAGACCGCCGCCCATATCGAGCGTACCCATCGGCGCACCTTCACGCACAAGGTCAATGTACATGCGGCAGGCTTCGGTAAGCCCCTCACGCACCACGGAGATGTTGGGAATCTGCGAACCCTGGTGGTAATGCAGGGCTTTCAGGCAGTGCAGCTTGTCCGCCGCTTTCAGCTGGTCAATCACGTCCACCACCTGCGCGGCGTTCAGACCGAACACGGATTTATCGCCCGCGCTCTCGCTCCAATGGCCGCTGCCCTTGGCAGAAAGGCGCACGCGCACGCCCAGATTCGGCTCCACACCCAGTTTTTCGGCGCGGCGCAGAATGGCGGGCAGCTCGTTGGGCATTTCCAGCAACAGATGAATGTTCAGCCCCATGCGCTGCCCCATGAGGGCAAGGTCAATGAACTCGTCATCCTTGTAACCGTTGCACATCAGGAAGGCGCCGGGGTCCTTCATTTCGGCCATGGCGGCAATCAGTTCGGGCTTCGAACCGGCCTCCAAGCCGTAGTGGTACTGCTGACCGTGGGAGACAACCTCCTCCACAATCTCGCGCTGCTGGTTCACCTTGATGGGGTACACCCCGCGGTACTCGCCCTTGTAGCCGTATTCCTTGATGGCCTTGGCAAAGCTGATATTCAGCTCGTCAATGCGGGCGCGCAGCAAATCGCGGAAACGCAGCAGCACGGGGGCATCGGTACCGCGCTCGGCAAGACCTTTCATCATGTCGTGCAGACTCACGCTGCGGGTAGAGCCGTCGGTATCCTTGAGCTTCACCGTCACCTCGCCGTTGCGGGAAACGCCGAAATAGCCGTTGCTCCAATCTTCTACGCCGTAAAGGTCGGCGGAATCCGCCGCCGTCCAGTTGCGGGTCTTGCGTTTGACTGTCTTGCCGAATGCCATCGTTGTGTGCTGTGGTATGGGGTGAAGAGAGTCGGCGCGCGCGGGCACGCCGTTTGTCCGCGCGCGTTATATACCACGGCGGGCTGCTTGTCAATGAGAACTTGCAACACAAAGCGGAAAATTAGGATTTGTCGAGATGTTGCGCGGGCCTCAAGCCCGCGCGTCCGTTGAGCCTTTAGGCGATAAGAATTTTAGCCCAACTCGTGAGAGTTGGGAATATCCACCGTGATTTTATCCCGCACCGAACCCTGCCGAATGGCAGGGTGGTACCAAGGG
>JAZLFB010000257.1:0-2319 GCA_045615585.1 Akkermansia sp.
GTGGAGACCCCGCAACAGGGCGGGAACAAACTGCACGCACGCCGGCAAATTCTGCCAAGAAACGCTGTCCGCCACCAGCTGGCCACCGAATGCGGCGGCAAAGAGAAGCAGCACCAGCATGGCGACGATACGCCGCACGGCGGCGGGTTTGCTGTGGGGTTGCTTCTTCACTTGCTCCATTGTACTGCAAAGCGTACGGGAATGAAAGGAGAAAGATGGCAATGCAAAAAAATTGGTTCATGATGTGACGCACCGCCCGTGACGCACCGCCGCTGAAAACCCTTGACAAAAAAAGGAGCAGCGTTACACTGTACCTGTCTTCTCCCCATGTCTCGTTTCATCTCACCTGATGCCCCCTTTCCTGAGCGATGGGAGCAAGAGCTTTCCGTCATGGAAAACTGCCGCAGCTATTTTGCTGATTGGCGGGAGCGCCGCCGCGAGCTGACACTCACGCAGCATGAGCTGGCTGAGCGCATCCGCACGGCGTTTGACGGGGTGAGCTGCGGGGACAGTCTGGGCTACATGAGCGGCTTTGCCGAGGATGACTACTGTGAGAAGGATATCATCAACGCCTTCATGCAGCGGGAGCAGCGGATGCATTGGCCCGCCATCACGCCCGATTGGCTCTTCGGCTTGAACGAGTGTCTCTGCTACGTCACCCCGGAGGGCTTTCGCTTCCTGCTGCCCGCCTACATGCTGGCGGATTTGCATTACAGCTACCCCGACTGGGTCGGGTTGGATTTCCATTTCTTTTATGCATCCAATGTCGAAGGGAAATTTTCCCTCTTCACCCCCGCTCAACGCGACTGCGTGACGGACTATGTGAACGAAAAACGCCTGGAAGAACTGAGGGAGGAAATCAGGGATGATCGGAGCCTCGGCACATGGAAACACCTTCTCCCATGGGAAAAGGCCGCCCTGCCGCCCGATGCCGACGAGAAACGCGCCGCTGAGGAGATTCTGTGCGCCTACATGGACAAACACGAAATTGAATTGTAAGAGAGGGAGGTATACGCACCTCCCTTTGGGCAACCAGCCTGACGGACGGTACTCACTCCCACCAGGCAAAAAGCGTGAAGCCTCACGGTTATGCAACCGTGAGGCTTCACGCTTAATAGCCTTTTTGTGACTGTGAATTTTTACAACTCCGACACGTTGTGTGTAAACGGTTTGTGAAAATTGACATCATTTTCTGAAAATAGCCCCGAAATTCGCCATATCTCATAACGGGTTGCAGGGATGGGGCAGAAGCGTTTTATTGCCAATATAGTTTACAAAGCGCGTTAACATTAGATGTTCACATTCTCATTGCATTTTGTTTTATTTCAGTTTCATTGTTTTATTTAAAAAAAATAGGTGTATTTTTGCGCTTTCTTGCATGGTTGTAGTTATAGACATTCCTTCAATTTTTTTATATAGCAAATAGAGGGTAGCAAAATCTAATTTTTTTATTTCATGGTTTGCAAATGAATTTATCATTTGAATAGTATTTTGCATTAAATCTTTAACGCTTGCTGTGAATTTTTTTCTATCATGCTGATGTTCGTATAAAATTGATAAATTTTCTAATACTAACGGCATATCACCTAAAAAAGTAAAATTATGTGGGTTGCCGAATCTAAGGAGATGGAAACAATGTTCGGATGAGAAACAGATAGGCGCTGTATGGTATGTATTGTAAAATTTTACCATATCCCATCCTTTTTCATTGAACAACATGTTAGGTATGTGATGACAAACATCCCAAGCCTGTTCATTTTTGTTTTTCTCGTATCGCCATACAAGAATGAGAGAATTAGATTGCGGGTCATGATATGAAGCAGGCAAAATGCAACTACACGATTCCAAAATCAATGTAATATCATTTAAAGCCTGGAGAACTGCTGATTGTTCTTCCAAAATAAATTCAATCGCAAAATAGTCATTCATGCTTATTTTTTTATTCTTGTATCTGAAAATAACAGCCTATCTAAGTGGCGGAAAACATATTTCCGCCACTTAGATTTGCATACAGTCAGGGCGGGTATGTGTATCTGTACAAGGCAAGCCCTTCACCAACATAGCGGCCTACGTTGTCTGGTGCCACGATGGCATCGGGCGTATCGCCTACCCCACGACGGAATACATACCGTAACAGCGGAACGCCGCACTCAGCGCTTGCGGAAGCATGCGCCCACAAGGAAGGTGACAACCGTTCCGATGGTGACGCGCCAGGGGAAGGCGATGGGGGGCAGGATTCCCTTGCGGCCGCCGATTTCCAGAAGGACGACCGCCACAAAGCCCGCGAGCATGGCAATGACGTTGCCGACATCACGTCCG
>JAZLFB010000258.1:0-12803 GCA_045615585.1 Akkermansia sp.
GACAAACCGGAAATCCCCGCAGACATCCTGGCCCACCTCCCCCCGCCGCTCCACTAAATTTCAAAGCCCATCCGGCACATGCCGGATGGGCTTTGGACATAGCGAAGGAAATGGCTTACTTAAGCGTAAAGGGCATGTTTAGCATGTAAATGATATTGTTGAACTCACTGCCTATGGCACCCTCAACCCTGACGTTGGCAATACCTGAAGTGGGAGTTTCAAAAGAGAGAAGGATGGTGTCTGAACCTTCTCCTGGAATGATAACTATACCCCCCTCGCCTCCTTTTGGTTTGTACGCGTACGACCAGTTGGCTTTCCCTTTCAACTGTCCACCAGCTCGGAAGCTATAGTCGTAGAAATTGGTTTCCGACACATAACGCAGGGCATTCTGACGCCAATCCGCATATTCTTCAGGCGGCACGCCAAGCTTGAACTTATATGATGCCTTCCTTGCATCAATATGAAGCGTCTTGCCGACGATGGATGCAGGGGCCTGGCACGTGCGGACTGCCGATACGTTTCCCTGTGCAGCGGTGCCGTTGGGTTGGGCGTGCTTGGAGGCGCAAGAGGAAAGGGCCATGGCAAGCCCCAGGGAACTGATCATTATTGTTTTGGTTTTCATTGTATTGAGTTTATTGGTTATTGTGGGAGGATGGATTTTGGTGCGATTGCGGCATTGCTGCTGTGGCTATGCCGCAGCGTTTGCACACCTCGTCAAAGGGAACGGAGTTTTTCTGCATGCCGCGCAGCCAGGCGTCTGTTGCCGGCAGCTTGGAGGCGGAGGCGAAATTCTCCGGTTTGGTGATGCGGGTGAAGATGAGGTGGTGCATCTTGGCGAGGGGGACGATGCGCTCGCTGAAGCCGTCCGGCTTGTTGGCGGACCAGTAACGCACGGCGGGTTGACCGTCCACTTCCGCCATACCCAGGAACACCACGATGTGGCCGCGCTCCTTGGCTCCGATTTCCCCGGACCAGAAGAATTTGAGGAAATCTCCTGCGCGTGCCTGCTGCAGCGCCGTGAAGTTCACACCGGCGCCCAAATCATGCACCAGCTTGGCAAAACCGGGGCCGTTGGCATTGGCGCGCCCCCACACGCCCTTGCCGTCCGGCGTGCCCAGCGTCACATCCAATGCCTTCCACGCGGCGGGTGGCAGCTTGCCCGCGCCGGATTGTTGCCACAGCTGCAAGGAGCGCAGCAGGGCCAAATAGCACGCCGCGGAGCAGAAGGAGGGCTGCGCCGCCTTGAGGTTCAACTTGAGGGAATGGGAGGCCTCATCCCACACCACCGCCTGGTTGGCAAGCCGCTTGGCTGCCGTGGCGCTCACGGCATACCCGCCGTTTGCGGGTATTTCCTTTACTGCCTGCAACACAAAGGCGTTCAAGGAGCGGGGCTGCGCCTCCGGCCGCGTGACTGTCTGCCGCTGTTTGAGACGGGCGTTGGGCGCATCCGGCGGGGTGGTTTCCGGGGTGCCGCCAATGCCTGCGGCATATACCATGCCGCAGGCTGCAAGTAGGAGAACTGAGATTGTCTTGGCTGCCGTTTTCATTGTTGCTATTCTCCACTAGTATGCCTGCCCGCGCTGCTGCAGCAGGTTGAGAGCGGCATTGGCCTTGTTGAGCCGCGCGCAGTCCGCCGGAGTCTGCCCCTGCTTGTTGCGGGCGGCAGCATCGGCACCGTGGTCAAGCAGCCATTGCACCGTCATCACATCGTTCAACCCGCAGGCGTAGTGCAGCGGTGTGTTGGTCTCCTTGGGCAGAGGACTGTTTACACTGGCCCCGTTTTGTATGCGCGGCATGATTTGCAGCAGCTTGCTGCGGAAGACCTTGGCCGCCCCCTTGCCGGCACCCATGGCGTTCAGGTGGTTGATGACTTCCTGGGCGGACACGCTGCCCTGGGCGGATGCGCCGGGGGAATATGACGGCTGGTATGAGCTATGGGAAGCTCCGCCGCGCTCCACCGCATTCAGCGCATCCCATGAATTGTTGAGGCGCGCACAGTCTGCCGGGGTTTGCCCCTGCTTGTTGCGCGCGGAAGCATTGGCTCCGTGGTCAAGCAGCCATTGAACCGTCATCACATCATTCAAACCGCAGGCGTAGTGCAGCGGCGTGTTGGTCTCCCCCGGCAGCGGGCTGCTCACACCCGCCCCGTTCTGTATGCGCGGCATAATCTGCAGCAGCTTGCTGCGGAACACCTTGGCCGCCCCCTTGCCGGAACCCATGGCATTCAGATGGTTGATGACTTCTTTCGCAGAGGTTTCATCCGAACCCGGGATGTCCGGCGTATAGGAGGGCTGTTCCCCGGTTGAGGTGACACTTGGGAGCATGCCGTACAGCGATGCCCCGCTAGGCCCGGTGTGCACAAGCACAATCTTGAACTTGCCATCCACCAGGCGCACGCCCACCAGGCCGGTGTAATGTTCCCTCTGATTGGGCGGGCACATTTGAATGCTTCTGTTGTATGGCATCTTGACGTAGAAGGTGCCGTTACGCTCCAGCACTTCCGAGTTGTCGGAATCGGTCTCGTAATGATACCTGTCATCATTCAGGGAGCGGAGTATGTCGGAGGCGGATGCCCCCGGCATCCCGCAGTAATCCACCCGGTCCGCAAATAGTGCGGGAATCCTCGCCTTGTACTCGTCATTCAGTGTTCCGCCGTATTCCTTGCACGAAATGCGCTGGAAAAATTTCTTGGCCATAAACTTGGCTATGAGGGGGCCCGCAATGTGCGTGTTCAGCTCATAGGGTTGGTCAAGGTGTGATGTGTCCGCCTCCTTTAACCTCCTAAGCGTTTCCAATACCACTTGTTCCTCTGGGTCGCGGTAGGAATCTTCCCCCTCGTCGGCGCCGTTGGTCGCCAGCTCGTACAGCAAACCGGGATGCATGCCGTGCAGCATGAGGCAATACATGCCGGGCAGATCGTATTGGGATACGCTGGAGATGGGATTGTCTGCCCCGGGTTTTCTCAGTGCGATGCTGAGATTGGATTGCCGCATCAATTGCTCTAGCATAGGCTGCTCCAACTGAGATGATTCATTGCGGTAGACAGTCGCCAGCAGGCTGCCCTTGGCATTGGGAGTGGCAACCACCTGGCACGGGTCTTTTATCAGGCGCACGATTTCCCTTTGCATTTCCTTTGTGGCCCCGCCGCACTCGAATATGTCCCGAAGCTGGCCGACAGACTGGGGATGGCTGACAGGCTCCATGCGGCGCAGCTTGGAGAGCAGGATTTCCGCGTTTTCCGCACTGATTTTTTCATTCCAGCTCTCCGGGATATAGCCCCGCAGCGATTTTGCGAGGGGGAAGAAGCCTGCATTGCCTGTCAGCTTGGGGGAGGGGCTTTGCAGGCCGTTTGTCAGTTCACGCACCTTGGCGGTGACATGCTGCTGCATTTCCTGGACGGTGAGCACGCCGTCGGCGTTGGAGTCTGCGTTGGCGTAGCCCCGCACCGCCTCAATGACGCTGGCGGTGAACACGCCGTTGCGCCATTCGCCGGATTCCTGAGCGAACTCCGCGCCGGCGGAGCCGCTGAGGATGTTGATTCCCTCCACGCTATCGTCCATGGCGAACATTTCCTCAATGTAGCGTTTCTGGCGGGAGCCTGCCAGGGGAGCCAGAACTTTCTTCACCTTCATGCCGCGGGTTTGAACGGCCCGCACGCCATGGGGGAGAGTGTCCATGGCCAGCGCCATTTTTTCCTCGCCCTCTTCACCAATGCTTCCGGCATGGCAGGTGTCCAACAGCAACAGCCTCTTGCGCGCGGGGGCCCCTTGGAGGCAGCGGGTGATTTCATCCATCGGTATGCCGCTGCCTTTCAAGTCGTCTACGTCGAAGTTGCATGGCACGTAGTAGTAGTTGAGCTGTTCATCCAGCATGCCGTGGCCGGCAATGAACAGCACCACGGAATCCTGGGGCCTTGCGCTGTCCAGGAATCCCTTCACCCGCTCCATCACATGGCGGTCCACCTCCTTGTCGCGCAGCAGGAGCGTATGAACCGGCAGCAGGCTTTCCTCGCTGAACGCGGCCGCCATATCCCCTGCATCCTTGGCCGCGTACTGCAGTTTGAGATCTTCGTTGTCGTAATCGGAAACGCCCAGGGCTACCATGTACATGGCGGGCGGCGCCTCATCCCTTGCCGTGCTCACCACGCGGAAACGGACAGAGTCGCCAATGCGGCCCTCGGCATCCTCCGGGGTGATTTCTATCCAATTCTGGCCTTCCACCAGCGGAAGCTCCAGAGTAACATCGGCAGATTCGCCGGCGGGAACGGGAAGCCCCGGCACGGTGCAATCCAGCGGGGCATCATCCATTTTCACCCGCAGGCGGGTCACAGCCCGCTCCGTTGCGTGAACGCGCACGCCAACCCGGCATTGCCTGGAGGCAACGAACAAATCGGGCATGGTCACCTGGATTTCCGGGAAGGTTTCGGCTGCGGGTTCCGCCTCTCCGGGCGAGACGCCCAGCTTGGCCAGCCAGCGGGCGGTGGTCTGCTGCAACACTTCAATATCCTCGGTGTTGCCGCCCAACGCCTGTAGTACCTCCGCTGGCCTGTTGCGCCACGGTGCCAGAGCTTTCATCCCTATGGACCTGCCGTTTTTCTTCCACGCCAGGAACTGTTCGCAGCCTGGCGTGCCGGTATACCGGCCGTCTGAAAGCACAATGGCGTAACCATGCTGACGGTCGATAAACAAATCTCCCATGAAGGTCAAGTTGAAATCCCTGTCGGCATGCTGCAAGACATAATGCGAATCGTCGTCCGTGGCAGTCACCGCAATCCCGGGTTTGGGCCAATAGGCCATTACATTCACATCCCTTTCGCCCAACCTGCGGATTTTCCCGCCCGCCATATCCAGCTCGGCAATGTGGCATTTGTTGGAGTTCTGTTCAAATTCCCGGTACACGAGCCGGTATCTGCCCGGTGCAATCTGCGTGATGGCCAAGGGGGAGGCGCCGCCGGAACCGCTGTATTGGCGTAAATAGTGTTCCTGTTCCTCCCTTATGGCATACCCGGACACCGCCTTCTTAGCACTCTTCAGCAAAGAGTCGAAAGGTTCCAGGCTATCCACCCGGGTCCACACATATGGCTTGCGGTCGGCTGTCAGGATCCCAACTATTACATCTGTTTGCCCAATATGCCTCATGGGAGAATACGACGTTTCCATCATAAAGAAAATGGTGCCATCTTCTGCGCTGACGGCATGAATTTCATCGAATAACGAGGGCCACCCCATGTAGTCAGTGACAAACAGTGGTGAAGGAATGCTCTCTTTTACCCGTTTAGCATTAGCGCTTTGGATATCCGGTTTCTGCTGTGCTCGCAAGGTTTGCAGGGAAAACATGTTCTCCTCACCGTTCATTCCCTTGTATCCCCAGTCGCCATCGCGCAGCCCGGCCACAAACGCTCTTCCTTCAGCTCCGGTTGCGGCGGTCCCCTTTCCCATATTCAGGTCTCCGTAATACTTTTTCCAGGAATCGGCAGTTCCCTTGTCAAGGTGCAATCGCTCGCGGTGCTCCACTTGGATGTTGCGGGCTAGGGCCTTAGCCCATTTCTCACTCTCCTCGCCCAGATATGCCTTCACGGGGAAGGAGGTTTCGCGAACCAGATCGCCGCCGGTCGCATCGTAATATCGAGAGAGCGTATGGAGCACATAGTTGCCGGGAACGCCCATATCCAGCACCTGAATCCTCTGTTTCACCGGATCTATCAACTCAACATGCCCAAGCCCAGCCCAGGTGAAGTCCGCATTGCCTTCCCGAATGAATATGGAGAACATAGGTGCCGAACCAACAACATACATGGGTGAGCCTTCCACATTGAGGATGGTGTTTTCGTCATTGCCCCATGGAGTCAAATCCGGGGCCGTGTAGCTGCTGCACAGTTTTCCTGTGCGGGCATCCCAAAAATGCAGCACAGAGCTTCCGGCACTGCTGTCCATGGTGAGCAGCATCCTTGAGTTCCCCTGCGCGAATTTCAGGCCGTGGCTGAGCACATCATGCACAAAGTTCACGCCCTCCCTCTCCCAGGCTATGAACCTGGGGCGGCGGAACACATTGGCATCGCCGGGATTCTCCACTATCTTGCCGAGCGTTTCCAGCAGCTCCGCCTGCTCGCGGGCCACGTCCCTCTCGTCCCGACCTTCGCGCCCCGCAGCCCATGCGGCCTCCTCCTTGATGATGTCCGTGTAGTCGTCCGGCGTGAGGACTTCCTTGAGCTTGGCATTCACATCGCCGAAAGTGCGGAGGATATCCTGCGGCAGCGCTACCTTGTCGCCGTTCGTCAGTTCAATCTCCACGAGTGTCTCCTGCCAGTTCTCCTCCGCCTCGTCGAGCGCGGCCAGGATTTGCCGCCTTTGGTCCTGCGCCACGCAATCACGCGTGGTCAGCTTGCCTTCGTCCGCCGGGAGATTGGGGTTCGCTCCGTGCGCCAGCAGCCATTTCACCGTTCCCAGGCTACCCAGGCCGCACGCGTATTGCAGGGGCGTGCGGATCATCCATGCTCGGTTTTCGCATGCTTGCGCGCGAGTGGCATTCACGGATTCTCCCCTCCATATATCCTCCAGGCTTCTCAGCAGGGCCTCATGGTTGATCTGGTAGGAACGCTCCCGACACCGCAGGGCATACAGTTTTTCCATAATGGCTTCCAGCTCTTTCCGGTCCGCATCTGCCAGGGGTGATGTGCCCCGGCGGATTGCCTGACGCCATACCAGGAGCTTGCGGATGGCAGCCCCGTTGTCGTCCGTGGTGCACATGAAAGGCGTTCCATAGGGCTCCACATAGTCTTGCGGCGGGGATGATTTAAGCAGCCACTCCACCGTCTGCCGGCTGCCCAGGGCGCATGCCAGGTGCAGGGCGGTTCGGTTGTCGTTTGTCAAGTGGGCGCCGATGTTGGCAGAGCCATTCCTGATGGCCTGCAGCAGCATGAGAAGTTTGCGCTGCTGGTCTTGGGAATCCGCCTGCCGGCAGCGAAGGGAGGTGAGGTCGGATATTATCTTGTCCAATCGGGCGGGATCCTGTAGGGCCTGCGCCGCAGGCGCGCCAAGAAGCAGCGCGGCCAGAGATAAACAGATGGTGAGTTTGGTGTGCATGGTTCCAATTGGGTTGAAAGGTTGTTCGGTGCCGTATTAGCGAAAATACAATGGCAGGCAGCGGACTGAGGTAGGGGCAGGATAGCTCCGGGTCACTTGATGGTGAACCTGATACCGCTGCCCTTCCAATTCATGCCTTCACCTTCGCCACGGTATGTAGCTGTTCCCGTGGTAGCAGATTCAAAAAGCAGGGAATAAGTTGTCATATCTTCCCAACCATATATTGTCAATGTTCCCGAGTTGTGCCCCGTTTTCATATAGTCGTACCCGCTATACTTGTTGTTGCTTTTGACCAAGTACGTTCCGCTGCGCACGCCGTGGGTGCTGAGGTTGCCTTCAGAATCAATGCCCGTGTTGTGAATGGAGGTGAAAGCTTCTGTGACAATATTGTTGTCCCTGTGTACCAGGCTCAACGGCTCCCCGTCTTCCCCCTCATAGAGAGCGGCACGGGTGTAGTCCCACACAATAGTTTTGCCCATAAGGTCGGCAGGGGCACCCGAGTTTTGGCTGATGGCGGGTTGGCCCGCAGGGACGGACTTGTGGGAGGAACATGCGGTACCCAGCAGCAGAACTGTTGCGAAGGCGAGAGTTGCCTTCGCAATGATGTATTTAGTTTTCATAATGTAGTGATGATATAGATTGGGTTGATAAATATGCCGCCGCATGCAGCCAGTGAGGATGCATGCGGCGGCGGGAATGAAAAGTCAGCCCTTGGGGAAGGTGCTGACGATGATGTGCTTCTCGCTCCAGAGGGTCTGCTTGGAGACATCTGCTGCAGTTGCGGCCTTGACCTTCTTGACAACCATGCCGCGGGTCATGACGGGGTAGGGATCGTCCTCGGTGGCGGCGGAGGCCATGCCCTTGGTTTCCTTCATGAGTGCGTTCTGGTCCGTGCAAGCGATAACCTGCACCACATCCGAGCCGAAGGGTTCCGCGATCTCAATCTCGAACCCGCTCTTGAGGGCACCGGGAATGGAAACCCAATGGTCCTTGGGGATGAGGGTATCCTTGTGCCACTTGTTGGGGAAGAGCACCACGGAGTTGCCATCGCTCTGGTGGCAGATGACGGCCACGTGGCAGGCCTCCGGGCTTTTCATCTTGAAGGAGATGTTGCTGCCCTCCTCGTACACGCGCTCGCCGTCCGCGGTCTTGAGCTGGATGTCGAAATCCTTGCGGATGTTGAGCAGTTTGGCGTTGGTCACCTCCTCGATACCGGCCATGGATTGCTCCGCGTTCTGGGGGGTGACGGCCTCCTGCGCCTGTTCCGCGGATTTCTCCGGCCACACGCGTGCGGTCACCTCGTTCATCTTCCAGGTCACCTTATCCTTGGTAACCTCTCCCCCTTGGAGCCAGGCGATTTCCGTGTAGAGGGTGACGGTGGTGCCGTCCGAGACGAAGCGGCCGCGCACGATGCCCTCCACGCCCTCCACGGTAACCTTCTCCACCGCAGTGCCGGGTTCCACCAGCTCCGTGGCCTGGAATTCACCCTCCATCTCCAGCTGGTCCAGGTTGGAGCGGGTGATGACTTTCACCTGGTTGGACTTGGGCAGGGCAATCTCCAGCTCCTCTCGGATGACCACGGAAAGCGGCGACATCATGGGCGTATTGCCGTACACAAAGTTTCCCACGCCGAGCTTGACAGGCTTCTGGTGCTCCGGCAGCTTGGCCACCAGGGATTCAGAGAGCTTTTGGAAGGGATCCTCCTTTTGTGGGGTGGCTTCCGCCTGGGCATAGAGGCAAGGGGCAGAGAACGCCAGGGCGTATGCAATGAGTCTGTTCATGGTTAGCTAACGGTTGTTTCAGATTTAATGACACGCTCGGTGGCGCGGATGCGTTCCTGTGTTTCAGCCGGAATAGGCTTGGCAACAGGCTTGGCCGCCTGTTTAACAGCGGCCTTGGCTTTCTGCCTTGCCTGTTGTTTAGCCTGCTGCGGGGCTGCGGCCGCGGCCAACTGTTGCACGGCGGCCGGTGCTTGTGCGGCAGCCTGTGCTGGCTGTGATGCCTGCGGAGCATCCGCAGTAGCGGGTGTCTTATCGCCGGAGCAGGCCGCCAGCAGCAGGGCGCTCATGCAAAATGCAAGGTTCCTCTTCATGGCGTCACATGGTTGCCGTACTGTCCAGCACCTCGCTGATGATGGTTTCCACCTCCTGCGTTTGCACGGGGGCCGCGGCGGGAGCCTGCTCTGCGGGTGCATCTTCCTTCACCGCGCCGGAACCGGTTTCCTCCAGCACCATCTGCTCGGCTTTCTCATCCACCTTGATGACCTGCCCCTTGGCATTGCGCGTGCGCACAATGGTGCGCACCAGCGGACCCACCTTCAACGTGGCTGTTACCGAGGCGGTTCCGTCTGCATTGTAGGTGATGGCAGTGATTTCTGCGGATTTGAGTGTGTTGGCGAACTTTGCCTTGATATCGTCGCTTTCCGCCACAAAATCCTTTACCGAGGTGTCGGAAGTCAATTGGATTCCCATGGCGCGTTCGGCCAGGCGACGGTATACATCCATTTCTGCGGCGCGTTTGGCCATCACATGCTTGTGTCCCAGAGAGCCGGGGATGGCTGCATTGCCGAGGGCGTCGATGGTTTCGTTCACGGTTTTCTGATAGGTGGAGGCATTTTTGCCTTGCCGCTGCACCACCACTTCAATCAGGGAGCGCAGGTTGACGGCGCGCACCACTTCAATGCGGCCGTCCTCACAGTAGGTGGGGCCTTCCGTGGTCTTGATTCCCTTCAGGGTTGCTGCCAGGGCACCCTTGATGTTGTCGTCAGCGGTGGCAAGGTCCTTCACCGTGGTTTCGCCGTCAAGCGCAATGCCGACGATACGCTCCGCCAAAATACGCGCGGCATCAATCTCTGCGGCGCGCACATATTGCAGGCGCTGATTGGCCGGCACCTTCTGCCAGATTTCCGGCAGGGGGGCGGCTTGGGTTTGCTCCACAGGCTTGGGGGCTGCGGAAACGGGGTTGACGGAGAAGCCGGCAAAGCCGGCGACAGTCAATGCAATGATATATGTTGCTTTCATTTTTGATACAGTTTGAGTTAGAGGTTATTAAGAATTGGCATTGGAGGCGTTGTGCTTATGGGCTTTTACGCCAAAGAAGCCGAGAATGGGGGCAAGGATAGTTGTCAGGCTGGCAAGGATGGTCAGCCACGATCCCACGCCGGATTCTTCATCCTTGGGGGAAGCATTGGCATCATTTGCGGCTGCCTGTTGGGCGGCAACAGCTGCGTCGGCATCGGTGGTCTGCACGTTCTTGGCGGCGGGGTCGCCTTTCAAACGGAAAGAAAGATAGCGGTTCTCAGAACGGTCCAAGACATAGCCATCCATGAATCCGGCTATAATCTTACCCAACGCCACAGCATCCACACGGGATTCACATTCCACCACGGAAATGCCGGCGGCATCCACACTGCGCACCCACACCGAGCCAATCCCCTGCTGACCCGTCAACTTCTCCTTCAAGCGGTCGGCAGTATCTAATTCCATGCCTGTGAACTCCAGTTTGAACAGGGCTCCCAGATCTTTTTCAGCTGCCCAGCTGGCAAAAATGCGGCGGATGATGGTCCAGCCTGCATCGCTGTCCTTCACCTTGGCGGAACCCTCCATCAGCTGGCGCACGGCCTCACGTGCGGCTGCCGTGTCGCCCTCCACCTTGGAGGAGGGAATGCGCACATCGCGTGAGGGCGGCGTTTCCGTGAGCATCACATTGCCGGTGGCGGCATCAGTCACGCGCACGTTCAACCCCATGGAGTAGTTGTACACGGGCGCGCTTCCGTAAAAGCTCTTGGCGGCACCCTTGTCTCCCACGATTTCGCCTTCTACCAGATAGTCGCAGGAGGAAACAACACCCGCACCGCGTATGGCGGCCTCTTGGCCGCGCCCAAGGATTTCCGCGCGCTTCGCCAAGGCCCCGCCATTGCCCTGGCTGCGGTACAGGTCCACCACTTTCAAACCACAGCGAACCGCCGTGTTCTTGAGCCAATCAGATGCCACGGTGCCGCCGTTCACGCCGGAAATCTGCTCTTTCAAATCAATGGCCAAGCGGGGAGCTCCATATTCACGCGCCATCATCTGAAATGTCATCGTGTCATCGGAGGATAGCGGTTTGTTGTCCACATCCGCCTTAATCTTCACTGTGTAGAAGCCATCAGCGGTGATTCCCGCAGAAACGACCTCATACTTGCGGACGTAGCCGCGGGCCTTGGTGAACGTGCGGTCGAACTCCAGCGCGAAATCTTTCACCTGGGATTCCGAAACGATGTCCACCCCCGCGCCTTCACGCACAGCTTCGCGTAGCGCATCGCTCAATGCTATCTCTCGCGCGGAAGGCCCATCTCCGGCTGCACGCCCCACCGCTTCCACCATGGTGGATGAGACCGCCCCTGCTGAGGCCAGAGCCAGGGTTCCGCTGCCCCAATTTCCAACCTTTTTCCTGTTATCGCTTGTGTATGAACATTGGAAGAATTGCGAGAGTTCTTGGGGAATGGGAATAAAGTTCCCCGGCATTTTGTCCGCAGCACACCCAATGGTGGCATCCTGGCTTTCTAGATTCGATACATGCAAGGTAGCATAGAGATCCCAGGTGTTGCAGTTATCGACGTCAGAGGCAATTGTTGGGCATATTGGTGCACATATAAGCAAAATCCAGTATAGTTTGTTAGTCAAGTGTTGCTTCATGGTGAAAAAATTGTTAGCGGTTGGTCTTTTGTGAAGGGGTAATGGATTCTTCGATAAGTTTAATGATAAGGGCTTCTGGTGAGAGCAGCCCTTGGGCTTTGGCTTCTTTCCAGAGTTTTTGCCAAATGGTGTCTTTGATTTCCAGATTCGGACACCAGACCGGGGCAACCTTTTTGGCAGTCTTGCGCATTGGATGAACAGCAAAGAGCTTGCTGTCAGCTTCCATCCTAGCGCATGGGACAGAGCGCTTCAAAAATTCCTTGGCCTCGTTTTTCACATACTCGCACGATAGAGGGCATTTGACACCCAGCAAAACTTTGGAAATATAGGGTGTGAGCCCTTTTACAAAATAGCAGCCATCATGGTATGACTTGCAGTTGTCCAGCGTGACGAACAGGCGCCACTCCTTCTCGTACGCCCATTCCTGCCCCTTGGCGGCGTACAATCGGCTGAACCGGGGCTGTCGCACACACTTGCCTTGAACATCCCAATGCATCCGGTATTCTGCCGGGTACGCGCGGTACGGGGCATATTTTACCTTCATCATTAGGGGAATGAACAAAGGGGTGTCGTTTTTTTCGGAGATGTCGGGCAACTCCGTGAATTGCTTGACGAACTGCCGTTTCACTTTGATAACCTCCACCTCCGGGCCCTGGCAACTCCCTTCGACATCCGTTGTGTCGCGCTTGGCTTTCCGTTTCTCCTTGTTGAAAGAGAACTCCAGGCACACGCCCTGATGTTTGTCGGCGTAATGGGCCCACATGGTGGAGGACGCCCACTCCTTCGAGAAGCAAACGAACCCCACGCCGCCGGTGTCGGGCATGGGCTTTCCGTCCTCCACGCGCGGTATGCACTCAAAGGGGTCGTTGCAATCCTTGGGGAGGCAGACTTTGATTTCATCATTCTTCAAGCAGTCAAGAAGGTATTCAGCCTTCATGAAAAGGTAGAGTTTGGGAGGAAAGGCAGTCTTAGCGTTGGACGACGTGTGTGAAGCGTTCTGTTCCATACCCGCCAGTATACCCCTTCACAATGCGTATAAGATGCC
>JAZLFB010000259.1:0-10361 GCA_045615585.1 Akkermansia sp.
CCTGCGGGGTGAGGGGGGTGTACTTAACGCCGGGTTGATTCTGTCGAATCACAGGCTTGGGGGCAGGTGCCGGTTTTGCGGCGGGGGCGGGCTTAGGCTCGGGCTTGGCAACAGGCGCGGGTGCGGGCTTAGGCTCAGGCTTGGCAACAGGCGCGGGCGTGGGCTTGGGTTCTGCCTTAGGCGCCGGGGCAGGGGTCGCCTTGGGCTGATTCTGCGTCACAACAGGCTTGGGGGCAGGTGCAGGCTTCGGCTCGGGCTTGGCAACAGGTGCGGGCTTGGATTCAGCCTTAGGCGCCGGGGCAGGTGTTGCCTTGGGTTGATTCTGCGAAACAATGGTTTTGGGCGCAGGTGCGGGCTTTGGTTCGGGTTTGGCAACAGGCGCAGGTGCGGGCTTAGGCTCAGGCTTGGCTACAGGAGCAGGTGCAGGAATAGCCGGAACAGGGGTGGGCTTTACCACAGGCTTGGGTTCGGGTTTCGGCAAGGGTTTTGCCACAGGTGCGGGGGCGCTCTTGCTGTACACGCGGGCGTAGCCGGTCACTACGTCGGTGTTGTCGAATTCACAGGACACGGTCAGCAGAGCCGTCGAGGTCAGAAGAAGAATAGTACGGGGTTTCATGATTGTGCAGGGAGAAAGAGGGAGAACGCCGTGGCACCCCATTGGGTGACAGCGTAGAAGATGAGGATGATGCTCATGAAGAGCGTTACAGGGTCGCGCCACGCTTTTTTGCCCGCTTCATCGGGCTTGAGCGTGTTGATGCCCACCCAAATCAGCCCCAGCCACAGCACCAAGTGCAGGTTCTGCCAGAACGGCGTGGCGTAGGCGGCGGCTTCTTCGGGTGCGCTTTGCTGCAAGTAGTGCAGGGCATAACCCAAGGTTTGCGGCAGCACGCAGAGCAGCGAGAATTCGGGGCGCAGCCGTTTGGTCGTGTACAGGCGCACCCAAACCGCCGCCCACAGAGCAACCGCCAAAGCCCCCGCCGTTACCAGCGCCCAGAGGGGGCTGAAAAAGCGGGGCAGGGTGTCCAATGCCAGTGTCAGCGGACAGGCCCAATAGATGAACGGCAGACGTTTCAAGACGGTGCGGGGTGGTGGTGCCTGAAAAGAGGGGATAATTAACCCACCCAGTGCCAGTTGATAGGCACTTCGATATCGGGGTGCAGGCTGCGCATGGCGGGGCTGCCCAGCGCGCAGTCAATAAGCACCTGTTTGTGCGGGGTATCGGCGGGCAGGGGAACGGTGATATCCGTCTCAATGCGGGCAATGCGGCGCGGGTTGGCGCTCATCACCTTGCCGACTTCAATGCGGAAACCTTCAATGTTAAGGCCGTGTTCTTCGGCGTAAATACCCATGATAGTGGCCATGCACCCCGCCATGGCAGAGCACATCAAATCCGTGGGAGAAAAAGATTCACCCTTGCCGTGGTTATCGACAGGGGCATCGGTGCAAACCTTGGCACCCGAGGGACCATGCTGCAACTCACAATGCAGCCCGCCTTGATACGTCATCGTACACTTAACCATACGCCTGTTATGCTACCTTCCCGCAGCCCCCGCGTCAAGATTAAAAGTTGGAGGTCGGTGGTTTTAAATTCATGCGGCTTCCGTCTCCGCCAAGGCTACGCCGAGACTAGCCGCCGCAGAGTTGATTTGCAACGCAAAGCTCATGCAATGGATTAAAATAGAAACTGTAGCATTCGCTTTGCGTTACGTTCATTTCCTGCGAGCAAACTGTCACGTTGTAGCCGTAGGCGAAGACGGAAGCGAGCCGTCCTAGACTTCCAATTTCCAACCTACGACTATTTTCATCTCGACAACTCCCCATTTTCCGATTTGCTCTATGGGGTGATAATGAACATTACCCCGCGCTCAACAACAAAAAACAGCCGCTCCCGTGGGGGAACGGCTGTTTTTGTTGTGTAAAGGCTTTTTAGTTTAACCCAGCACGCAGGCGCGCTCTTCAAGCAGCTCCTGGCAGGAAGCGGCAATCTTCTCCTTGGAGAAGTCGTCCAGGGGCAGACCCTCAACGATGCTGTGGGTGCCATCAGCGTTCGTGCGGGTGGGCATGGAGCAGATGATGCCTTCGGGCAGACCGTAGCTGTTGCCGTCGGAGATGGTGGAAACGGAGAACCAGTCGCCTTCGGGGGTGGGGGTAACAAGGTTCTTCACCGTCATGAGGGCGGCGTTGGCGGCGGAAGCGGCGGAGGAAAGGCCGCGGGCGGCGATGATGGCGGCACCGCGCTGCTGCACGGTCTTGATGAAGTCACCCTTCAGCCATTCGATGTCGGAGATGACGTCCGTCACGGGCTTGCCGCCGATCTTGGCGTTGGTGAAGTCGGGGTACTGCGTGGCGGAGTGGTTGCCCCAGATGCACATGTTGGTCACTTCGGACACATGCACGCCGGCCTTGGCGGCCAGCTGGCTCTTGGCGCGGTACTCATCGAGCAGCGTCATGGCAAAGAAGTTCTCCTTGGGCATGCCCGTGGCGTTGTGCAGGGCGATAAGGCAGTTCGTGTTGCAGGGGTTGCCCACCACGAACACCTTGCAGCCGGGGGCGGCGTTTTCGGCAATGGCCTTGCCCTGACCGATGAACACCTTGCCGTTGATGCCCAGCAGGTCTTTACGCTCCATACCGGCCTTGCGGGGAACGGAACCCACCAGCATGCACCAGTCGGCGTTCTTGAAAGCCACGGCGGGGTCGTCGGTGGCAACGATTTCCTTCACCAGCGGGAAAGCGCAGTCTTCCAGCTCCATCACCACGCCCTGCAGCTTTTCAAGGCAGGGGGTGATTTCGAGGAGCTTCAGGATGACGGGCTGGTCAGCACCCAGCATTTCACCCGCAGCAATGCGGAACAGAAGGGAGTAAGCGATGTTGCCGGCAGCGCCGGTCACGGTCACAGTTACAGGAGTCTTCATAACGCGGGCTATTATGCCCCCGCAGGCGCGTTAGGTCAACACTAAAATGAATGTTTGAAGTTTGAAGTTTGATGTTTGATGTGTAAAATTTGCTGCGGCTTCCGTCTTCGCCAAGGCTGCATCGCGACAAGTTGCGCGGGCGAATGGGACGAAAGAGTCGAGGTTTGGCAGCTAAACGAAAAAAATCTCTGCGGCGCAGCCGCACTCTATTCAATACATCAAACATCAAACTTTTTTCGTCATGTTTTCAAAAAAATCGCCTTCTTTCTCATTTTCCTGTTGACGAACGCGCAAGTTGCCGCTATACTCACCCCCGCAAAGCATTTGGAGCGGTGGCTGAGAGGCTGAAAGCAACCGTTTGCTAAATGGTCGTACAGGCATTAACCTGTACCGGGGGTTCGAATCCCCCCCGCTCCGTCTGTTCCGAGCCGTTTATCTTCATCAATGAAGGTGAACGGCTCCTTTGTTTTTCAAGGGTTTACGGCAATAAGCCCATATAAGGCACAATGCGCCCCTTGCACCCTTTCTTGCACCGAATCTTGCACTTTTTGCACCCCCAATCTTGCACTTTCGGAAGCCCGAAAACTCTGTGCTGATGCTGGTTCCCGCTGTTTTTCCCTTTTCCGTTGGGGGGGCGTTGGGCTTCTTTTTTGAGGAAAACTTGTTCTTTTTGCACGGAAAACACGCCGTTTTGCACCATTCCAAAGAACTAATATAAGATAGTTTTATATGAAGAACATTAAGAACATTAAAGAGTTAGAAAGGAAAAAGAAGTAATATGGCAGGAGTAGTAAAACGAAAGAACACTTGGTTCGCCACTTGGACAGGTTTTGATGGGCGTACTGTGATGCGTAGCACCAAGATTAAGGTGGTATCTGCGGGCAAAACGGAGAAGCAAACAAGGAAGCTGGCAAAGGAAACCGCCGAAGCAATGGAACAGGTAGCCAAGGGCATCACCTCTGTGGACGATGCAAAGAACGCTATTGATGGTGTTGCCGTTCTCTGCGGGTTCGCCAAGCCAGTGCCAACCATTGAGGAGTACCTGAACAACTTCCCCGAACTCAGCCGACCCAAGACCGAGCATCAACGCAAGGTATCTTTCCGTGGCTTTTTGGAATGGCTGGGCAAAGATGCCAAGCTCCCCATTACCCGCATTACCCCTGAGCATATACGCGGACACTTTATCTGGCTCTTGCAGAACTACAGCACAGGTACTGTTGACCGCCGTAGGCAGAACCTTGCCTGTGCTTTCAACCGCGCTATTAACATTGACCGCCACCTCACCCATAGCCCGATGAAGGGGGTACAGCTTGACCAACTGATGAATAGCCTTGGCATCAAAGATGACAGCGTGGCTCGTAAGCCGTTCACTGCTGATGAGATGAAAACCATTCTCAACCGCTTCCCTCAGCCCTACTGCGACCTTGCTTCCGTATCGTTCTACACAGGCGGGCTTCGCTTGGGAGATGTTTGTATGCTCCGCTGGGCTGATGTGGACTTTGAGCAGAACAGCATTGCCGTTAGGGAACAGAAAACTGACCGCCCGCGCCTCATTCACCTACTGCCCCAACTTCGTGAACGCCTGCTCGCCCGCAAAGAACAGGTAGGCGGTGGGGAATATATTTTCCCTGAGACAGCGGTGCAATATCTCCGTAGCGCAAGCCCCATCTCTTCGGGGTTCGCTTCGTTGCTCAACGCCTTTGGTATCAGAGATGGTGAGGAAAACAACAAGGAGCTGAAAGGACACCGCCGTAAAGTTGCTACCAAGAGCTTCCATTCCATACGCCATTCCGTTGTGACTTGGGCGCGTAGCAACCCCAACCTCTCCCCTGATGTGGTACGAGAGACTGTTGGACACGCCTCGGACGATATTGAGATGAAGTACTACTTCACCGCAGAGGACAAGGAAAAACTCGCCGTGTTGGAGAGCGTGGCACAGATGGTGGAACCCGATGTTGCATAGGCTTATGCAAACTTCCCCCTCCCCCCGATGGCGGGGTGAGGTGGTGCATATCTGCCTGCCCCGCTTGCCACCAACAGAAACGGCAACCCTCCCTCTGCTCCGATGGCGGGGGGAGGTAGCGTGTTTTTGCCAGCCCGCCCGCGCCAAGAAAAAAATGATAATATGACAAAGAAAAACCTTGACTACCCCCCCCGATGACTAAAATGCAAGGCGTTAAGTTTCAACAACTTGCGACTCAACAACAAACAACATACAACTCTTTAACCATAAAAGACTTACGATGAAGAAAACATTATTTGCGCTGACCGCTCTCGCCCTAATGGGTGGACAGGTGTTCGCCGAGGACTATTACACCAGCACGATGGACCCAACCTTTGAAGAGGAAGAATGGTTTGAAATCGGCAAGGGTGATATTCTTCATATTGACACGAGTGAAGGGAAAAAGTTTACGGGCATTATGGAGATGGAAGGTGCAACACTCAGTTATGAGGGAGTAGGAAATTTATTGTGCGGTGAAACGCTGGAAGTGATGGTTTCTAAATGCAATATAACAACAGCCTCCGATGTAGTTACACAAACTTGGATGGAGGCCTTCTCCGCTGAAAATGGTGGTTATATCACTCTTTATACGCCAACAAAAGGTGGTGGGGCTAATATAGACTACGGCAAAGACCCCCTCCTCTTTGGAGTTGAAGCCGGGCAAACACTCACCCTTGTAGGCACAGAAGTGGAAACGGAGATGGTGCTGAAATATATCGGTGCCAAACCTGCGGAGGTTGATGAGTTTAACTCAGAAGAGTTTAGAAACAAAGTGAAAGATATGGAAGCTGGTACCGTTGCTATATATTACGGCTATGCAGGAATGGCAATAGCGGGCAAGGGTGTTAAAACCCCCGCCGTTCCCGAACCCGCCACGGCGACCCTCTCCCTGCTGGCTCTCGCTGGCTTGGCTACCCGCCGTAAGCGCAAGTAAATTTTCCCAAAGTATAAAGAGTTGCACCTCATCGGCTTCGGCTGGTGGGGTGTTTCTCTTTTCTTCGCTGGCGGTAAGAGCGGGCATATCAGCCTACACAACAGCGGACATCTGCCACTTTAGCGCACCCGAAAAAACACCGCTGAACATACCCCAAAACCCCGCCATATCAACAAAAAGGCGAGCTAAAGGGGTGCGGGCGGGCGTATAAAGGGGTATTCCCTGCCAAGGCTCTAAATAAGGGCGTATGGCAATCAAACGAAAAAACAAACAATCGGACGAGCGACTTTCTCCCGCGCTCGTGGTAGCTCTTGATGAATTTGTGGAACAGCGGAGCCGTGATATTGCCTTGGTGGCGGACTTCGGTATGTTCGCCCGCCCTTCCGTATATGGGGAGAGTATCAACGCACCAGAGGTGAACTGGCGTATCGTAGCAACGGCTTATCTCTTGTATCGCTCTGCTCTGCCTGTGCGATATGGTATCAGAACTTCTGTTGCCTGCCTTCGTATCGTGAGAAGCTACTTCGACCTGAATCATAAACTCCACAACCATAAGCGGTAATATGAACATTGAACAAGTAAACAGGGTGATTGCGTAGATTCTTGGCGATTTAGGGGTGCTATTCCCAACGGAGGAAGAACCCGCAAAGGAACACCCCAAGAAGAAGCCCGCTCCCCAGAACGATAACCGAGAATGGGAGCTTGAACAATGGGTGGAATATAAGGAGCGGTATTAACCCTGCCAAGAAGCGTATGAACATTGCACAGGTACTCAAACATATTCACCTCCTTGACGAGCTTGGCAAAAAGGAAAAACGGAAAACCGCCCGCGAAAACACAGCCTGCAAAACAACACCCGCCAAGAAAAGCCTGATGGAGACTTATCGTGAGGTGGCGAGGAAGAAGCGGTAAACCCTACCCCCTACCACCAACGAAAAACCAGCCCGAAAAAATTTGTGGCTACCCCCTCATTCCTGATGCCCCAGCCGTATCAGGAATTTTTCTCGTTTGGGGGTGGGCTAAATATCAACGGAGCTAACCAACAAGGGCTGGCTTCTCTTTTAACATTGAGGTTTTCAGAATGGGGTGAGCGGGCGTTATGCCTGTTTACCCCTTATTGTTGCTTGTTTTAGAACATAAGTAAGATAATATATTATGAAAACCAAAAGTGTAAAAGAAGTTGATAACAGAACGGAGTGTTATCGTATTATTGATAACCTACCTGATGACTTATTCCCTCGTACTTCATTGAACAAGAGTAAGTACGATAATGATATTGACGAGTTCTTAGAAGAAGTAATGCGAGAACAGCACAATGATATTCAACATTCAGATAATGATAATAATATCATAGAACATAACAGCAATGATATACATTGTGTATATAGTTCCGACATTCAGAATGAGCAGGCTAAGAACAAAGAATATCAACTATCATCATCAACATTAAGCGATAACACTACACAGCACAATGTTCGTTGTGTATATAGTTCCGAGATTCGGGACGAGCGTATTATCAACAAAGAACATACATCATCTGGCACAATATCTACACAGAATAATACACAGAGACATAGAGTATATAGTTCCGACATTCACATAACGAACAGACAGGTGGAGATATTGAAGGCTGTGGCTGACAGCAACGCGCGAGAGAAGGAAGCAGAGGAATGGAGAACCTACAGGACAGGGCGTATCTACAAGCAGAGCGACTTTGCCAACGATATAACCAACCCAGAGGAGCTGATGGAGCGTTTGCGGGGTATCAGCAGAAAGGCGGGAAAGAATCTGGAACGCCTGTATGAAGCCAGCAGGGTGCTGGAGGGGTATATGGCTGACGGAGTGATAGAAGAAGTAGCCATAGCCACCACAGGCGGGCTGGCGCGGGTGTTTTCCAAGAGTACGGCATCAGAGGTTATCAAGCTGGCAGAGCGGGTTGACCTACTTATCTGCACCGACCCATATTATGCTCCGAGCTGGGAGGTGAACGGCAAAAAGAATAAGAACGGCACGGCTCGTAAATTTATCATCAACCCGCTAATGGTGGAGCTAATCAGACGAGCCTATCTGGGAGAAGAAGCCAAGAAGCCCCGCAGAACAAGCGACAAGGGCGGGGAGGAGAACGATGTGGCAGAGATGCCCGCAGAGGAGGTAAACGCGCTTCTGGGGCGGTATGATGTTCGTTTTTCGCCAAAAGTGCATCTGCCCGCCTGCTTATCAGACGAACAGATAAGAGCCTGTATCAATGCCCGCTACCCCCAGCTCGCGGTGCTAAAGGAGATAATGGAGCGCATCAACCGCGAGTATTATGCGGGGGAGCCGATGCTACAGTTGCGCCAGCGAGTGAAGATTACGCGGGGTAAATCAGGGGTGGTGAGTAAGATTGGCACCCGCTGTACCAGCCCATTGTGCCAGCTACGCGCCAACGATATTCCCCCTGACTACGAGGGGCAGACAAGGCAGATGTTCTTGGCGCGGTATTATGGCGGGCGGGCGTGGTATGAGTACGATGTGAAGAGCAGTATCTATCGCGTGGCTCGTTTTCTGCGGACAGGGGAATGGCTGGCGGGTGATATTGACTTCTACGCGCTGATGGCTCCCTATGGGTTCACCGATAAACAAGCGCGGGCAGATTACAAGGCAGGGCTGGCAATGCAGTTGTACTTTGGTGGAACGCCAGCGGAGATAACGAACGCGCTGTATTACAACCTGACAAGAGCGAAGCGGAAGAAGGGGCTGAACACCACAAAGCTGGAACGGCTGGGGTACACCAAGGAAGAGGTGAGAGAAGCTATCGGGGCTGGGTAGGCGTGTATGCTGGCTGTGGTGGGGCAGAGTATCGGGAGCGAGGTGTTTTTGCACGAAGGGGGTATCTACCTGATGATTCTGGAACGGCTACTGGGTATGGGGCTGAATGTAGTGAGCGTGTATGACGAGTTCATCTGTGATGACCCAAGGCTCGCAGAGCTGTGCGAGGAGCTACTTCCCAAGGTGGCAGAGGAGTACAGGCAAAGGTGGTGCTGTTGATAAGGCTGGAAGAGGACACGGAAAAACCCTCGCCCTTGACAGGGGCGGGGGTATCTTTTTTTTGGGGGAAAGAAAGGGGGTGGTTTACTTGTTGGCGTTAAAGAACCGCTCTACATCTCCAAGGTGGTAGAGCTTCTGCCCCTTTACGCCATCAACATCGGTGGGCTGAATAACGCGAACCTTCCCCGACTGCTCTGCGGAGTACAGAAAACGGCGAACCCCGCCATCGGTATAACCCCATCGTTCGGCTATCTGGTAGGGGCGGGCATAAACCTGACCCTGTTCCTTGGCGGGAGACATCGTGCGAACGCTCTCCAACAGCTCATCGTGGAGAACCGCCATCATCGTGGCGAGCTGGGCAGTAAAATCGGTGGGGGAACAATCGGCAACAGCCGACAACAGCTTACTCATAACAACTTCATTCTTCTTCATATAAAACCATTCTATCATAGTTCTTTGAACCTTGACAAAGAGCGAACAATGAGGTATAATGCACCTACACCCTATGGAACAAAACTTCACCATCACCGAAGCCCCCTTTGCTGGCTACCTGACGAACCCAAAAAACCGCCGTTTGGAGGGCAAATCTTGCACTTTTTCGAACACCGCAAAAGTTAAAGTGCTTACTTTTAACGAGTTAAAGCATATTAAAAACCCGCCCGCTCCGGATTTCTGCCCGCAACCTGCATAACAGGTTGCGGGCTTTTTTTTGTTTTCATGGCGGGGAAAGGGGGCATGCGTTTGTATTAAAACAGGGCAGGGGTGTGATTTCTTTCGTTAAAGGTGACAGGAAAGGATAGGGGCTTTTTATGAAATGCCGCATGAGTTGGTTGAATAGGCGGAGCGGCGGCAAACTCTTTTCGGAGGAACAGGACAACGGAAAAAACATGATGAAAAACGCCGAAAAAGGCTCATGTGAAGAGATTGAAGCGAAAAAATGTGTTCTTTTTTACAAAAATCAAATATTCTGCTTGCGTTACTATAAAAAATAGAGTATATCAGACGCACAAACATTATTTATTGTCATGGCTAAGTCGCACACCACCTATACGCCGGAAGAGAAAAAGAGCATGATTCTTGCCGTGCTCACCAAAAAGACCACCATCCAGAAGCTTGCCGCCGAGAAGGGCATTGCCGCTACGCTGATTTCCCTGTGGAAGAAGCAGGCGGAGGACGCTATCAGCGCCCGTTTCCAGCCGCAGCCCCGCGGTCGCCGCAAGTCTGTGGAGAAGGTTGAAAAGGGTGATGTGCGCAAGCTGAAGAGCGAGCTGCGCAAGGCTAAGACCCGCGCCACCCGCACCGAAACCTCTCTCAAGGCCGCCAAGGAGCGCATCGCCACCCTTGAAAACGGCATGACCGCTATGGTCGCCGCCATGGGCTGCAAGCTGACGCGCGCCCGCCGCCCCCGCCGCAGCAAGAAGGTCTGAGTTTCCGCTGATTTTTGAATCGGAGCCTCCCCCGCGGGGCCCCCCCCCGGGGGGGGTGT
>JAZLFB010000260.1:0-10365 GCA_045615585.1 Akkermansia sp.
CGGAACGCCGTTTGGTTGCGGGAAAGAAAGCGGTTTTCTTACTCCGTCAGCCCTTGGCTTTGCAGCAGGGCATCGGGGTTCGGGTCGCGGCCCATGAAGTCGCGGAACAGCTCCGCAGCGGGCTTGCTGTCACCCTTGGAGAGAATGCACTCACGGAAGGAAGCACCTGTCTTTTCGTTCATGACACCCTCGTTCTTGAAGCGCGTAAAGGCATCCGCCGCCAGCACCTCAGCCCATTTGTAGGAGTAGTAACCCGCCGAGTAGCCGCCGCACATGCAGTGCGTCAGGCTGCGGAAGATGGAGGGCGCGGGCTGCGTGGTGGGCATGCTCCACGGGCTGAGCAGCTCGTAGCTGGCTTCATCCAGCGGGCGACCCTTAAACTCCTCGTTGTAGCGGGTATGAATCTCCAAGTCGATTTTCGCCACGCGCAGCTGGTTCATGTTGTCCGTGGCGGGCATGAAGTAGCGACCCGCCAGCATCTTCTTCAGCAGCTCGTCGGGCAGGGGTTCGCCTGTCTCGTAGTGGCGGGCGTAGGTGGAGATACCCGCGGGTTCCCATGTCCAGTTCTCATTCAGCTGGCTGGGCAGCTCCACAAAGTCCCACGCCACGCTGGTGCCCATGTGGGAAATCAGCTCGCTGTCACCCAGCATCTGGTGCATCATGTGACCGAACTCGTGGAACAGCGTCTCCACATCGTAATGCGAGAACAGGGCGGGCTTGTCGGCGGTGGGGGCGCTCAGGTTGCCGCAGATGGTCGCCAAGTGCGGGCTGTGGGGCTTGCCGTTCGCGGCGGGTTCGCCGTGGCGCATACCCAGCACCCAGGCACCCGCACGCTTGGTGGCGCGGGGGTAGAGGTCGATGTAGAAGGAGCCGAGGTGGGCGCCCGTCTTGTTGTCATGCACCTCAAAGAGACGCACTTCGGGGTGCCACACTTCCACCTTACCCTCGGGCAGCTCCTGCCCCGGTTCAAGGTAAGCGGTCGGCACCTCGCGGAAGTTGATGTCGTACAGGTGCGAGGCAATGGAGAACATGCCGCGGCGCACGTTATCGGCCTCCTGATAGGGGCGCAGGGATTCGGGGTCGAAGCTGTACAACTCCTTGGAGTATTGGTGGCTGTAGTAGGCGATATCCCACGGGTCAAACTTCTCGATTTTCTTGCCGCTCTTCTTGGAGGCGTACTCCATCAGCTCCGCCGTTTCGCGGTCGAAAGAGGGTTTTACCTTGCGCATCATGCCGTCCACAAAGGCCATGGCCTTGTCGCCGCTGCCCACCATGCGGCGGGCGGTGGTGAGGTCGGCGTAGGTGCCGAAGCCCAGCAGCGTGGCAATTTCGCGGCGCACTTCCATCATGCGGGCCACGATGGGCTCATTGTCGTAGGGGGCATTCTTACCCACGGAAAGGCGACCCTCCCAGCACAGCTTGCGGGTTTCGGCGCATTCGCAGTTTTTCAGCACCTCAATCACGCTGGTGGGGTCCAGCGTCACCATGTACTGCGGGTTTTCGGGCGTACCGAACCCCTTTTCGGCGGCCTTGGCAGCGGCCTTTTCCAGCCAAGCGTCACTCATGCCCTCCAGCTTGCTCTTGTCGGTAATCACCAGCTGCCATGCGTTGGTGGAATCCAACACGTTCTTGCTGAACTTGTGGGAGAGTTTGGAAGCCTCCTCATGCAGCTTGGCCAGCTGCTTCTTCTGTTCGGGGCTCAAATCGGCACCGCTGTCCTTAAAGGAATCGACCACCTGCTGCACATAGCGCTGCTTTTCGGGGGAAAGCTCCTTTACCCACGGGCAGGTAGAGGCGTGCTTGATGACCTGCCACAGCTGCTCGTTGGCGTTCAGCTCGGCAGCAAAGGCACTGCGTTCGGGGATAAGCGTTTCCTCTGCCTCGCGCATGGCGGGGCTGTCCAACACGCTGGAGAGGTGGTGGAAGAGCGTGTCGGCATCATCCATCTTCTGCATCAGGCGTTCGTAAGCGGCAAAGGTATTGTCATAGGTAGCTTCCTCCGGCTTCACGGCGCAGAGAGCCGCCACGTTTTTGCGGGCTTCCTGCAAGCCGTAGCGCACATCAGCCACGCCTTGCTCGGGGGTCAGCTGCGACCAGCGGGGGTACAGTTCCCAGTCAATAAAGGGGTGGGCGGCATCAGCCGTCACCTCAACGGCGGCAGCGGCGGGTTCCGCCTGCTGTGCACTCAGCGGGGCTATCCCCGCCGCTCCCAAAGCAATAAAAAGAAGGACTTTTGTTGTCATGCTAATAAGAAGTACGAAAGAAAACACCCTTTTCTTTCAGAAAAAATGCAAAAAGAGTGTTCGTCTGCAGCAAGACGTTCGTAGCAGCGTCTCAATTCAGCTCTTGCAGCAGTTCGCTGCGCCCTGCGGGTAAGCTTTGGAAATGGCGCAGCAAGGCGGGGTGAGGCGGTAGTCCGGGTACATGGATGCCGTGCAGCTCGGCCATGCGCTTTTCAAAATGGTGGAGAACGGCGGCACGCGGGGTGTTTTGTGCAACATAATCCAACGCGCCCGAAATCAGCTTGTGCCATGCGGGGTCGGCGGCGCCCGCCTCGACCGTGGCTTCCACCATGCGCGTCATGTAGCTGACCAGCCGCAGCTTGGTGAGGTGGCGGCGCAGCTCTAAGCGTGGGGAAATCAGCGTGGCACTGCACAGGGTGTGCAAATCGCCCTGTTTGGCGGGTCGGAAGGTCAGCTCGCACTCGTGAAAGAGGTCAATGCGCCCCGCCAGCTCGCTGCCGGGCGTGCGGGCGTTGCGTGCCGCCGTGCGGAGGAGACCATGTTGCGCCGTACACCAACAGACGATGAGACCGTTTTCCCCCAGCGGGTAGAGCCGTAGGATGGTGCCGATGTCCTTTTCCATCAGTGTTCGGCGGGCAGGTAGTGTTCAATCAGCCCCGAGATGTTGAGCGCGCGCTGATAGGGGATGGCGGCAGCCGTCTTGGCAAAGATGCGGTTGGCGGCGGCAATGTCGCGCATGGCCCCCGTGCGGTCTTTGCGGGTGATGGCCATAGAAGCCTGACAGTAGTAGTACAGCGGCGTGTCAGCCATGGGGGAAACGTCTTTGGTCAGCTCCTTGGCCTCCTGTATTTTCCCTTGCAGGAGATAGCACAGGAACACGCGGTAGGTGAGCGTGTCGCGCAGTTCCGCCTGCGAGTAGGGGATTTTTTCGAGAATCGCGGAAATGTGGTCAATGCACACTTGGTATTCCTTTTTGGCAAGGTGCAGGTTGGCCACGTTCATGAGGGTGACGGCATCGTTGGGCAGCGCGGTCTGTGCCTTGGTCAGCTCCGCTTCGGCTTCGGCGGTTTTACCCTGTTCAATCAGGGCGCTGCAACGCAGATTCCACACGTTGGGGTTGCCTTTGAAAATCAGCTCGCAGGAGGTGAGGCGGCTTTCACAGTTAATCCAGTCGCCGCGCATGTAGTCCACCTTGGCTTGCTTAAAGTATTCGATGTAGTCTGCCTTGTCCTGTTGGGAGAGGTTGGAGAACTCCAGCAGCCAGTCGGGCAGGTCGGTCAGCTGCACGGTCTCCTCGCCTTTCGGTTGTTGGGCGGCAGCGGGCAGGTTGACCGCAAAAGCAGCGACCAACAGAAGCAGGAAAGCGGTCTTGTTCATCGGGACAGGGTGTTGCAAATGGTTTCTGCAATGGCAGCGGGGGTGAGACCGTGCTTGTCGCGCAGCTCACTCTCCTTGCCGTGCTCAATGAAGCTGGGCGGCCAGCCGATGCGCAGCACGGGGGTGGTGCAGCTGCGGGAGTTCAGCAGCTCCATGACGGCGGAGCCGAAACCGCCCGTGATGACGTGGTCTTCCAGCGTGACGATGAGCTTGGTGCTGTTCGCTTGTTGCAGGATGGTATCGGCATCCAAGGGGCAGATGAAGCGGGCGTTGACGTGGGCGCAGGAGATGCCCTTTTCCTGCAGCAGCTCGCGCACGGCGGCGGCGGTGCCGTTCATGTTGCCGAGTGCCAACAGCGTGATGTCGCTGCCCTCGGCCATCACCTCGGCCTTGCCGACAGGCAGCGGCTCGGCTTTCTCCGGCATCGAGACACCCTCTGCCGCACCGCGAGGGTAGCGGATGGCGCTGGGGGCATCATTGATGCCGTTCATGGTGGCGAGCATCTGTGCCAGTTCGGCTTCATCCTTGGGTTGCATCATGATGAGGCCGGGGATGGCGCGCATCATGGCAATGTCGTACAGACCGTGGTGGGTGGGCCCGTCGTCGGGTGAAAGCCCCGCGCGGTCCATACAGAAACGCACAGGCAGGTTTTGCAGGGCGGCATCGTGCATGATCATGTCCACGCAGCGCTGCATGAAGGTGGAGTAGATGGCCAGATAGGGTTTCAAGCCCTGAGCGGCCAGACCACAGGCAAAGATGGCGGCGTGCTCCTCCGCAATGCCTACATCGTAGAAACGGCGGGGGAAACTCTGGCGGAAGATGTCCAGCTTGGTGCCGCTCGGCATAGCGGCGGTGATGGCGGTGATGGCGGGGTCATCCGCCGCCATGGCGGTGAGGCTTTGCCCGAAGGCTTCGGAGTAGGTAATGACGCTGCCCTTGCGCGTGGAGCCGTCCTCCACCTTGTACTGCCCGATGCCGTGGAACTTGGTGGGGTTGTTGGCGGCGGGGGCGTAGCCGCGCCCTTTTTCCGTGATGATGTGGACGATGGCGGGCGTGTTTTGGCGGGCAACGATACGCAGCAGTTTTTCCAAACGCTCGGTGTCATGCCCGTCCACAGGCCCGTAGTAGGTCAGCCCCAGCTCTTGGAAGAAGCTGAGCGGGGTGATGAGGCCGTGCGCGGCATGCACCAGCTTGGAGACCTGTTGGCGCGCCTTGGAACCCGCCAGCTTCTCAATAATGTTCTTGGTGCGGGCGCGCAACCATTCGTAGGTGTCCGTCTCCTGTAATGAAGAGAAATAGTGCGAGAGCGCACCCACGTTTTTGTCGATACTCCACTCGTTGTCGTTGAGAATGAGGATGAATTTCTTGGTGGTGGTGGCAATGTTGTTCAGCCCCTCCAGCGTGGTGCCGCAGGTGAAGGAACCATCGCCCACCACGGCGACAACGTGGTAATCATCCCCCGCCAAGTCGCGGGCGGCAGCCATGCCCAGCCCTGCGGAGAGAGCGGTACCTGCATGCCCCGCGCCGAAGGCATCGTGCGGTGATTCGCTGCGCTTGGCAAAGCCCGACAGCCCGCCGAAAGTGCGGATGGTGTGAAACTGTTCCGCACGCCCTGTAAGCAGCTTGTGAACATAGCTTTGGTGCGAAACATCGAAGAGGATTTTATCGCGCGGGGAAGAGAACACGCGGTGCAGCGCAATCGAAAGTTCCACCACGCCCAGATTGGGTGCCAAGTGACCGCCTGTCTTTGACAGGGTGGTAATCATCAGGTCGCGAATCTCCTGCGCCAGCTCAGGGAGTTTCTCCTTGGGCAGGTCTTTCACGTCCTGAGGGCTGCGGATGGCAGCCAGCAGGGGCGGCAGTTCAGAGCAGGGAGAACTCATCGTTCGTATCGGCGGGGCGTGCCTTACCTGTCTGCGGTTCGGCGGCGGGTGCCTCGAGTTGTTGAATCTTCAGTTCGGCTTCTTTCAGCAGCTTGTGACCGCTGCGGATGAGCTTCAGCCCCTCTTCCGTCAGGGCAATCGTTTCCTCCAGCCCCGTGGCGGGGTCGTTGATGAGGGCGTCAATCTCCTCCAAACGGGCAATGGCCTGTTCAAAGGTGAGTGCGGCGGATTTGGCGGGGCGGGGGCTCATGGTTGTACTTTACTTGGCTTCGGCGGGCTGCACCTCATTCTTACTGTAGTACATCATTTCAGCACCCAGCAGGAAGTTGCGGTGGGCGAACTTGCCCTGCGAGGACACGAGGGAAGCCAGCGGCTTGGTGCTGTTCTGGCTTTCGGCGTTGAACAGCTCGGCAAAGGCCATGTTGTGCTTGGGGGAGAGAATGAGCAGTTTGCCCTCCAGCGCGAGCGGGGCAAAGTCGCCCGCCTGCTTCACCACGCCGGCAACACCGCCCGCAGGCATGGAGTGAGAGGTGGGGGTAATCAGGAAACCCTGCACACCCTGCTTGCTCTTGTCAAACACGGCTTCCATGTCTCGCGTATATTCATCCAGCGAGGTGGGTATCCACAGTGCCTTGCGGTCGGCATACCATGCCACTGCCCAGGGCTGGTCAGTCACGATGACGTCATCGGCATTGGTCATGTCGTACAGCTTGCCGTTGAGTGCGGGCGGATAGTACGGGGGATAGTGAGGAATGCCGCGGGCACTGGTCAGAATGCCCACATGGAGTTTAACAGGCAATTCAAACATGAAGGCACCGCTGGAGATAACCAGCAGGGTGACGATAGCCAGCGCGCGGTGGGCGCGGAAATGAACACCCAGCTGCAAACGTGCAATGAAATTGAACACCAGAGACAACCCGTAGGCGGTAAAGAAAGGCGTGAAGATGATAGCCAGCTGCGTGGGGGAGACATCGCCCGCCTCACTGAACAGGGCCATACCCACGCTGCTGCACAGCCACATGGCAAAGACTGCCCATTTCACGGCCTCTACACTGCTGCGCTTATACTTGTTGAACAGGGCCAGGAAGAAGAACGGCGTGACGATGATGCCGCCCATGTCGTGGAACAGGGTACCCCACTGACCGAAGGTATAACCCAACAGGCGCAGGAAGAAGTCGGCACTGTTGAACGTGACGGCTGCATCAGAGGTGGAGCGCAGCAACAGGGTGCCCGTATCACTGCCGAAGCTGAAGAAGACGGCATGCAGCACATGGGGCAGAATGCCGCCCGTTGGTTGCAACAGGAGGTAGGTCGGTGCCGCTACCCCCGCCGCCAGAATGACGGTACCCATGGCTGCATGCAGACCGATGGGGCGGAAATAGCAGAGACAGAAAATCAGCAGACCGATGGCCGGCCAGATGCAGAGGTAGTTGCTCATGCACATGACGGCGGAGAGCACAAAGACCCCGAAGAGATAGGCGGTGACCTGGCCGCCGCGGTAGCGTTCCTGCGCATGCACGGCACCGCCCAACAGACAGGCGATACCCAAGGTCAGTGCCATCATCATCGGTTGTGCCAATCCGCTCACGGCGTATTGCAACATCAGCTCGCTCAGCCCCATGAAGGCCACCACCGAACTGGCCAGCACTTCATCAAAGAGTTTGGCGAACAGGAAATAGGTGAGGGCGAGGGAAATCAGGAAAAAGAACATGCTGACGCCCGCCACCCAGCGGTCACCCGCGTAGACGTTGGAAATTTCGGCATCCATGCGATTCTTGTCGAATTTGTCAAAGCCGCCCGCTTTGATGGCGGCGGACAAAGCGTAGGCATGCAGCGGGGCGTAGTTAGTCTCCTTGAAATGGTTGAAATCCGGCGACTTTTCTTTACCCAGCATGTTATCCTGAGCCGAAACATCCAACGGACGGAAGAACTTGGAGGTAAAGCCCTCGCCTCGGGCAATCTGTCGGGCAATCTGTGCTTGGTCCATGGCGGCGGGTGCTTCCAACCCGCGGAAGTTCAGGAACAGCTCAAACACGCAAAGCCCCGCAATGAGCACAAAGAGAATGAGACGGATGAGGAAAAAGTAATTACTGCTCTTCTTCTGAAGTTCCGTGTGTTGAATGAAAGTGGCCATGGCGATGTGATTTAGGAAAGATACGGTTGAAAAACGGTCGGTTCTTCAGCCATTTTTCGTTGCAGCGTGCGGCGGTTGATACCCAGCAGCTCGGCTGCCGTGGTGCGGTTGCCCCCCGCGCGGCGCAAGGCAACGAGAATGGCTTGTTGCTCCAAGTATTGTAGATTAAGAGAGGGGGCGTTATCAAGCCCAAAATCGGGGGCAGACACGATAATTTGCCCTTGCCGCGGTGCGAATGCGGCACCGGACAGATACTCCGGCAGGTCGGGCAGGTCTACCACGGGGGTGCTGCTCATTACCACGCCGTGCTCAATCGCCGTGCGTAGTTGGCGCACATTGCCGGGCCAGCTATAGGCGCGCAGATGCTCCAGCGCGGGGCGGGTGAGGGTTTTTTCTTCTTTGCCGTTGGCGGCGCACAGCTCGTGCAAAAAGGCATTGGCCATCAGCACGATATCGCCGCTGCGTTCACGCAGGGGCGGCAGCTGCACGGTGATGACGTTAAGCCGCTGGTAGAGGTCGAGACGGAAGGTGCCTTTGGCGACCATCTCCTCCAAGTTGCAGTTGGTGGCGGCAATCACGCGCACATTGACGGGGATGGGTGTGTTGCTGCCCACGCGTTCAATTGTGCGCTCGGCCAGCACGCGCAGCAGCTTCACTTGGGTGGGGATGTCGATTTCGCCGATTTCATCTAAGAACAGCGTGCCGCCGTCCGCCTCCTCGAAACGGCCGATGCGGCGTTGCACCGCCCCCGTGAACGCGCCTTTTTCGTGACCGAACAGCTCGCTCTCCATCAACTGCGGCGAGAGTGCGGCGCAGTTAACCGCCACAAATTTGGCGTTGCTGCGGGGTGAGAGATTGTGCAGCGCGCGCGCCACCAGCTCCTTACCCGTGCCGGTTTCACCCTGAATCAGCACCGTGGCCTGGGTGGGCGCCACTTGGCGGATGCGGTTGAAAATCGTCTGCATCTGCGGGCTGTCGCCCAGCATGCGGTCCAGCCCGCCTGCGGGTTGCAGTCGGGTGGCAAGCTCGCGGTTCTGTGTCTCCAGCGTGCGGGTGTGGGCGGCGCGTTGCAGCAGCAGCTCCACCTCATCCAGATTCAGCGGCTTGGTCAGAAAGTAATAGGCACCGTGCCGCTTGGCCTCCGCCGCCGTATCGGCGCTGCCGTACGCCGTCATCATGATGCACAGCGGCGGCGTGGGCAGGTTGCGGGCGTAGTCAATGATATCCATCCCGCTTTCCCCGCCCAGCCGCAAATCCGTGAGCACCAAGTCCACGGGTTCGCTGTCCAGAATCGCGCGCGCCGCCTTGCCGTTTGCTGCGGGGTACACCTCGTACGCGTCCTCCAGCGCAGAGCAGAGAACGGAACGCGTGGACTTTTCATCATCCACAATCAGCAGCACCGGCTTCATGGCGGCGTGGGGCAGGGGGTGTTAAATCAGAATCAGACCCTCGGCATCATCGAAGCCGAACATCACGTTGAACGCATGCACCGCCTGACCGCCCGCGCCCTTAATGATATTGTCCTCGGCGCTCATCAGCACCACGCGGTTTGTACGGGCATCAATCGCCCAGGCAATATCCACAAAGTTCGTGCGGGTCACATTCTTCGTCTCCACAGGCTCACCGCCCTGCAAGCGCACAAAGGGGCTGCCCGCATACGCCTTGGCAAGACATGCACCCAGCGCCTCGTTCGTGACACCCTGCGGCAGCTTGGCCACAATCGTTGTCAGAATACCCGTGTTGACAGGAATCAGGTGCGGCGTGAAGGTAATGACCACCTTCTCGCCCGCGGCCAGCGAAAGCTCCTGCTCAATCTCCGACAGGTGGCGGTGGCGCGGCACGCTGTAGGCGTGCATATTCTCATTGCACTCGCAGAAATTGAACTTCACCTCGGCGCGGCGACCCGCACCCGAAACGCCGCTGCCGCTGTTCACCACAATCTCCTGCGGCTGCACCAAGCCCGCGCGCAGCAGGGGGATAAGCGGCAGCAGAATACTGGTCGGGAAACAACCGGGCGAGCCGACAATGCGCGCCTTCTTAATCTCCTCGCGGTGCCACTCGGGCATGCCGTACACCGCCTCCTGCATCAGCGCCACATCGGGGTGGGGCTTGCCGTAAAACTCCTCATACACCGCGGGGTCGTTCAAACGGTGGTCAGCCGAAAGGTCAATCACGCGCAGGCCCGCCTCCACCAGCCCGCGGCCGTAGGCAGAAGCCACACCATGCGGCAGCGCCAGGAACGCCGCCTCCGCCCCCGTAGCGGCAACCGCCGCCACGTCCGAATCCGTGAAGCACAAATCAGACCCCGGCACACTGCGGAAACGCGGGAACACATCACTCAACTTCTGCCCTGCATACTGGCGGGAGGTAGCGCAAACAAGCTCCACACCGGGGTGGCGCAGCAGAATGCGAATCAGCTCCTGCCCCGTGTAACCACTGGCACCCACAATAGCAATTTTGACCTTCTTCATGACAAAAATCAGTCTACCATGAAAAAAAGTTGTTGACAATCCCAAAATCCTGCGCTATACTCCGCCCGTCGCCGCTCCCAAGGGGGTGTGAGACAAACAGAAACGGGCAGTAGCGCAGTCTGGTAGCGCACTTGCATGGGGTGCAAGGGGTCGTGGGTTCGAATCCCGCTTGCCCGATACAAAAAACCGAGGCCGCCGTTGGCGACCTCGCGGATTGGGGGGGGAGGGTTGGATATGGGGTTAAGCAGGACTTTTTG
>JAZLFB010000261.1:0-3133 GCA_045615585.1 Akkermansia sp.
CTTTACTCATTTCTCTAAACCGAAAACACAAATAAATACATACCATGAGATTACGACTCAATACAACACTCAGGGCGGCCCTTATCGCCGCCATCACAGCCGTGGGTTTCACACTCACACAGGCCCAGGCAGGCACGATTCTGAATGCCTCTGACATCTTGGCAACATCAAGTGACATGTCTGCTTCTGCCACGGGGCAGACCATTACACTGAAAGACAAGGCATACGCCAATTCTGCCAGCGCCGGGCAAAAGAACTATGAGAGCCAGTTCGCGCCTGACGTTAAAATTAATGGCGCTGATGGATGGTGGACGCTTCAGTTCACTCTTAAGAATACTGCGGATTACGATATTACTTTGAATTCTTTGACGCTTGATGCGCTGATGTACAATGCAGGCGGCGCTGCTCAAAATAATGGTACCTATCGCAGCTTTGCCTTGACCTTGAGCTATGACGATACCTCTCTCAGTGATAATTACATTTTGAATGGTACCGGCAGCAAGACAACGGCGTCTTTCATCTACGATCCTGAAACCCAGCAGGTTACACAGGAAAAGCCCCTCATTACCTTTGCTTCAGGAATCGTTCTTGAATCTGGAGCCTCGCAAACGTTCACTCTCAAAGCAGAGCGCAGCTCTATTCGCAGCGATAACTACGATGCAGGTTGCTATTTGGGAATGAAGGACATCGTGGCAAATTACTCGTACGAGGTAGACGCCTCTTCTTGGAATGGAGCCAATGATGATGCCAAGTGGTCTGAGGCCGGCTCTTGGACGGGTAGTGTCCCTACAGCTTTGATTCCTGCGGTTTTTGGAGCCAGCGCACCCGCAAAGACCGTGAATATCGATACCACCGCAGAGGCTAGCAGCGTGATAGTGGATGGTGCAGCGTATACATTCAATTTGGATGGCGGCACCTTGACGACTGATAAGCTGACCGTGAGTGGTGAAGGTGCATCCCTTGCCCTGACGGGCGAGGGCTCTGTGACTGCTACCCAGATTGCCGCATCTGGCAAGACCATCAATATCGGTGAGAAAGTAGTGCTGCAGGGTGGTTCATCCGATGCTGCCACACTGGCCGGCTCTGGCACGTATGCCTTGGTTAGCGGCACCACCTCCAAGGGATCGATTAACCTGGGCGAAAGTTGGTCGGGTGTAGTCCGCGTCAGCAATGTCTCCTCTACCGGTAATGATACGCATTTGGAGAACCTGTACACAGGCAACTCTTGGGTTGAAATCAATGGCATTAAGGGTGGCTTCTTGCCGCAGTGGAATGGCGGGTCACTGGCAGCCAACATCATTCTGACGAATCCGAATGGCGATGTTGCGTGGAAGTGGACAGACGGCTCATCCTCTGGAGAGACTCTGATAACGTTCTCAGGTGCATGGAAGGGCACGGGCACGTTCTTCAAGGACACCGGCAACAAGCGCCAGGGGTACAAGTACACCGGGGATATTGCGGGCTGGACTGGCGATTTCCGCGCCAAGGCTACAGACGCCGATGCCGTTACCAAGCTTGAGTTCGCCGGAAGCGCAACCGATGTCAAGCTTGCCAACATTAAGAACGAGGGCGTGGCGGCGTTGAACGTCGTGCTTTCTACCGGCGGTACAATGTCCGTTGCCAGTAATATCTCCAAGACCAGCACGGGCGCAGTCAATATTTCTCTGACCAATTCCACTGCAGCCACACTGAGCGGCACGGTGGCTGCGGACAGCTTGACCCTCGACTCCGGTAGCAGCCTCATCAACACCGGAGCGTTGACAATCAACGGCACCATCACCTTTGGCGCGAACGCTATCCAAAACAATGGTTCCGGCACCATCACCTTCGGAGATGCGATTCATTTCGACCTTACTGGAATGACCGCCACGGACAACGTTTACACGCTCTTCTCCGGAACGGGTGCCAAAATTGATTTGAGAAGCTTCACTGTTAGCAACATCACGGTAAGTGGGGGCACTTCTGGCAAAACATGGTCTTTCAACGATAATGGCACCATTTCCTACACGCAGTCCAACGCGAAAGTTTGGACGGGTGAGGAGGGAACCGGCGTGGGTAACTGGAACTACACGGATGCCAACTGGGGGGATGGCCAGAAGTTCGAGCAAGGCGACATTGCCCAGTTCAACAGCTACGGCGCTCAAGCGATAGTTAATGCTGCTGTGGTGGCTGGCGGCATTGAGGTGACTGAGGGTGCGATGATTTCTCTGTGCAACAGTGAAGAGACACCTGGTTCCCTGTCCGCCGGCAGCGTAGAAATTACTGCGGAAGCGATGCTGGAGACGAAAATTACCATCAATAATCTGGAAACATACACCGTGGGGCAAGATGCCGGGTGGGTGATAGGTGCCGACCAGACGCTTGGCACTGGCACGAACAACGGCATGATCGTTGTTGACGAAGGGGCTATCGTGACCAAGAGCGGGACCACCGCCGCTTCCGACTTGTCCGGTTTCGCTAATCAGGGCGGTACGCTTTCCGTGGCATTGGCAGATGCAACAGAGGGCGATGCCAACATCGTGACCATGCTGGCGCTTGATCCGGAAACACCTTCTACCGGTACGTTCGAGCTGCGCGGCGGCACAATCGACTACCGCAGTAATCTGGGCGACCAGACGCTGAGGCTTAAGGATGGCACGCGCCTGCTCTTCGGCAAGGCCGGTGCCACCCACGAGTATGCGGGCGATATTGAGGTGGCCGGCAATGCGAGCGTTCGCTCTCACGGCACTTCCCAGCACGCGCAGGTCACTATCAGCGGTGATGTGACCGGTGAGGGAACCTTCACCCGAGAGAATGACGGCAACCAGGCCCTGAACTTCACGGGCACGGTCAACCTTGGCGGCTACACCAACAGTGATGCGCAGAGTGGTTCCTCCACCGATTTCCAGGGTGACACCACGCTGGGTACGCTGACAGCCGATGCCGGTAGCACGACTAAGTTCTCTGGCTCCAAGGCCGACCTTGGGACCATGACTGTGAAGGGCAACGCTGCCGTAGAAATCAATACGACTGCCACAATTTCCAGCATGCTGGATCTCTCCGATGGTGGAAAGTCCTCCGGTACTGTGACGGTGAAGGCGAACAAGTCTTTGTCCATAGCTGAAGGTGCTACCTATTGGGGGGGCAAGAATTC
>JAZLFB010000262.1:0-10407 GCA_045615585.1 Akkermansia sp.
CCCCGCAGCCCCAACCAAACACAAGCCGCAGCCAACACCCCTGACTAGTAGCAATTTTGCATTACATGGGGTCGAAAGAATAGCTACCGCAAAAAATCAATTCACCCTAAGACACATATCCCTCGCCAACGACAATTCAACTTGTATTTCGGGTGTACTCACACCCGACATTTCCCCCTGCACAGCGGGTGTACTTACACCCGATAATTACCCCTGCACAGCGGGTGTACTCACACCCGATAATTCCCCCAGCACACCAGGTGTACTCACACCCGATAATTACCCCAGCACAGCGGGTGTACTCACACCCGATATTTCCCCCTGCACAGCAGGTGTACTCACACCCGATAATTACCCCTGCACAGCGGGTGTACTCACACCCGACATTTTCCCCTGCACAGCGGGTGTACTCACACCCGATAATTACCCCTGCACAGCGGGTTTACTCACCCCCCTGCTCTGCTGTAGTTTTGGAAAAAAAACGGCGCAGATTGCTCTGCGCCGTTGTAAAGTATTCTGTAAACAGGTTTTACACGTCGACAACCTCGGAGTCATCACCATCGTCATCACCGCCGTGAGCGAGGATGAACTGCAGGTCGTTGAGGTCGAGGCTGGAGGCAAAGCCCTCATCACCCAGCACGTTAGTAACCAACAGGTTCTTCTGGTGCTGCAAGACGCGAATCTTTTCTTCCACCGAGTCGCGGGTGAGCAGTCGATAGGCTATCACTTTGTTTTTCTGACCGATACGGTGCGTACGGTCGATAGCCTGACTTTCTACTGCGGGGTTCCACCACGGGTCGTACAGAACAACGTAGGAGGCAGAGGTCAAGTTAAGACCGGCACCACCTGCCTTGAGGGACAGCAGGAATACGCTCGGCTCCTTCGTGGTCTGGAATTTCTCGATTTCAGCCTTACGGTCCTTGGTCTTACCCGTGAGGTACTGGTAAGGACGATTCTCGGCGTAGAGACGGTCTTTAATGATGTCGAGCATCTGTACGAACTGCGAGAACACCAGCACCTTGTGACCTTCTTCGCGCAGCTGGTCGAGCAGATAGAAGAGAGCGTTGAGCTTGGCGCTGCAGTTGGGGTCTGCCAACAGTCGGGCTTTCAGCTCGCGTTCTTTCTCGTCCTTTTCATCCAAACCGAGGGCGGGGTGACAGCAAATCTGACGCAGGCGCATGAGACCTTGCAGAATGGCAAAGGAGTTCTTTTTGACCGATTCGTCGGAATCGACGCCGAGCAGCGCCTTGCGAATGCGGTTGAGGGCTTCTTTGTACATTTTGCGCTGAATACCCTCCATCTTGGCGTACACCTCTTCTTCTGTACGGGGCGGCAGGTCCTTGGCCACCTGTGCCTTGGTGCGGCGCAGCAGGAAGGGCTTTAAGCGCGCTGCCAGGCGGTTCTGGCTCTGGGAGTCTTTGCGCTTGTCGAAACGTTTCTTGAAGTAGGCTCGGCTGCCCAGCACACCGGGCATGGCGAAAGCCATGAGCGACCACATGTCGAGCAAGCGGTTTTCAATGGGTGTACCGGAAAGCACCAAGCGGTTGTAGGCCGTGATTTCGCGGGCTGCCTTGGCTGCCTTGGAATCAGGGTTCTTAATCTGCTGACCTTCATCGAGAATGACGGTGAGCCACTTGATGGAGTTAATCTGCTCGCCGCAGACACGCAGCTGGGCATAGTTGATAACCACCATATCGCAGTTGGCAAGGATGTCCTCTACCACGGCCTGTTCCTTGTTGCGGATGACCATGACGCGCACGCCGGGGGCGAATTTCTCGGTTTCCCCTGCCCACACGTCCAACACGGATTTCGGGCAGACAATCAACACGGGCGGCACGACTACCTTCTTGCGCCCCTGCTTATTGCGGCGCATGTAATCTTCGCGCAGCCACAGCACATAGGTGATGGACTGAATGGTCTTACCCAAGCCCATATCGTCTGCCAGAATACCGCCGAAGCCGTTTTCCGCCAGATAGGCAAGGAAGTGGAAACCTTCCACCTGATACGGACGCAGGGTAGCCTGAAGCGTTGTGGGGACATCGGGTTTGACGTCAATCCTGATTTCTGCCGTGCGCTCCTTAATGCGCTGCCACGCCTGCGGGTCAAACACCTCGGCGGCACGCGGGTCGGCCAGCTGCAAGGCATGCATGCGGTGGGTTTCACCCGACAGGTCGAACGGGTCAAGCCCCAGTTTCGTCACGGCTTCTCGCTGCCCGTCGTCAAGCTTGATTTCAAGGCGCATCCAGCGACCGTCATCCATGCGGACATAGCCGCCGCGGGCTGAGACGAGTGCGCGAATCTGCTCCTTGGTGAGCGTCACGCCCTCCACGTCAATCACCACGCGCAGGTCGAACCAGTCAATTTCCTGGTTCACCACCTCGAAACGGATGGCAGCAGCCACGGGGTCAGCCAGCAGCGATTTCAGGTTATCATCCATCTCGACCTTGATACTGTCGGGAATGGTCTTGGCCCACTCGGCAAATTTCTCGGGGAATTGCTTGGTGATACGGCTCTTAAAGGCAACCTGCTGCGTGTCGTAGGTGAAGCTCATCTCCTCCAACAACTCGGGGATGGGATACAGGTAGTCGCGGATGAAACGCAACAGCGTGTGGTCCTTCACCGGCTTCTGTTCAATGAGTTCCCAGTCATCTTTGCCGAGGCGCTCCGTGCGGCGACCGGGGTCGTCCTGTGCCGTTACCTCCAGCAGAACATGTTCGGTATCAGCACTGGTCAGACCGCGCACAATCTTCATGCTGAAGGTGGGCTTCATCTCGATATCGATGACGCGCTCCTCCATGCTGGGCGGCAGGGTGGCACCGATTTTACGCAGGAATTCTACGCCGTCCAAGCTGTCGATAACCGACTTCGGAATGGCGTATCGGGGTTCAACCTCCGTGCTTTCCAGCCAGCGGGGCGGCCCGGGGAACACGGTTTCATCGGACTGGTACAGCTCTACCTGCCCCGGCAGCTGACGCACGGAGTGGGTGACGTGTACGCCTGCCGCGGTCACCAGTTGCAGACCGTAGCAATCGGGCACGATGGGGTCGTCAATGCAAATCCATTTCAGCGGCTCGCCCACCACCTTGAAGTAGCATTCATCAAGGTTCACCAGATAGCCTTTCAGGGCGGGCTGGTGGAACAGGCGGTTCATCACGCAACAAGCGGCCTCGTGGTCAAGGTCGAGAATGACGGCATCCTCTCGATCGGCGTAATCGCGCAGCACGTTGAGCAGAATATCTGTCTGCGGGTCGCACTTTAACGCGCCGCGCAGAAACTCTGCCAACAGGGCATCCAGCTGGCTGCGCTCACGGATGGCAATCCACTCATCTTTTTCACCGAAACGGTACTCGAAATGAGCCTCATTGATGGTGGATACCATGCGCATGTGCATGGGGTGGCGCGGGGGCTGCGGCGGGCGCTCATTCACGCTTTGGATACGCTCATACCATGTGCCGACTTCTTTTTCCCGCTCCCATTCGGAGATGCGCTGCTGCACCTTCTCCAAATCGGTGACGGCGTTCATGAAATCAGGGTACGCAATGCGCTTCTTGGTAAAGGCGTAAGCAATGTAGTTCCAGAACTCCAAGATATTGCGGGGCGGCGTGGGCCACAGGTCCAGCGAGTCGTAGCCCGTGATTTCCCAGCGGGGGTTCAGACGCACCAAGTCATGGTCGTGAATCTCCTGCTCAATCACAAAGCGGCGGTAGCGTTTTTCGAGTTTGGTTACATACTCGGCTTCGCGGTCATCCAATTCGCGGCCCATTTTCTCCTCCAACACATCGGTCAGGGGAATTTCATTCAGCTCATTGGGGCTGTCGGGCAGATTGGCACCGCGGTACATGCGTTCAATCATGGTGGCAATAAGGCATGCGCCCGCCACGCGTTCATTCTCAGCCGTGCAAGAGCCGAACCAGCGGTTACCCTGCAAACGCAGGCTGGTGCGGAACACGCCGGCTTTCGTCTCCACTCTACCCTGAATGAAGAGATGATTGCCGAAAATTTGAGTAACCGCGCCGTCTTTTTGCAGCTTTTCGCCCACTTCCCGAACTTGCTCATCATACATATTGAGGAAGTTCAGTGTGGCGCGGTCCGGATTGAGTGCAGAACTTAACATGAGACTCTTTTTAGGTAATAGACGTCTTTTTACGATGGTATACCGCACCCTTGCCGACGGAAATACGGCAACGCGCGGTGTGCATGATTATATACTAGCAGATTTCAAATGTTTTTTCAAGATGTCTTTGAAAGTTTTTTTTATTTTTATGCGTGTAAAATGCCCGCATTCTCTCGCCATTCCACCGCCCTGCCCTTACTTCATATAAAAAAACAGACCGCGCCCCTGCATGTAAGGCGCGGTCGGTAAGAGGATATCAGCGTTTTTACACCACATCCAACGCTTCAATGCGGGTCAGAGCTTCTTTATCCGCATTCGGTGTGCCGTAGAGTCGGGTTGCCTGTCGGCTGACGACGGTTTCAAAGTAATTTCGCACTTCGCGGGCGTTGGCAAAATTCTCACCGCGGCGTTCATACATTTGCCGCAGCCTCAGACCGGCAACGCGTTCGGCATCAAGCGAAAGCGCGTAGTCATTCTTGCGGCAGAAACGGCGGAAGATGTCCATCAGCTCCTCGGCTTGATAATCCTCAAATTGCAGGTATTTGTTGAAGCGTGATTTCAGCCCGGGGTTGGAAGCAATAAAGCGTTCCATCGGCTCCGTATAGCCCGCCACAATCACAACGAGGTCGTCGCGGTGGTCTTCCATCGCTTTCAACAGGGTGTCAATCGCCTCCTGTCCGTAGTCATTGCCGGTGCAGCCCTTGGGGGAAAGCGTGTAGGCTTCGTCAATGAAAAGGATGCCGCCGCGTGCCTTGGCTATCACCTCCTGTACCTTGAGGGCGGTCTGCCCCACATAGCTGCCGACGAGACCCGAACGGTCCACCTCGGTGAGTTTATCCTGTTGCAGCACGCCGAGTCGGTAATAAATCGATGCCAGCAAGCGCGCCACCGTTGTTTTGCCGGTGCCGGGATTGCCGCTGAAAACCAGATGATTGGAAATCGTAAGCGGCTTCAACCCCTCGCGGCGGCGTTGGCGTTGCATCTGCTGCAAATGCACCAGCGAACGCACCTCTTTCTTCACCCCGCGCAGCCCCGTCAGAGAGTCCAGCTCCTTCAACAGAGACTCCAAGTCACCCGTGGTGCGTGTTTCCGTGCTTTGCGGTGAAGAAGGGATGGTTTCGATGGGCTTATCCGCCAAGCTCTTGCGACTGCGTCTCGGCATCCTATTCTTAACGAAATAGTAGGTCTCCAACATGCGGAGATAGGAACGGAACACCTCTGCTTCTCTCTCGGTCACATAGCCGCGGCGCTTCAGAAAATAGATACCCGAATCGTAGCATATACGGATAAAACTTGCCCCCACGGTCTCATCAAGAACAACACCGTTTCTGAGGACCAGCTTATCTGCCGCAGCAAAGCGGTCGAGAATGGTCGGGATCGCCTGCCCGAATTGGGCTTTTTGCATTTGTCTGTAGCGCCATTGCAGCGAAAAGGTATTATCGTGAGAGCCGACAAGGCGGTTGATGAGCACCGTTTCCGCTGCGGTGATGTCGCCGTCCGCTCCCGCTAACCAGCAAAGCCAATTGCGCTGGCTGTCGTTGAGCAGTTGTCTGCCGTCTCGTCCGCACGATGAAAAGAATTTTTTAACATCGGGGTCTTTTAAGAGTTTTCCTAACTGGGCGGCAGCCTCCCACATTTTTTTATCTTCGGGATTGGCGGCGGTCCATGAAAAGCGCGCTGCTTCCACCTTGTCTTCTTCCGTTCGCGAGGGGAGCAGAAAACTCCGCCAGTTGCGTTTTTTACGCATGGCTTCCGTGGCAAGCATCACCAGATAATTCTCACGGCGGCGGCGGGCGCGGGGCGAGAAATTGCCCTTGAAAAAGGCGTAGCTGACCTCGTTCATGAGGTCGGCGTAATCAAAACAGGGCGAGCCGATGGAGGGGCGGACTTGCTCCGCCTGCAACAGCAGATGGTAAGAATACGGCAGCGTTTTGACAAAAGCAGGCTCGGTGATACGGCGTTCTGCCATATACTGACGCCATTCCGCAACCGTGTAATTGTAGTCAAAAAGCTCCGCAACGGCCTGTGCCGCCCGTTCGGGCAGCTCTTCCCCCTCTGCCGCCATCGAGAGCAGGAAATTCAGCGTATCCAACCGCAACGTCGTATACACATCCGCCGCAGATTTCACAAAGGAACCTTGAATATGCGCGCGGAACTCGAGGAAGCGTGAGTCTATGCGCTCCCGAACATCGGCGAGAGAGGAAAGCTGTGCCATGGGTAGAGATGATTTTGGTTAGGGTGCAGAGCCACCCTAACACAAAAGTCCGAAAATGACAAGCGAAACAGGGCAAAACGGCTAAAATTTACGCAGTCAAAGGCAGTGCCCCCCTGCTCTATTGTCCTCACCCGGTTTACTTAAGGACACCGCCGCGTTTAAGCGCATGCAACAGCTCTGCCAGAGATTCACGGCGGTAGGCGGCGCGGGAGAAGTCGGATGCCGCTGTCATGCGGTTGGGAATCGCCACACAGGGAATGCCCGCATTCTGTGCGGCAATGGTGCCGTTCTCGGAATCTTCGATAATCAGGCACTCTTCTTTCGGCAGTTTCAGGCATTCCTGTGCCGCGAGAAAGAGAGCGGGGTTCGGTTTCACGGGGTAGCCGTCCGTGCGGCAGAAAACACCCCGAAAACGGTTATAAATGCCCAACCGCTCCAGCCAGCCCTGAACCCAACGGCGGGAGGACGAGGACGCCACCGTCATCGGGATGCCCTGCTCTTCACACCACTGCATCAACGCCTCCGCGCCGGGCATGAGACCGCGGGTGGCTAAATCCGCCTCAATGCGGGCTTGGCGCAGCGGGGTTTCTTTTTCCCAGTCGTAGGTCTTGCCTGTCAGCTTCTCCAAGTGGGCGGCGGGGTCCCAATGGCTGTAGCCCGCCCCCAGACAGGGCGCGTAGGTGGCAATGGAAATCTCTTGTCCCTCGCGGGCATAGAGATGCACCCACGATTGGTAAATCGCCCACTCGGTGTCCACCAACACACCGTCAAAATCAAAAATCAAACCGCGAATCATGGGCGTAACCTCACCGATTAGGGCTCACCGTGCAGACGTGCCACCACGTATTCACGCATCGTGCGGTGAGCCAGATTATGGCGGAACAGGTACACGGCAATGAAGAGATACAGCACGTTGGGAATCCACGCACTGATCCACGCCTGAATCAACCCCGACTCACCCAGCGAGGGGAACACGCGGTAGAAGAACAGCATGAGCGCGGCCAGCAACACCGCAATGCCGATACCCTTCATGGTGCCGCGGCGTTGGAAGGTGACGGCACTGGGAATACCCATGAGCACCAGAATCACGCAGGAGAAGATGCGCGCGATACGCACATGCCACTCCGTGCGTACTTTGCAGCGGTCCAAGCGGGCACCCGCGCCCGAAGCGATGTACTCATACATAGCCGCCGTACCCATGGAATCAATGCGGTCGCTCTGCACGGGGCTGACAATCTGGTAGGGCTTTTCGCCGAATGCGCAGACAATGGTGCCGACATCTTGGTCATCCGCAGGGCGGGCATCGGGTGCCGCCATCTCACGCAGATGGGTGTTGTGCAGCGTCCAAGTGGAATCCTGCTTGTTCCACGTGGCGGATTCCGCCATGTACTGACGCAGCAGTCGCCCGTGGTGCTCGCGGTCAAACTCCTCAATCACCACGTTTTTCATGGGTTCACCGGGGTCGCTGATAGTGGCGGGGTTTTCAATGCGCCAGATACGGGCTTCCTTTTCGTTGCAGTACACCAGCGAGGGTACGCTTCCATCCTGATTGCGTTCCTGTTTCAGCAGGGTTTGGCGGTAGAGCGAGCCGCTGGGCGCCCAGTGGAAGCCGAAAATGCCGTAAGCCACAGACACCAGCACCGACACCATGAAAATGGGGCGGCACAGGCGCAGCAGCGAGCGACCCGATTGCATCATGCCCGTAATTTCACAGGTACCCGACAGCTTGCTGAGGCACCACAGCGTGCCCATCAGCAGCGTGTAAGGCAGAATCTGATACAGGAACATGGGCAACTGCGAGCCGTAAAAGCGCATGGCCTGGGTGAAAGGGTTGTCGAAGCGCGTGCGAAAGCGTTCCATGTTGTCCGTGAAGTCTGCCAAAATATAGATGAGCAGCAAAATCAGCGTACACATCAGGAAGTAGCTGAGAAACTGGCGCGTCACATAGCGCTCCATCGTGCCCATAGCGGCGTAGAACAGCGAGCCGAGGAAAGGCAGATAACACAGCAGCAACAGGAAGAGCGGGCGGCACTTCTGCTCTAACGGGTAGGAATCGGGCATGCCCGGCACTTCCCACTGCATCTGCTCCAGCTCGGCGGGCACCAGCCACAGGGCCAACAGGCTACCCAATGCCAATAACAGGAGAACCGGGAACAAGCGTTTCAGAAATATCATGAGTCAGTCTCTTTCTGCGTTCAATCTCATTAACGCCCCGCTGCCAGGCGGTCGGCCAACATCTGGGGCAGCCCCGCCGCCAGAATCGCCTGTTGCGCCCCCTCAATATCGTAGGGTATGCGCTTGAAGATAATCACACGGGCATCGGAATCGTAAATGGCATAGCAGGCGCGGTTGTCCATATCGCGCGGCTGCCCGACAGAACCGGGGTTCACAAAAAACTTCTGCGTGCCGGCAGGCGGCAGGGGAACTTCGGCATAGCCCTCACCGTAGAGCGGCAGCAGCGCCTCGGCATCCTCCGTACAATGGGCGCCGTCCCACACATACACCTTAGGCACATGCGTGTGACCGTGGAAACAGAGCGGTGAAAACTGCTTGCGGAAGTTAGCCGAAGCATCATGCGCGTTCATGATGTAGTTCCACGCCTTGGGTTGGTCGAGGCAGGAATGCACCATCGTGAACTGCGAGCGCACAATGCGCTGATACTGCAAGCGCGCCAACCACGTCAGCTGGTCCTCATCCAGCTGGGCGCGGGTCCACTCCATTGCCTGCCGGGCCATGGGGTTCATGCGCGTATAGTCTGCGCGGCAGACCTCTTCATCGTGATTCCCCTTCACCACGGGGCAATTCAGGCTGCGGATATAATCCAGACACTCGCGCGGGTACGCGTTGTAGCCCACCACATCACCCAGACACACCACATCGGTACACTGCTCCAGCTGCACATCCTGAATAACGGCACTCAGGGCGTGCAAATTGGCATGGATATCACTGATGACAGCAGTCCTCGGCATAGCTTACGCCCGCTACTCTACCATAAAAGCCGCCTCACTGCAAGCATCGGAAAGCAAGAAAAGCAGATATTTTCACCCAAAAGCAGCCCCTGCACCGCCCCTCTTTTACAAAAAGTACAAAATTTCCGAAAAAAAGGCTTGCATAATCCTTAACTTTCGCGTATATTCTCGCCGCACCCTTTCCGAGGGCTGCAACAGCAACGAACACATGGGCAGGTGTCTGAGTGGTCGAAAGAGCACGATTGGAAATCGTGTGTACGTCAAAAGCGTACCGAGGGTTCGAATCCCTCCCTGTCCGCTCCTAAAAGTCCCGCAAGCCGCAAGGTTTGCGGGATTTTTTGTTATCAGAATTATTCTTGACTCTTCCCTCTATTAGCGCTATACAGCTTTTCTACAGAGCACCCATTTGCCGATGGCTCGCCAAATCAGCAAATGCATAGGCCTTGTTGTGGGCGGAAGCAGCAACATCGCCACCTCTTACTTTAAAACCGATAACGGCAAGATGTGTGTCTGAAACGTAGCGGTAAAAACGGTATATGAACATTCATCAGCTCTGCGGCGTTGTCGAAAACGCGGGGCAACTTAATCCTTGTTCTCTTTGTACTTGACAAGCGTTCGAGGATTTAGTACTTCATCTCCGTAGCCCGCAAGGATGTGGTCGGTCGTTGGCAATTGGAGTCTCCTGCTTACCTCCATCCAATAGCGGGCGTTTTCTTTGTCTATATAAAGCAAGGTATGCTCCGGCATGGTATCAATCGGGGCTTTACCATACAAGCTCGTAATACGGTTGACTTGGACACGGCTGTCATCGTTGCTATTACCCCCTGGAAATAATCAAATTGTGCTTGCCATCTGCCTGTTTTCGGGTAGAATAAGTCCCGTACGGGGCTTACGGAAAGTGACCTATCTCTCGCCCGTACATCAACTAACCCCCACCCCAACCTACTATGGAAGAAGAATACTATACCCCCACTACCGAAGCTGTCGATAACAAGGAAATCCTGCTGCAACAGCTCATTGAAGAACAGGTCAACAATCGCCGCCGTATCAATACCATTCTTCTGCAACTCAAAAGGGATGCTGAAAACCGCGAACGCACTTACGGGCCT
>JAZLFB010000263.1:0-3735 GCA_045615585.1 Akkermansia sp.
GCGGTAGCCGCCTGCGTGATAGCACCGTCCCAACCGCTAATATCGCCCGTAATGTTGTATGTACGGTCACCATAGGTGGAGGAAATATCGATATCACCGGTTCCAGTAATGGTGCCGATTGTAGCGGTAACCGCCTGTCGATGACTCATGTTCAGATTGAGCTTGCCCGTTCCCTCCAGTTCAAGGGCAGAGATGGTGGAGGAGAGATCTTTGGTCCTATCGCCGCCGTCACTACCGACAAGGTTCACCGTGGCACCGTTCTCCACCACCACCTTGCCGTTGTTGTCGAGTTGGGTGGAATTGTACAAGCGCCTGAAGCTTGCCGAGGAGTTCTCAAGTACAACCAGTGTACCGTCTTTCTCGACAGCAACGCTCTTATCGCTCAAATCGGTTGTACCGCCCAAAGATACGGTGTTATTGCTTCCCACCAACAAAGCATAATCTTGATTGCCGGTGTATTCCAATCCCCGGGCAAAGGTAACCTGCTCAAGCTTGTTGTCTGCAGTATTGTACCCCACATTGACGGAAGAGGTCCCCGTAACGGTCAGCAATTCATCAAAATTGACTTCAGTGCCATCACCGGTAACTACGAGGCTGCTTGCCGACACAGGCCCGCCCTCAAAGTTCGCCGTACCGCCGGAAACCGCAACATTGCCCAGAGTCACGCCAGAGCCGGCTTCTCCGCCGAAAGTGGCGACGCCAGACCCGCTCTTGGTCAGGTTGGAGCCACCCGCAGAGACGAGCTTCTGCACCGTCAGACTGTTGCCGGCTGTGTTCACGGCTAAATTGGAGCCGCTGGCCAGGGTCATGGTGCCGGCGGTGATAGCCTCTTGCAGCTCCACAGAGTCGCTTGTACCCTGGAATGTCACGTTGGCATCCTGGGTAAACTGGGAATCACCCTCCGTACCGCCAGCCGTGTGCCAGTTGTTGCTGCTCTCCACATTCCAATAGCCGTCGCCGGAGTGGTTGTCCCAGATCAGGGCATCAGAGGTCTGAGCAAAGGTCAGCACCAGGTTGTTGCCGCTCTTGGAAAGCGTGTAGCTTTCAGGATTCACGCCATCGGCAAATCGGATATCCACGCTGCTCAGGTAGGTTTCATCGATTGTCCCGCCCTTTATCAGGGTGATGGGCTGCGTCTCCGTGCCTGTAATGGCAGTAAGCGCGGACAGGTCCAGGATGGAGTTGCCGTTCAGCGTGAGGGTGCCTGTGGTGGAAACGGCTGAGCCATCCATACCGGCCAGCTTGAGCGTTGCTCCGTCCGCAATAGACAAATTGCCGGTAATGGTGTTCACGGTGCTGGTGAGCTCCAGCGCGCCGGCATTCACATTCAAGTCGGTTACAGTTGCATTACCGCCCAGCGTCAAGGTGCCGGCACCAAGCTTGTTCATCACACCGTTGCCTTGGTCTGAGCTCTTGTCAATGGAAGCAATCGCCAGTTCGCCGCCGTTCTCGACCGTAAGGTCGAGTTCTTTGCGGACAACCAGTTTCTGAATGCTGTTATCCGTTCCGGAGACATTGATGGTACCACCGAAAGAGTTGAAGCCCTGAGCCCCCGTAATCTGGGAGTAGCCTTTCATCTCCAAGTTTGTGGCCATGGTGGTGGTACCGCTGGACTGGTTCAGGGCCAAGGTGGCCATGTTACCCTCACCGGACTCACCTTCCATCACAATCTTGGCGGTCTTTGTGTCTCCCCAACCGAAGGCATCGTTGCTGCCGTTTACAGCAAACGTACCGCCGCCGTTAATGTTGATGGTGCCTTTCACGCTGCCGTTACTATCACTATGGGTTGTAGTCACAACGCCGCCGTTGGACACCGTCAGGTTGTCCATATTGGTGTGGGCAAAGTTCCCCAGATTGAGCGTGCCTCCTGTCACCGTCACAGCGCCGGTACCCAGCGCATTCTGGGCACCAACGTTCAATGTGCCGCCTGTCACCGTGGTGGCGGTCAAGGTGTTTGCTCCATTGTTTACCGTCACGTTGTAATCTGTGACGGTCAGCGTGCTGTCCTTCAGCTTGTTGCCAATGATTGCATCGCCACTGGTTGTCACGGCCACATTGTCCAAGGTGAAGTCGCCGTTCGAGGCCTCGTACTGACCATTACTGTTGTATCGCTTCACGGTACCGCCATTATCCAATCCCGTTGCCGTCACATTCTGGGGAAGCGCCACCTTGCCGCCCTCTTCTAGAGTCAGGACCGAGTTGCCACCGTTGCCACGCATCCACAAACCACTGAGAGTCAGAGTTGCCCCTGTCTTGACCACTGTATTGGCTATCGAACCACCACCCTGCCCCATGTCCAGCTTTGTGAAAGAGGAATCCCCCCCCACATTGATGGTGCCGAACTTGGCATCGACTGTGCCCGTCACAGTAGCGCCACCGTCCAAATTAAGGGTCCTGCCGTTGCCGCTGCCCTCTTTCATCGCAATGTTACTCACTGTCACGTGACCGTCAAACTCCACGGTACCCTCGTTCACGGTCAGGTTCTGTAGTGTATCTGCAACCCCAGCCGCATTACCGAAGGTGGCTGTACCGGCACCTGTCTTGGTGAGCGAAGTCGTGCCCGCCGTGTCCAAATCTGCCACCGTCAGGTTGTTTCCGTTGGTGTCCACGGTCAGGTTGGCACCGCTTTCCAGCGTCATGGTTCCGGCGGTGATAGCCTGCTGCAGCTGAGCCGTGCCAGCGCTGCTCTGGAAGGTCACATTGTCGTTCTGGGCAAAGGTGGAGGTGCCGGGCGTGTCTGTACCGCTGGCATGCCAGTTGGCCGTGGTGGCAATATCCCACTTGTTATCATTCTTGGCGTTGTCCCAGATCAAATCCTTGGCCTCCACCGCAGTAAGCGTAAGGATGAGCTGCTTGCCATCTGTGCCATCCTGTGTGGAAAGCGTGCCGGTGTAGCCCTCTGCAATGTTGCTCAGGTTCACGTTGCCTGCCAGGCTGATATCATTGGCCGTGGCAAGGATGTAGGTGGCGCCGGGAGCAGGCGCTGCAGCCCCGAGGAGACCGCCGGAGAGCAGAGTGCTGTCACCGGTGTTGCCGCCGATGGAGAGCGGGCCGTTGGAGTTCTGCACGGACTGCAAGAGGTTGGCCTGCACCGGTGCTTCCTGCGTGGCAAAGATGCGCGCCAAATCCAGCGTGGAACCAGTCTGCAGCGTGAGCGTGCCGCCCACGGTGAGCATCTCCTCACCGGCCAGTTTGAGCGTACCGCCCACGGTCATGTTGCCGGCGGTACCGTCTACCGTTGCCGTGCTGGCAGATGTCACCAAGTCCAGCGTGCCGCCGGCATTGACGTTCACCACGTGGAACACATGGTTTGTGCCGCCTGCGCCCACGTTCACCGTGCCACCTTCGGTCACATTCAAGGTAACATGCTTGTTGTTGGCTTCTGCCCAATTGACGCCGCCGTTCAAGGACAGCGTGGCGCCGCTGCCGACATTCATGGTGCCTTTGTTGTTGCTATGGGCTTCAATTGCCCCGGCAGTGGCGGCACCGGACACGACCATGTTCACGTTCTGCAGGGAAATGACGGTGCTCACATTGGAGAAGCTCAGGGCACCTGCGGTGAGGGTCTTGGCAGTTCCCGCTGCGGAGGAAACAGCGAGCTCCCTCTCTGCGCCGATAGTCACGAGTTCCGTCACATTCAGGTCGTTGCCCAGGGTGATGGTGGCGGCGCACTGGTCATCCACCTTCAACTGGCCGGCGGTGGCTGCCACGGAGCCGTTGACGGTGGGGGCGGGG
>JAZLFB010000264.1:0-15398 GCA_045615585.1 Akkermansia sp.
GGAGCAGCTCATTGCGCGCGACGGCAGCATCTCTCCCACGGCCACGCAGGCCGTGCTGGCGGGTGACATGCCCATCAACGAGAAAGGCACCATCTCCATCAAGGGCAAGGTGAACGCCCGCAACAGCGTGGAAATGCGCGCCGGCACCGTGGAGGTGAAGGGCGGCGAGATCAACACCGGCGTGAAGTTCCGCGAGATGGTGAACACCGGCAAGCGCAAGGTGGACACCAAGGGCATGAGCATCCAGGACGGCCGCCTGAGCTTCGGCAAGAAGCCCGCCAAGGCCCGCAGGGCCGTTGCCAAGGCCAAGAAGCAGAAGCAGGAAAAGAAGACCGAGATTGCCATCTTTGCGGATGACGTGCTGGTGGACGGCGGCGATTTGAACGCCGATTGGGTCTACATCGACCCGGACAAGCTGGAGTTCTCCAACCAGGCCATCAGCGGGGACTACATGCTGGAGGCGCGCATCATTGTGCTCAACAACATCTCCGTGAAGCAGGGGGAGAAGCTCACCAGTTTCACGCTCAACGCTGCCAACGAGCTGGCGGACGGCACCTACGCGGGCAACGTGAGCATCACGCTCTCCAACAGCAACATTGTGGCGGATGAGCTGAACATCTTCGCCACCGCCACCACCAACGCCGCGGATGCCGTTATCTCCATCACCGGCAGCACCCTCAGCGCCGCCGCGCAGGAGGGCGGCTCCCTGAGCATCCTCGCCACCTCCACGAGCGGCAGCGCGCGCGTGGACATCAAGGACAACAGCACCCTTTCGGCCACCGGTGGCGTGGATATCGCGGCGCTGAGCGCGCAGGGCAATGCCGCCGTCACGCTGGGCGTGAACTCCTCCGCCTCTGCAGCCACCGTTTCGATGGCGGCTTCTGCCATCCGCGGCAATGCCGATACAAGCGTGCAGGGCAATATCTCCGGCAAAGAGGATGTGACCATCACCGCCTCCACGGGCATGATGTTTTCCGATTCCCCGGAGGACACTCCGGTTGCCGAGATGGAATTCAAGTCTGAAGGCGGCGGCAACGCCAAGGTGACCGTGTCCGGGCACGTGGAATCCAAGGGCGCGCTCGCCGTGTCGGCGGTTGCCTTGGGCACCTACGGGGACGCCGCCACCGACATCACCGGTTCCGCCACGCTGACTGCCACGAACACCGAGGAGAAGAAGGTGGGCAACCTGGAATTTGAGCGCAGCGAAGATTTAACCATCCAGGAGGACGACACCGAGGAGGCGATAAACGAAAAGCACCAAAAATACCTGGAGGCGTATAAGCAATACCTGAACGGCCTGGACAGTGCCACCGCAGCCATCGGCACCATAGACATAGCGGCCGCCTCCACCGCCGGCAACGCATCTGTCAAGCTGAATCCTTCCACCAGGGTGGAGTCCAGCCTGGCCACCGCCATCAGCGCGGAGGCCGCCCAGGCCGCATCCGTTGTGCTGGGGGGCAACATCACCGGCGGCGATATCTCCGCCTCTGCCAAGGGCAATGCCGCCACACTGCGCGTGGAGGAGGCCGGAACACTGCGTGCCAACGCGCACAGGGTGTTCGTGCAGGAAGGCATGATTGCCTCGGTGGAGGAGAGCGACGGAGTGATTTCCCTGGAGGCCGGAACGCATGACGGGGACCAGCCCAATCCCGAGCCGCTTCCGGCAAAGAGGGACGGCGTGCTGCTGGAGGTGGTGGGCACGCTGACTTCCAGCCGCGAGACCAGGGGATCGGGAGGGAACGCCGGCGCCATTTTCCTGGTTTCCGCCGGCAAGCTGTCCGTCGGCGAGGGCGCGAGCGTGAAAGCCACCTCCCGCATGGGGGAGGGCGGCATCATATACCTTGAGGCCCCGGAGTACGATATGCTCGGCAGAGCCTACTGCTTCAATGTGGATGGCGGCGCGGGATCGGGCAGCATTGTCTTGATGAATCCTGCAGAGCTCACCGGCGAGAACATCAACAATGCCGACGAGATATCCCGGGCTTTCATCCAAAAGACGCTGGGCATGAGCCTTCTCGGCACCGATGCGGGAGGAAAGTGGGATTGGGCGGGCGGCTTCAGCCGCGTCTCTCTCTCCGGCACAATCAATTTGCAGTCCGATGTGACCGCTACCGTAGGCAGCGCTCTCATTGCGAACGACACAGTAATCAACTGCAACGGGAATAGCCTGACTCTCACCAATAACTACGGGGACCATCATGGCTATGGCCGCACGATGACCATCGGCAACAATGTGTCCATCAACAAGGCGAAAAACTTCACCATCGACTACAACCAAGAGTCGCAGCTGGATGCCGCGCTGGGCACCTATTTCGGCTCCTCCACCCAGCTGAAGGTGGGAGAGAACTTCAATGTTGTTGCTACCGGCGATGTTACCATCAAATTGGCCGGCATGTACAATACCGCCATCTCGTTTGCCAAAGGCGTCAACATTAAGGCGAATGGGAATGTCACCATCAGCGCCACGACCAGAAACGGCCAGGGATCCAACATGCTCGCATCCACCAAGACGGACGTGCTCGCCAAGATAGTGAAGCTGATACCGGGCATCCAGGACACCGTCCCCGCCCAAATCATCAACCAAATCGGCGTAGTCAAGTTCGATGCCGACAAGTTCGTCAAGCTGCTCGCCAAGTACTTCACTGGCAAGCCTGTTGGCGACAAGAGCATTGACGCGTCAAAACTGTATGCCCCGCAAATAGGGGTGCGCGTTTCCTATGCCTCCGTCACCTTTGCCGACAACGGAGAAACGAAGGAAGGACTCAATGCCGGCTCCATCGCGGGTAACAACGTCACCATCGCATCCTCGTCCTGCGCCAACGTGGGCGGCTTCAAGTTCACGAAGAACGGTTATGCTGGAATTTCCCTCGGCTACATCTACAACAACAGCAAGGTTGACCTGGGCAAACACCTCACCATCACCGCCGGGAAATCCGAGAAGGAGGGGGGTAAGGTGTCTGTCACCAGCACCACCAAGAGCACGGTGAGTTTGGGAAACGTGTACGCCAGCACCAACAAGACTGCTTCCGTGGGTGTGCTGCTCTCCGCGGGAAACGACTACAACACCCTGAACATAGACGAAAGCGTGGAGATAAACGCTGCAAGAGACATCAAGATTGGCACAAAAAGCACGGTCGGGGCCAAGCCCTTCATGTCCGTGAGCTCGGGAGATGCGAAGAAGGTGGAGTTGGCCCAGCAGCCGGAGGGGGACGCCGGAGAAAATCCGGATAACGCCACCTCCGGACGCGGCACGGTCATGGTTGGCATGAATCTGCTGATACATGAGAACAAGGCGACCGTCAACGGCAAGCTCACATCCACCAGTGGAAACATCGACATAAAGTCAGAGGACGTAATCACATCGACCCTGACCATGAGTGGCAGCACCAAGTACACCATTGAGAAAGCCACCGGGAAAAATCCGCGCGATGGGGAGAAGATGGGGTTCTTTAGGGATGTTCTCGCCAAATGCCTTACCATAGACCTGGGCGTTTGTAGCATTTCCCTGGACCCGGATAGTGATGAGAGATTCAAGCCCATCGCCGAGTATAAAGGGATTGTTCGACTCATCGAGACCTTAAGCGAGTATGAAGGCGAAATCAAGCAGCTCTATGACCAACTCGCCAAATTCCAAGATCCGGAAGAAGCGGCGAAGTTTTGTTTTGATCTCGCCATTGCCAGCGATATAGTCATCTCGAACAACACCCTGTACTTCGGCGGCAAGGCGGAGGCCAAGGTAGGCTCCGTCACGCTGGACGCCACCTCATCCATAGAGGCGGCCTGCGGCGCAGAGACCTCCATTGTGGGCGTACCCGCCAAGAACGCGGTGTGCGTATCCTTGTCGGTGCCGGTGGTTTCCGGCACCACCAAGGCGCAAATCGGCGAGAAGGCCACCATCACGGCAGGCGGGATTATCAGTGTCAATTCCGCCACGAAACTGCCGATGTCTTTGGACGCTGTGGGGTGGAGAGGCTGGAGCAAGGCTGCGCAGAGCAAAGGCAAGGACCGCCCCGCCGATTTCATCAAGGCCCTACGTGGAACGCTCAAGTATCTTAGCGCCTACCAAGACAAAGGGGAATTTGGTGTCCTGGACTCCCTGACCTCATCGCATGCCTCCACATGCATAAGCAAAACGGGTTCAGCCCTGGAAATCACCACGGCAGGGGCCGGGGGGCTGGTGGTGGATGTACGCAACCTCTACACCACAACAGTTGTCGGAGACGGGGCGGTGCTCACGGCGAACGGCGATATCAGCCTCACTTCCTCCGCCCAGGGCAAGCAGGCCACCTTTGCCGGGAAGCTTCCCGTGTTCGTGACCCTGTCTTTCCCGCCGTACATGTCCTCGCTGTCGGCGAATAACGGCTACGGGGCCTCGTTTATCATGGGGAAGAAGTCTCTCAACACCGTCACCTACGTGGGTGCGGCCACGCTGAATGCGGGCAGCCTGCATGTGGATGCCACGGGAGACGCCTTCATGCTGGAAATGAGCCTGGGCGGCACCCTCGACGCCGGCGTTAATGCCGTTCAAGGCAGTGTCAACATCATTCTGGAGGACAAGATGACCGTCAGCGAAATCAGCGGCGGCGCCAACATCACCCTCACCGACACCGGCGATGGGGGGAGTACCGTTACCGCCACGGACAAGAGCACCCTGCTGAACATTGCCGGCTTGTATGCGGGTGGCGACGGCAGCGTCGCCGTAGGCGCGGGGGTGTCCGTCACGGCCAACAAAGCCTTCACCTCAGCCATGCTGGGCAACCAGCTTGCCATCGACAAGAAGTTTGAGGATACTTGGAAATACATGGTGGGCGAGCCCGCCAAGACCTTCGTGAGCGGTAACGATATCACCCTGACGTTGGGGACTGGCTGCGATTTCAGCGTTGAGGCGCACAACACGGGGGTTATGGTCAATGTCGGCATAGCCGGCGCCTGGAAACGCAAGCTCCAGCAGCCGGGCGCGCCGGAGCAGGACGAGGATGAGAATGAGGAAAACGGCGCCACCGTGGCCGCCAACGTGGGCGTGACTCTCAACGCGTCTGATGTTGCCGCCAGGCAGTACAAGGTCAAAGCCACAACCATTGCCGCGGGCACTACCCCTGACTACAGCGACATCACCACCCAGGCAACGGAGAAAACCACCATCGTCTCTGTGGCGGCGGATGCCGCCATCAACGGATCGGGGGATAAGGACACGCTCACCATGGCCGGTTCCCTGTCTGTCAACTCCGGCAGCATGAATACCACAGCCAGCGTCACGGATTGCAACTACACGCCGAATCCGGCAAAACCGTTTGGCAAGTTCAAAGTCGATGCGAGCAACACCTCCACGGTGGTGGCGGTGGATGTGGCGGCGGGAGTGGGTGCCGCCACCGCCGGCATTTCTGCCGGAACCGCGTTCAACCGATTGACCGGCAACACGGCTTCCCTCCTTTCCGGGGGCAGCATCACATCGAACAGCGTGTCCGTCACCTCGCTCACAGACATGGCATCCTTCTCCCTCACGCTGGGTGCCGGAGTGAACCTTGAGCTCACCATCTCGGCCCGCTCTGAAGGCGCAGACAAAGCGGCAAAGGTTTTTAACGACCGGCAGAACGAACTCCTCTTCGGACACAACATGGACAAATATGAAAGCGACTTTCAAGGAGGTGTGCCTATCAAAAATGGCGGAGAAGGCGATTTCATGGGAGAAAGCCTGGAGGATTTGGAAGAAATCGGGGAAACTTTCCCCGAAATGCTGGATGACAACGGCGTGGCCTTCGACGCCGGTGCGGCCATTGCCCGCAATGCGCTGACCATGAACAGCTCCGCCATAGTGGAGGGCTGCACTGTCACCACACCCGGGAATCTGGAGGTCACCGCGACCGACACCTCCGTCATCACCGCCATCAGCCTTGGCGGCGGGATAGCGAAGGGAGACGGAACCACCATCGGCTCGGGCGGCGTGTTCACCTTTGCGCCTGTGAACTCCACCACCACGGCGGCCATCCGCCAGAAGGAGGGGGGGGAAGACAAGCTGGCCATTGAGGCCGGCAGCCTGACGCTGCACGCCACGGACAACCACCGCGTGCACCTGTGGAGTCTGGGCGGCGGATTCGGCGAAACCGCCGGAATCGGCCTGGTGATGGCCTGGGGCAGTTTCTCCGGGGCCCTCACCCTGGCGGAGATCAACAACGTGGATGCCAAGATAAAGAGCACTGCGGACATCCTGGCCTCCTCCGACCTGTCCACCACGTTCATTTCCACCGGGGCCTCCGGCAGCACCGGCTATGCCGCCATCACCGGCATGGTCAACATCATGAAGTTCAACAACCAGGTGATCACCCGGATCAAGGACAGCAACCTGACCATATCCTCTGAGAAAGGCACCTTCAAGGCGCTCTCCGCGAGCAATCGCACGTTTACGGACGGCGTGGGCGCCGTTGAGTTCCGAGTGGGCACGATGAAACCCGGTGCGAGCGTGGGAGCGGCGGTTTCCCTTGTGTACGTGGGCGGCAGCGGGACCGGGGAATCCAACCTGACGGAGATGATGGTGGACAAGAGCGTCATCAACAACAGCGGCACCACGGAGCTTCTGGCAAAGAGCACCACCCGTGGAACCGCGGCGGGGCTCAACACATCCGTCGCGGCGGGCGGCTCCCTGCTCGGCCTTGCCGGTAGCGGCAGCTTTACCTGGATGACCGATTACTCCTTCACCCAGGTGGACATCAAGGACTCCTTCTTCAACAAGCGCGACAAGGCGGTGGAGGCAGATAAAAACGCCATCATCACCGCAGATGCCACCAGCAGCAGCGACCTCACCTTCGGCTTCGGCACCCTGGCCCTGCAAATCGGCGCCAAGAGCAAGCCCGGCGGTGCCTTGGGCGCCAGTTATGCCGTGTTGAAGGACAACGCCACCACGGCGGCCACCATGATTGGCGGCGGTGTGGGCGATGCCGCGAGATTCAACCTGCACGCTACCGGCAAGGCAGACCTGGCCGCCCTCATCATCGGCGGCGGCGGGTCCGCGCTGGTGGGCCTCGCCGGCGGCGGTCTCACAGGCACCATCAACCACCAGGTCACCGCCTACATGGAGGATTCCGTTGTAAACATGGACGGGGCCCTCACCATTGCGGCCGACAACACCTCCAACGTGGGCAAGGGCAAGGGCACCCGCTTCACGGTTGCCAACGGGGCGCTGGGATTGTTCGGCGGTAGCGGCGGCGTGGATGTCTGCATGATCAATGTCACGGACACCGTGCTGGCCAAGGCGCACAATGTGAGCGTGCATTCCGGTTCCATGGATGTGCTTGCGAACGAGTACAGCAGCGCGGATGCCGTCTCGGTCAATGTGGCGGGCGGCCAGTTCGCCGGGCTCAACGTGAGCGTTGGGCGCGTGGTGCTGCGCGGTGTGGCGGAGGCCGCTGTCACGGCAGACAAGGCCAAGACTAAAGATGGAGCGATTGTGGGCATCACCACCAAAAAGGCTAACGTGGGTACCGGAGACAATGGTATTGTCGGCATCTCCAGCGGGGATTTGAACGTCATGGCGAACAACGAACAATGGCTGCGCTCGCACCTGTGGCTCTTCTCCGTTACCGTTAATCCGAAACTGCCGTCGGTGGCCGCCAACACCTGTTCCAATGCCATCAACCTGGCAGGCACGGCCAATGCCATGATAAAGGGGGCCATGACCCTCAATGTGGGCGGCAATCTGGACATTTATGCGAATACGAACAGATATCTCACCAACACCACCGTGCCGGTTTCCGCCGCCATATCCCTGTTCGGGCTGGGTGCCAACGTGGATTTCAATGTCATGCGCGTCTCGAACAACACCTCTTCAGAGACCCAGAATCAAATGGATGCTGCTGCGGCACAAATCGACGATGAAATCAAAGGCATCGCCGCGCTGATCAACAACGCCAACATCAAGCTGACCGACAATGCCAAATTGGGCCTCGGTACTGATATCGGAACATCCATGCGCGATGCCACTAAGGCCATAAACACAATATCGAAAGAACCGCAGACCTCCGCCGTGCTCGACCTGGGCGGGAAGGATACCGCAGGCAATCCTGTGGCGGGAACCGCCAACGTGGCCGGCGAAGCCGTCATCCTGGCCATGGACACCATCAAGACAGAGCCGGTCACGGTCAACGTGACGGGGGGCATGCTGGCTGTCGGCGTCCATTCCATTGGCATAGACTTGGCGTCCACGGTGAAAATCACAGTCAACAACACCATTCTCAATACCGAAAAAGGCGACATCGTCATAGACGCGGTGCAGGACCACAGCGATATTTTCCGCAATGTGGGAGTGACCGTGGGAGCCGGGGCGGTAGTGGTCTCCAAGCACAATTGGAAGGACACCGCCACCACCACAATCGAGCTGAAAGGCAAAACGACGCTGCATTCGGAAAAGGGGGCCATCACGCTCGGCACAACTTCCAATGTTGCTGAACAGTTCTTACATGTCAACACTGGTGCAGGTGGTGGCAATCTCGTGTTTATCTTCCCCACCTTCAACCAGAATGACACCAACACCCTCACCATAGACAGCGGTGTCGGTATCATCGCGGATGCCGGGGGCGTCACCATCATGACCAAATCCGACGGCACATTCAACACTTCCACCTATGATGTCACAATCAGTATCGAGCAGATGGACACATCGGAGCAGAGCTTCCAATTTTGCAGCACGCAGAATCTGATCACCGGAGACAGCGTCTGCATTACCGGCACAACCGTCAACATTCAGCAGGAGATGAACCGCAAGATAGGGCTCATCACGGACCACATTGCTGTGAGCGGCGTGGCGTTTTCCCTCCCGTTCATAAATATAATCGATACAGTCAACGCCACTTTGAGCATAGGGAACGGGAACAAGATTACCGCCACCACCGGTGTGCTCTCCATAGATTCCTTCGTCAAGGCGCACGCAACCCTCTCCTTCCTGGGAGTGAATGTCGGTGTCGCTGAGCTGAGAGTCACGGAAAACTCGTTCACGGAAAATATCAACAACAAGACAACGCTGGGTAACAATGTCAAGCTCCGGGGTGGAACCCTGACCGTTCGCGCCAGGAACGAGCATACGGCTGATATGAAGGGGCGCAACTGTGTGGGCTCTCTTGTTGGGCTCCCGGATGTCCTCAATACCTACAGCAATGGCAATGTCTTCAGCGAGGTCACCATCGGCACGGGCTTTGAGGCCACGGGCGTTGGAGTCGACGGCAAGCCCACCACGGGACATGCGCTCACCCTGGAGGCGCTCAACACGGGAAAATACCTCTGCAACGCAGAAAAGGTGAGCGTGTCCATCGCAATGAATCCCTACGGCAGAAACGGTTTCTCCGTAGCCGGCAAGTCTACCTCCACCATCACGCTGCACGGCGGTAAAGTCGATGTCGAAAAGTTCAATGCCCGAGCTCAGACGGATGTCGATGTTCAGGTCACCCAGCTTCTGGCGGGCGGAGCACTCTTGCTTGACGTCAACGCCGGCAAGGTGACAACGAATATCACGCAGGGTGCCGATATAACCCTTGGTACGGGGAACAACGAGTTGGATATCTTGACGGATGATGTGAACATCACCGCTCACAACAAAACAGTGTTCGAGCCGAAGGACAAGACAAAAGGTTCCATGGTGTACGGCGCAGACTTTGCCGCCGGATTCGGTACATCCATAGGCACCATAGATGCCAAGGAAACCGTGACTGCCACGGTGACCATGGGCAGCGGCTCCAAGATACGGCGCCGCAGAGATGCGGCCCACTATCTGAACCGGGGCGCCTACAAGGCGCTTATCTCCGCCACCAACAACGTGGAAAGCGATGCGGAGATTGCTCTCAAGGCAATCGGAGCCCTGAACGCCAACTGCCGCGTCAACACCTACGACCAAACCAAAGCGACCGCCACGCTCAACCTCAACGGCAGCATAGACACCTGGGGGGACACCGAGCTCACCGCATACTCCCACGCCAGGCACAACATGATCAACAGCGTGACCAGCGGAGCCATTATCCCCACGTTCCATTCCGGCGTCACCAACACCATTGACGCAACGGACACGGTGAACATCAACAAAGCCGTGGAATCTATAGGCGATATCACTATCCAGGCCGGCAGCACCAAGGGGTTGTATAAGCTTGTGGACGGCACCACCGTGCAGGCGGGGGCAGACGACACCAATACCACCCACTACTTCTGGGGCAAGGATGAGGCCATCATCTACAACAAGCGCAGCGAAACCCTCAATATCAACGAGGATGTGCGCGCGGGCGGAGAGCTGGCCATCTACAACGACAGCTCCGCCAACACCGTCAAGAAATCGTTCAGCACGGTGGGGGCAGACGGGAAACCCACAGGAAACAGGACGGCGGAGGACTTCACCGCAGCTGCGCGCGACACGGCGGCGGAGGTGACCTCCACCATCACCATCGGCAAAGATGCAGAACTGTACGCGGGCCTGAATTCCGCCGCCAGCGTGAGATTCCTGGTTAAGGACGGCAAGGTGAACATGCAGTTCATCACGCCCCAAGAGATATTCGATGGCAGCACAAAACTGGCAAACGGCTGGGAGGCACCGGAAGCCGCCGCGCAGGCTCTCTTCCGCACCGTCAAGGTAGATGGCAAAGACCGCCTGATTGTCAATTCGCTCACCCTTTCCGGCATGGCGTTCCGCATTGAAACCAAGGCCAAACAGAACGTGCTTGCGGGCAAGCTCTTCAGCCCCGCCGAGCACGGCCTGGATATTCTTTTCCCCTCTGAGCTGTTGGGCGATGTAGAAACCCAGGGAGTGACGCTCCGCGGGCATGATACAGGACTCATCTTCAACCGCCAGGCCGTGGAGAATGCCGTAGGGGTTTATGAAGCGGCACCGGACCTGCTTCTCAAGGAAGGCGTGGCCATCCGCAGTGTGGCGGGGGGAGACCTCTTCCTCTCGGGCGTGTACCAGCTGCCGTACAGCACCTTCCTCGTCAAGAGCGAACACAACCTCACCATCACTGGATTTATATACAGCGGAACCACCACGCTTGAAGCCGGCGGCAACTTCACATACGACCAACCCGCTGCAGAATACGCCATTGCAGGCAGCACGCTCGCCATGTACTCCAAGCTGCTCCAGGACTGGTCTGCCACCCTCCCGGCTAAAGTTAAAAAAAGGGCCGACGACATAGCAAAGAACAGCGGCGATGATGGGCAAAAAGAGGCCTCTGCGCAATTTGCAGATTACACACCCGAGCAATACCCCGGGGACATTTCTGCCGGGGATATCAAGAAGGCTGCCGAAACCGCCAAGATCAAGGATCCCGTCATTGCCGGTGGAACCGTGAGCATCAAGGCCAAGATCGTGGATCTCAACGGCGCGATTTACAGCGGCTTCCAGTCATCTCAAATAACCATCAACCCCAACTTCAATGTGCAGACCTCCGACAACCAGGTCATCACGGTGGCAGAGGCTGACAAGCTTTACGAAGCAAGCGGGGGCATCAACAGAATCTTCAGGTTGGATGGCTACCAGGGCATCTCGCTCGTGTATGATGCGGCAGTGCATGAGATTTGCCTCAACAACTACACCACCCTGCCGACAGGCATCTACATTGAGGGCACCATCGTCAACTCCAATCCGGACGCAACCAAGACCGGGCTGTATGTGGCGAGCAACTCCCGCCCGGTGGAAATCGTCAACAACACCGGGTACCTTCTCAACATCGGCAATGTTGACCTGAGGGAAACCAAGTCTTACGGCATCACCCTGAACAACACGGCCACGGGGGTAACCACCACCTATACGCAGGACGCTGAGGGGAAGTGGACAAGGAAGGTGGGCTCCACCTCCAGTCTCCTTTCCTCGAACTATGACCTGTACACCGGCCTGGCGAATTATCAGGTCAAACTGTCAATGACGACCGAGACGGATATCGAGGAGCAGGGCCGTTTGGAGTTCAGCAGCACACCCGTTGGCAAGGATGTTGTGAAAGGATACGTAGTCACGCGCCCCGGCTACATTGGCAGCAGGCGAACCATCATCGACAGATTCTCCATCAACAGCAAAGGCGCGAGACAAAGCGATATCACCGCCACCTACGTTCCCCGAGGGAGCATCACGGACGGCCATGTGCAATCCGATCGCAGTCTGTCTCCTAAAACGCTCTTGGAAGATCTCTACAATCCCGGCAGCTCCTACCGCTGGCAGTACAAGCTGGGATACACGGAAAAGAGCACCGATTCGCTCTATATCGGTGCGTCCAACAGCGTCGCCATCCACTTGGGCAGTGCCGGCAAAGACACGGGGCTCAGCATCACCGGCGGCAAGGTCCACTTCACCGGGCGTGTCCAGGCTCCCTACAGCGAGGTGGTCGTAGCGGACGTCGTTACCTCGACTCAGGGAGCTTTCATCGACAGTAACGACATCAACATGAGAGTGGACCGGGGAAGCATCGGCACGGTGCAGCAGGCGCTCGCCTTCAACGCCGAGACAGCGTCCTTCTCCGCGGGGCAGGATATTTATCTCTCCCACGCCTCCAATGGGGAAATCAGCCAGTTGGCCTTGGACGCCGGCAACAACCTGCAGATACATTCCGCCGGCTCCATCGGCAACCTGGCGTTCCACGCCAAGAACGCCGCTGTGATTGAGGCCAACGGGCAAATCACCGTGAGCGGCAGCGGCAGCTCCGCCGCCAGCACCTACCTGAGCTCCGCCACCGGCGGTATTTTGGTGAATGACGGTGCATTCGCCCCGGGCGTCCTCTCTGCAGTGGCAGAAGGGGATATCTCCATCTCCTCCACCGCAAGCTCCCCCATCACCGTCAATTTCATGGAAAGCCGCACGGGCAGGGTGAGCATCTCCGCGAACGGGGGTATCCTCTCCTCCGCCGGAACAAACCTGAACTACCTCTACGCCGCTCCCGGTGCCGATTCCACGTCGTCTGCGAGCCAGGCGCTTGCCAGCCGGGAGGACCTCTCCGACGAGTACTACGCCAAGCTCGTGTACTATGAGAGCCTTTATTACGAAAAGGACCGGGACGGCAACTACACCCACCGCGCAGAGGACGGCACCTTCATCCTGCCGGAGGAGGAGGAGGCCCTGCAGGAGATGGCCAGGGAGTTCCGGGAGCTCTACGACAACGGGCAGGGAGACTATCTCGGCCTGGTGCTGTATGCCCTCAGCGGCACAGACGCCGTGGGTGGCACCACATTCTCCAGCGTGCTGGATGCCCTGGCCTACCTGGCGGATCACTCCGACAAGCTGCAGGATGTCTTTGCCCCCGCATACTACAACAAGCTGGTGGCAGACCTTACAGATGAAATTGTCAAACTGCACGGCTCCGAGGACGACGATATCGATTTCGGCGAGTTCAACGAGATTGCCTACCGTCTCTACTGGATGAAAGATGACAAGGGCAACTATGTCAACCAGGATGCCGACGGCAATTTCATCAACCCGGAGAGGTACGATGCCTTCGGCAACAAGCTCGGCTACATGTATGATGAAGAGATGTGCCAAGCCATCAAGTACCTGTTTGAGGATTATAATCCGGAGCGCTCCTACAGCGCCCAGGACAGCAAGGTGCTTGGAGACGTAGCCTCTGCCGCGAGCGGGCTTCAGACCGCCCTCCTGAATCTGAGTTTGTTGGAAGGCGGGCCGGCGGCCGTGGCTTCCGGGCAACCCCTCGGCGACTTGCCGCCCGCCATCCGCGCCAAAGAGGGGGTCTCCCTCAAGACAAACGCCGACAAGGACATTGGCGGCGGCGTGTTCAATTTCTCCTTCAAACCCATCGCCATCAAGGAAGACGGAAGCTTCGTCTACTCCGATTGGGTCAATGCCTTCCGCCAGGAAATACGCTCCGGAAGGAGGCAGGGAGTCAATCTCGTATCCGAAGATCCGGTTACGGGCGAGCTCCACTACGCCATGACCCACTTCACTGTCCTGCCGGACCAAATCAATATATTGGAGCTTCAGCTCCTGCAGCAGGCCGTGCCGATGGATATCCATGAGGAGAACGGCGTTTACATTGTCCAGGCCCGCAACTTCGTCAGCATTGACGCCCCGGTCTTCAGTGCAGACGGCAAGACCGTGCTTGTCAAGGCCAACGGGGATATAGACTTCGGTGCCAACGCCATCAATGCCCGGAACCTGTACTTCTCCACCACCGGCTCCATCACCGGCTCCGTGGAAAGCCAGGGCGGCATTGTCTCCCTGTATGCGAACGGAGGTATCGGTTCTGCGGATAAGGCATTCAACATCAGCGGCACCTCCACCTACACGCTGGGGGCCGACAGCGATGTCTTCCTTCAGACAGACGGGGCAATCAAGCTCTCCGCCCTCAACGGCAACTATGTCACCATAGACGCCCGCAACGGAAACCTGACTCCCACAGCCCAAGATGATTTGAACATCATAGGCCGCCGCATCGACTACTACGGCGACCTGGACACCGGGCTCGGCTTCCGCACCTTTGGAACGAGCGAGGCGGAGGGTGGCCTGCACTGGCACGGCGGCAGCTCCAAGGACCTCAAGTTCAACGCTTTCAATACAGCCTACAAGTTCTGGTTCAAGGCGGAGAACGCTCCGGCCGACCTCAATAGCGTCGATATCGGCTACAGCGGGCACCTTGTGCTCAATGGGTTGCCGGAGGAAATCCGTTCTGCCTCTTTCAGCCAAGATAACGGCAAAATGGGCCTGAACGTCTTGGAAATCAACGGGGAACACACGTTCAGCGAGGGCCTGTCCTTCGGCGGTGAGGCACCCTACACCATTCTGGCGCCGGAGCTGCTGACCATTGGCGGCGGTTCCCCGCTGACCATTGGCGGTGATGCCGCGTTCCGGATGGCGGGCATTCAAACCGCAGACGGCAGCGCCATCCGCCTCCACGGCACAGGCAACCTGGCCTTCTCCGGCTACACGGCGGATTCCGATTGCGCATTCCGCAATGCGCTGGTGATTGACAGCCCCGGAGACATTGATTTCGCAGGGCAGGTCACCTTCGCAGACAGCCTGACCATCACCGGCGCGGAGGACCGTACCATCCGGGCGGCACAAATGATGACATTCCATTCCGGAGCGGATATCAACGTGGATGGTAATGTCAACCTGCAGCTTGCGGGCATCGAAAGTGAGGATGGCAGCCCCGTCCGCCTCCGCAGCACGGGCAACATGGACCTCTCCGGCTACACGGCGGATTCCGATTGCATCGTCACGGCAGCCCTGGCGCTTGACAGCCCGGGCAGCATCGCGCTCGACAAGGTCTCCAGCGCAGGCACGCTCAGCGTGAACGCCGGATACGGCATCTTCGGCAGAAATGTCACCAGTCCGCAAATCATTGCCAACAGCGAAAATGCCGATGTGTTCCTGAATGCCGACACCTACGACTTGAGCGGTTCCTCCTGGAATTCCTTCGTGGTGGACCTGGAGCCCA
>JAZLFB010000265.1:0-11471 GCA_045615585.1 Akkermansia sp.
CTAATCCTAATCCTAATTCCAATTCCAATTACCATTATGAAAACACCCCATATATTCCGCACCGTCCTCCCGGCACTCGTCCTGCTGGCCGCCGCCTCTCCCCTCTCCGCTGAAACCTCCGCGGAAGACAAGGCGTTCTACAATGAAAAAATCATGCCCGCCGTCCAGAGAAACGACTGGGCAGCCGTCCATAAACTCGCAGGGCAGCTCGCTGCGCAAACCAAGGATATGCAAATGCAGATCCTCATGCGCCAGATAGAGCTCCAGGCCGTCACCATGCAGGGCATTCAGGCTCTCCAGCAAGGCGATGGCGAAAGGGCCCGCAGGTTTTTCCAACAGGCCGCAAGCCAGGGCAACGGCGATGCCCTCAACATGCTGGGCCAGATGTACATCTCCGGCGTCGGCAACACGCCCATCAACGCCCAGTACGGCATCTCCCTCGTCCAGCAGGCCGCCAGGGTCGGCTGCCGCGCCGCCCAGGACTACCTCCGCCAGCGCCGCATCCCCTGGTGATTACCCCCCGCGCCCCTCCGGGCGCGCGAACTTCCCAAATTGTAAATCGTAAATTACCATCATGCCTACTATAATCACAGCATCCCCGAACACCCTGGTCCGCATCTCCCCCAAGGATCCGCACCAGCTCCAGTACTCCGACCTCAAGGGCATCGTCTGGCACAACCTCGGCTGCCCCCATCAGTTCCGCTTCCAGGAGCTCATCTACCCCGGCAACGGTGAAATCCTGGCTGTCACCGACAAGGGCCTCTACTACTCCGATTCCAAATGCCAAGTCTGGCACTTCCGCCGTAGATAATCCCAAGCAAATCCCGTAGGGCCGGAGCTTCGGCTTGTCTCGGCGTAGCCACGCGGAGACGGAAGGCCCGAAGCCACGGCGTAGCAGCACCAGCTTGCCTGGTACTGCGAAGACGGGTAAATCCTAATCATAATTCCCTATGGATTCCAACCTTCTTCTCGATTCCGCCCGCGCCGGTCTCCCCAACGTGGTCCGCTTCCTCCTGGACTGCGGCGTGGACGTCAACGCCCGCGATGACAACGGCTGTACCGCGCTCCTGCTCAGCCGGTCCACGGAACTCTCAGAGCTCCTGGTGCGCGCCGGGGCGGACGTCAACGCCGCGGACAATGACGGCGACACCCCGCTCCTAATGGCCAACGACCCTGAAACCGTCAAGCTCCTGCTCGCCGCCGGGGCGGATGTCAACGCGCGCAACCAGTACGGACGCACTGCTCTCATGGAGGCGGGCGACACCGAGATCCACGCCATGCTTATCGAGGCCGGGGCGGATGTCAACGCCCTTGACGAGGACGGCAGGAACGCCCTGTACGGCTGGCATTCCGCCGATGCGGTGAAGTTGCTCCTGCGCGCCGGAGTACGCGCCGATGTGGTGGACTCCCAGGGCATCACCCCGCTCTGGACCGCCTGCGATGCCGAGTGCGTCGACCTGCTCCTGCACGCCGGCAGCGATATCAATGCCCGCGACGAGGAAGGCAAGACCTGCCTTTTCCGAGGGATGGAACTGGATGTGATTGCTGCCATGCTCCGCGCAGGGGCTGACCCCAACGCAACCGACAACCAGGGACGCACCCCGCTCATGGAATCCCGCTCGTATCCCATCGCCGAGGCTCTCCTCCAGGCCGGTGCCGACCCCAATGCCCGCGACGAGGAAGGTCGCACCGCACTCCACGAGATGCGCGACCCCGTGGGCATCACCCTCCTCCTCCGCGCAGGGGCAGACGTCAACGCCGCCGACAACGAGGGCCGCACGCCCCTCATGCGCGCCTACGACGAGGTGGACACCCACATCCTGCTGGAGGCCGGCGCGGATCCCCTCGCTGTGGACAACGCGGGCCGGACACCCCTGCACGAATGGTGCAGCGACGGCCAGGTGGAGCTCCTGCTCGCCGCCGGCACCCCGCCGGATTCCCACGCCAATGACGGCTCCACCCCGCTCATGCACGTGGCAGATGCCTTCGCCTTGCAACGCCTGTTGGATGCCGGAGCCAATCCCAACGCCACCGATGCAGACGGCCAAACCCCGCTCCACCACCACGCTGAAGACCCGCAGAAAGTCAAGCGCCTACTCGCCGCCGGCGCCAACCCCAACGCCCGCGACACCAGTGATTGTACACCCCTCTTCTGCACCGGCGACAACGCAGAGTCTATCTCCCTCCTCCTTGCCGCAGGAGCCGATCCCAACGCCCGCGGCATCAGAGACGGCACCCCCATCATGGCCGTATACTCCCCGAACCAGCTCCGCCTCCTCATCCAAGCCGGAGCCGACCCCAATGCCGCCGACGCCAACGGCCGCACCCCGCTTCACCACCACGCCGAAAACACGGAAATGGTAGAAATCCTCCTCGCCGCAGGCGCCAACCCTAACGCAAGGGACAACAACGAACAAACTCCCCTAGACACCACCTCCAACATAAAATCCCGGCAAATACTCCTAGCAGCTGGGGCAGTGCCTTTGCTGGATGATAAGGTGAGACAATTTCATACAACACTATAAACACTATGAGCAACAAAGAAAACAACAATGTTGGGCTATACAGCCTGAAAGGGCTGTACGAAATGAAGAAAAGCGGATTAATCGGAATCCCGGCTGTGCAGCGCGGCCTTGTGTGGGAGCCCTCCAAAATAGTCAACCTATGGGACTCGTTGGTTAAAGGCTACCCTATCGGCATTTTCCAATGCTACAATGACAGCAGTGGCGCAAAAGCCCTCATAGACGGCCAACAGCGTTTGAATGCCATCTGCCTCGGGTTCGAGAATTCTGAGCAGGCCACCATGTGGGTCGCAGAAAAGGACGATGGAGAACCCGTTTTTATGGTCTGCACCAAGCGCCATCCCTGGGGATACCAAAGGGATGAAGTGAGCGACGGGGTGAGGTTGAACGCCTTCTCTGCCGCTAAGCGTGATGAACAAAACCAAGAACTCAAAAATGACGCCGACAAGCAAGACATTTTCAAGATTGCAGATTTGAAAGAGGGCATGCCCATGGAGCAATACCACAAGTATAAGTATTGCCCGTTGCCATCGATTCTGAACTCCGACACGCCGCCTGCAGGTTTTGAAAAACTCCGGAACAGTGATTGGGCAAAGCGGCTGCGCGATATCGGGAACGAAATCATACCGCTGGTCACCATCCCGGACTTCAAGCCCGAGCCAGCCAAGCTTAGGGAGGTCTTTGCCAGGATCAACCGCGGCGGCAGTCCCCTTTCCGCCCGTGATGAGCTCTATTCGGCGGTATGTGTGTACGGCGAAACGGAAACATTCAGCATTAAGGAGGAAAACAACGTTTTGCGTGAAAACTTCCTGCCTGCCGAACGAATAACGCGGCTTGCCGCCCGCATGGCAAAGTCTGCTGTTTCTGCACAAAACGGCAAGTGGAATTACACGGCCAACGTTTCTACAGAAGCAATATGTGATTGGTTCAAACAGGGCGAGGCGGGTGCCGCAGAACTTTTGAGGTTGTACGGCGAGGACAAACCGTTGCAGCGGGCCAAGGACACTTTCATGGCATGCATCGGCAAGGCGGACGACTTGAACCGGGTCCCCTCGTATGTTTACCTCTCGGACAGGGAAGACAACTGGCTGTATGTGATATTCAGCTTGATTGAACACTACCCCCGCTTATTCAACGAGAACACAGACCTGGCTAAAAAATATTTCCCGCTCCTCTGTCTTCTCCCGTATGTTATGTGCGGCACAAACGCTGCGCAGGGGCGCAGGTATTTCTGTGAAGGATTCTACAACGCCGCAATGAACGCCGGCTCCGTGGGCGATCTCCTGGGGCTCATGGCTATCGGCCTGGTCGGGGCTTCCTTCTACCACGCCTTCACTTGGCCGTATCCTGCCGACATCGACAACGCCGCTGAAGAAAAGGACAACATGCGGTATTCCACTTATTGGCTTGATATATTCAGAAGCATATATGGTCGTGCCGACAACAATATCCTGTATTATTTCCAGCGGCAGTACGTCAACAGGATGCTGCAATCCGGATTTGACCCCGCATAGCCTTCCACATGGCAGAGCCACGAAAACAGGCCTTGGGACATGGACCATGTCATCCCAGATTCCTGGTGGAGTGGCGATGACAACAACATCCGAAACGAAATAGGAAATATGCAGATTATGTACTTCAGGCACAACAGGATGAAGAACGATTCGTACGCAGGTGCCTATGACCTTTCCCAGAGCCACGCGAAGGAGGATGAAGAAATATCTTCGCATTTCCTCTACAATCAGGAGACATACGACTCCATAACCCAAGAAAGTACGCTTAGCGCGATGCGCAAGCTAGTGCGCGCGCGGCAGGGAGAAATCATCAAGAAGGTATACGAAGATTTGCATGTGCGCGATTTGAGACAACGTGTGCTGGATTGCAAGTACACTGGGCAAAGCTGGATGGCTAAGGCAGCTAAAATCAGGTATGATGTCTTCAAGAAATTGAACAATCACTTTGATGGCTTCAACCAATGGGGAATCTGCACCTATGTTTGGCGGAGACAGCAAAAGAATGTAGAAGACGGAACTTGGATTGCCTTGGACGACAAGCCAACATTCTACGATACTCTTACCACTTGGCTGCTTATCGGCGAAAAGATCAAGTTTAGGGGTGTAGATGTTCTGTGGGCTGTGCAGTCGGAAATCAATCCTGGCGACCGCACCATCTCATACCAAGCCATATTTTCCCGTCCCACAGGAGTATCATGCGACGAATGGAGAAAAGTCTGCAACGCTGCCGGGTGGCAACATGTCAACGACTGGGTCGCAACCGGGGATTCAAACTGCCAAGGCGAATTGTCCTTGAAATGCAGATTGCTTGTTGATGATATCCAGAATGTCGTGACCCGGCATTTTGAAGAGGTGCGCAAACGGCTGTTGACCATCTGGGACAGCGCAAGGCTAAGCGGCTATCTGGAGAATAACGGTGCCAACTCCTAGGTTCGCCCCCCCTCGGGATGGGACTAACTTTGTGGCACCGTCCAGATGCTAATCTCGCATGCATAATAACACCCATTACATCTGCGATGAGCTCCACTACCGTGAGGTGGTGGAGCGGATGGTGGGTGTGAAGCGGGAGTTGTGGATTGGGACGGCGGATATAAAGGACGTGTATGTGAAGAAGGGGCGGAAGGCGGTGCCGTTGCTGGGGGTGCTGGCTTCTCTGTTGGAGCGCGGGGTGAATGTTCGGCTGATCCATGCGAAGGAGCCGGGGCCGGCGTTCCGCGAGGATTTCGACAAATACCCCATCCTTGCAACCAACCTGGAGCGGGTGATGTGTCGGCGGGTTCATTTCAAGCTCATCATCATGGACCTGGAGACGGCCTATATCGGATCGGCCAACCTGACGGGTGCGGCGCTGGGCATGAAAAGCGCGCAGCGCCGCAATTTCGAGGCTGGCATCCTGACCACGGATCCGGAGCTAGTTTCCCGCGCCATCCAACACTTCGATTCCGTATGGATGGGGCAACCCTGCGCGACGTGCGGTCGCAAGCAATATTGCGTGGACCGCATTGCTTGAATGCGCAGATTTTTCGCAGAAACCACTTGACGTGATAATTTCCCCAACATTGAATGCAAGGAAACTTCAACTCCAAGGCCCCGCCTACTGGGAAAAAAAACCGAAAACAACCCAAAACCCGCCATCCGGCTGCTCTCAATGGCTGAGAATCAAAACAAGCCATAAGACAACATGGAAGTGATAAAAAACAGCACCACATTTCGCAGCAGAAACATACAGAGACCATACTGAATAAGCGATACGGAGAAGAAAATGCTTGACAAGATAACAATGTTTTAAATAGTATAAACAAATAGATGATATGCAAAAAAATGAAACTATAACAGAAACCAAAACTGTAGGCGATATAGAGTTCAACAAGCTTTCGATACCGATATACCAAAGGCCCTATCGCTGGGGAACTAAGAATGTAGGTCAATTGCTTGATGACATGCGAGATTTCCTAAAGAAGGGAAATTATCGGCTTGGAACTCTAGTCTTGCACGAAAGCAACGATAAGCTAGAAATAGTGGATGGGCAGCAGAGGATTGTTACATTGGCGCTATTGTTGATAGCCATGGGCAGAGAAAAAACTGTTAGTTCATTCGTAAACAATAGATTTTCAAGTAAAGAATCAATCTCGAACATCAAACAAAATTTTGACTATATCAAGCGAAATAGTGCAGGGATTGATATCAACAAAGTTTGCAATCAATGTGAGTTTGTTGTAATCAAATTATCCGATATCCGTGAAGCTTTTCAGTTCTTTGATTCTCAAAACTCCAGAGGAAAAGAGCTGGAGCCATATGATTTGCTAAAGGCATATCATTTACGAGAAATTAGAGAGTTGACACAGTATGATAGATTGAATATAAGATTTTGGGAAAATATAGATAACAACACGCCAGAGTGGGAAGAAAAGAGATTAAAAAAAGTATTTCAGATATTATTTAGAATTAAAATATGGGAAGCATGTAGATCGGGGAGTTGGGCTTTTGAAAGACAACACATAGATTATTTTAAGAGCGTGTCAAAATGTTCTACATATCCTTGCGATATGCAAGCGAAAATCTTGTATAATATATGGCAATTAGGTCTAAAGGAATTTCCATTTCAGATTCAAGCGCCTATAGTTGACGGAAGTCTTTTTTTCGATATGATTAAGCATTATTCAGCAATTTATGAAAAAATTAAGAAAGGTCAATTTGGAGACGAAAAGCTACAACTTACTCCAGAGTGGAAAGTGCTGTACAACGGGTATATTGGAAATTGGAGAGTGGGTGACCAATACATTAGAGCTCTCATAGATGCGGCGTTGGTACTATATACAGATAAATTTGGAGAGGCTGATATAGATATTGTATTTCGGAAAATATTCAGATGCGCATTTTTAATTCGTCTTCAAAAGGACAGAATTTGGTGGGAGGCAATTGAAAATTACGCATGCAATCCAAATGAGCTGTTACAGGTAATTATGAAAACAAAAAGACATAGAACTGTTACAAAATTTCCAGTCCGGGAAGTTACTGAATGGAAAAATCTGCCTCTAGATTCTAATTGGATCGAAATTATGAATAACTGGAATATATAGCATGAAAACAAAAATATATAGCGTGCAAGAATTGTTGTCAGACGGAACAAAATACAAAGTGCCGCTCTACCAGCGTTCATATGCTTGGGAACGCAATCAAGTTCAACAATTAATTGATGATATTGCAAATTCGTGTCACAATAAAGAAAAACATTATTATATCGGTACTCTTGTTTGCTATCAAAGTGACGACTGCGTAGAAATTATCGATGGGCAACAGCGCATGACTACGTTGCATCTCATCAATGCTGCGATAAATGCAATTGATGCCATTAATAAATGCAATTTATCTTTTGACAAATTAAGGATAGAAGCAACAGACTTTTTACATCGTATTTATAGAAACAAAACAAAAAATGAGGGTTTGGATTATCGTGCCAATGCACCTCAGCACATGCTTTATATATACGATGAAATACCCAACATACTCAACGATGTTTTATCTACATATCGCGATTTGCGAGAAGACGAATGGAAAAAATTCTTTTCAGATAAAGTACAGGTATTGCTTACCTATGTGCCTGAACATACAGATCTTAATCACTATTTTGAAATCATGAACGCGCGCGGGGAACAACTTGAGCTCCATGAGATATTGAAAGCACGAATGCTTGATTGTCTCCGTGACAACGAAGTTGAGCAGCTGTTTTTATCTAAGACGTGGGATATTTGTTCCGAGATGAATTTTGGAAAAGGGGAGAAAGAGGAAACAGTCTCTATTTCTGAAGTAAAGGGTCTTTCTATAACTGAAATTTTATTACAATCCAATCCTTTAAATATTAGCCAGAATGAAGATTCTTTTTTAAGCGATGGCAATAAATATAGAAATCGCGTAATAGACTTTCCTAATTTTTTGATGATTGCTCTGCGCTTATTTGTAAAAGAAAGGCATGGGGATTTTCTTGCCATCCCGCTAGATGATAAGCAATTACTCAATTCTTATGAATTCTTTTTGTTGAAACGTGATGGTCAAATCGCGGCAGAACCAATCATTTCTTTTGCCCATTTTCTCAATGCCTTGTATGATAAATTCATCAATTATATAATACATCGTGATTCCGGACGTTGGGTATTAGGGACTACAGTGCTTGAATCGTCGCCTACGGAAATAGAACGAAAAATAGTAGCTCTTCAGACGCTATTTCACTCATCCTACCCAGCCGGGAGATATAAGTATTGGTTGTATCATGCTCTTTCGTCTAATGCGAATCTGCTATGCACATTAGAATTCTGGGAAGATATGGCGAAGCATTATTTGTCTGGCAGATATTGCCAAAATATAGTCAGCTACGAGTATATTATGGATACGAAAATCTCATTTATAATTTCTGAAGACAGACTAAGATATAATCAGCCGATTGTGTTTGCTTTGAAACTGTATGACTACCTTCTCTGGGTTGAAGCAGGTGCGACTTATCCTCTCATTTTTTCTAACGATCAGAATTCTGTAGAGCATTTTTATCCTCAGCATCCTGGTGAAGGCAAACTAGAGCTTTGTCAGAGCGTAATTCATCAGTTCGGTAATCTGTGCTTGATTAGTTCTGGAATGAATTCTCGATTTACTAATAATTTGCCCGAATCTAAACGTATTCAATTCAGTGATTTGCAGCACAATAGTCTTAAACTGAAAGAAATGATGAGTTCTAGTAGTGATTGGACAGCAAATGCCAATTGTTCAATTCAATGCCCTGTCTGTATTACAATTTCTAGGATGACTAATGAAGCTATTAAAAAGTTCCAACAATTCCTAGAATAATTTGCAAATATCGTTTGCTATTTTGAAGACGTATTATTTACATGCGTGTTCTTTGAATGCTGAGCTTTGGATTGGGGCGGCAGATGTAAAAGACGTGTACGTGAAGAAGGGGTGGAAGGCCGTGCCGTTGCTTGGTGTGCTTGCTTCGCAGTTGGAGCGCGGGGTGGATGTGCGGCTGATTCATGCGAAGGAGTTTTGGCCGGCGTTTCGTGAGGATTTCGACAAGTACCCCATAACGGTGGCCAACCTACATCGGGGCCGCCAATCTCACGGGAGCGGCGCTGGGCATGAAAAGTGCGCAGCGCCGCAACTCTGAGGCGGCCATCCCGACCACGGAAGCGGAGCTGGTTGGCCAAGGCATCCGGCACTTTGATGCCGTGTGGATGGGCAGCCTTGCGCTGCGTGCGGGCGCGTGCAAAATTGCGCGGACAGGATTGCGGCGACACGCAAGGCAATTTTACCGTAGCAGCGCATGGATTGTAATTGTGTTAGGTTGTAATACACATGTAATACAACTGTAATACAATCTAACAATTATGAAAAAAACTTGACCGGCAGAAAAGTCGGGATTACGTTGGAGAAATTATGAAAACTCCCAATGTTTATAAAGTTGGATCCCGATGGAGCGAGCATGGTACGCCGGAAAGCACCATACTTTCAACATTCAATGCATATAATGTGGTTTACATAGGTGATTGCGACGACAAAGGCAATCCCGTGATGGGCCAAGTGTGCGAGGGAGATGTAATTATTGTGGCGGATGGCTATTTGATTGTGGGCGTGGCGGAGGCGGTGAGCCCCGGTGCGCCGATAGAGCGTTTCAGCGTTGCAAACGCCGAAGCTGTTGCAGAATGCATCGACAGCGGGAGCCCAGTTTGGGGATGCCGCGTGGACTACTATCCATTGGCAGAGGAAGACGTGTTCGAGTATGCCAAGCGCGGCAGGGCGTGTTGTGTGCAGGATAAGGAGGTGCGCGAGAAGGCGTTGGAGATGTTGAACCGCTACAAGTCATCCAGCAGCGGGAATATCTTCCGGTGGGCGACAAGCGAACTGTCGCAGGATGCCATCTTGTGCTGGCTGTTCGACGAAGCGTGCAAGCATACGAAGAATGCGCCCATCACGGAGGCGTTGCTCCAAAAGCTGGATGCGTTCAAGGGGAAGAAGGTGGAGGTATGCAGCGTATACCGCCAGTACTACTTCATGGATATTGTGCTGGTGTTGAAGGTGGACGGGCAGAAGCATGTGCTGATTGTGGAGGATAAGATCAATGCACAGTTGCACAACGATGTGGAAGGCTATTGCGCCACCATGCAGGAGAAGGGCATAGAGGGCTTTCACCCGCAGCGCGAACAGATTTCTGCATGCGTGATACGCACGGGGGACGGCAATGAGCGCATTACCGGGATAGACGGGAAAGGCAATCAATGGCCGGTCATACGCCGCTGCGACATCCTGGCGGTGATGGAACAGTACCGCTCGTTGGTGAAGGGCAGTGACAGCCTGCAGGGTTTCTACACCCTGTTAAAGGAGCATGAGCAGGCATACCAGCTCTACCGTACGCCCGCAGAGCTGCGCGAAGACGATTCCTGGGCGGCCTGGAAGGGCTTATACGACCACCTTTGCGATAAAGGCCTGATTGACAAATGGGAATACGTGCCCAATTACAGCGGCGGGTTCCTCTGTGCAATCAGGCGGTTTTATGAAGGCTCATACAAAGGGTATCCCGTGTACATGCAAATCAACAGCGTGAGCCGCGATATTTGCCTGATGGTGGGCGAGGTTTCCGAGAATCACGCTGAGAGGCGCAAAGAAATGGTGAATCTGCTGACCGAATACATGAAGGAGCACCCCGGTGTTGCGTGGCAGAAACCCAAGCGCTACGGCACCGGCAGGTACATGACTTTTGCCGTGGTGGCGCATGAAAACTGGCTGCGCGACGACTTGGAAGAGACGGTAGAGAACGTGAAGAGAATTGATGATTGGCTTCACGCTTTTCAGGTATACCTCAATCAGATAAGCCCGACTGCCGAGCAGTAATGCGGCGGGAGTGGGTAACACGCCCCGTCCGGCGGCAAGCCGGGCGGGGTGCTGTGTCATGATTGGCGTTGCGGCCCGCAGGGCAGAATGGGATTTGACCACGATGCACGGCAAAGGAGCAATACACCTTGTGAATTCAACCCGTTGCCATCACACATCGGTTGGCAGTAACAATGCTCCGGGATTGATGAAGACATCCCTTGCATAACCCGGAGGCGCCGTCACGCGCCTTGCGCTCATCGCACGCCTAAATTTTCCTTAGATTTGCGGTTTCGTCAGACCATACCCTGCAACTCTGCGTATCGCGGCACAGTCACTGCAGCTGTTGGCAGAGGGCGGCGCATTCTTTCGCAACCCTGGAGAGTGCATGGAGGGGGATATGCAGCAGGGTGTAGGAACAGGGGGCCGTGGTTTTGGTTGGCGGGATATCCACGCGCTGGACGGAGTAGGGTGACATGGAGCAGCGTACGGCGAGCGGCTGGCGGTAGCGGCGGCAGAAGCTCTGGAGACTGCGTGCCTTGAGGTTGCGCTCCGCCTTCACCTCCATGGGGAAGATGCCGTT
>JAZLFB010000266.1:0-7016 GCA_045615585.1 Akkermansia sp.
CTGCTGCCGCAGGCGGTGGAAATCTCTAAGGCGGAGTTCAACGACAAAGGCACCGCCACCCTCACGCTGACGGATACCGAAGGTAAAGCCTTTTTGCTGGATTTGCAACGCGACGGCGACACCCCTGTCTTTTTGGGCGGCGAGAAAGCCCGCGCCGAACACTGGCACATTGTGCTGGAATCGCCCCACGCCCGCGCCCTGCGCGTGGTCGCCCGCTGCGGGCATGCCGCCACGGCAGAAGAGATTGCCGCTTTGGAAAAATCCCCCGCCTGTCGCCGCTGGCGTGCCGAGGCCTCGCGCCGCGCGTTCCGCGGGGTGTTGCAGGGCAGTCTGGGGCTCTCCTACAAATACAACGAGCCTGTCACGGGCATGATTGCCGAGCGTCTGCCCGTGTCGCTCTACCTCGGGCTGCTGGGGGCGCTCATCACCTACCTTGTCAGCATCCCGCTGGGCGTGTTCAAGGCGCTGCACCACCGCGGGTGGTTCGACAGCATCACCAGCGTACTCATCTTTGTGGGCTATGCCGTGCCCGGCTTTGCGCTGGGTGCCGTGCTGTTGGTGTATCTGGGGGCGCGTCTGGAGTGGTTCCCGCTGTACGGTCTGACCAGCCCCGGTTTCGACACCATGCCCTTTAAGGAACAGGTGCATGACTTGGCACTGCACACCGTGCTGCCGCTCTGCTGCTACGTTGTCTCCACCTTTGCCATGACCACCATGATGATGAAGAACAATCTCATGGAAAACCTGAGTGCGGACTATGTGCGCACCGCCGTGGCCAAGGGTGTCTCGTTCCGCCGCGCGGTGTGGTTCCACGCGTTCCGCAACTCCTTTATCCCCATTGCCTCCACCTTGGGCGGGGTTATCTGCACGGTCATCGGCGGTTCCATCCTGATTGAGCGCGTGTTCGACATCCAAGGCTTCGGCATGCTGAGTTTCCAAGCCCTGCTGGATAAGGATTACTCCCTCATTATGGGTACGCTGCTGCTCACCTCCGTGCTCATCATCATCGGCAACCTGCTCTCCGACCTGCTGGTCGCGCTGATTGACCCGCGCGTGCGTTTCGATTAACTCTTTCTCTCTTTCCGCCATGCTTAAAAACATCATCGCCCTGCTCATCATGCTGGCTGCCGTTCTCGGCGGGCTGGGCGAGATGCACGGCTGGCTGCTGCCCACCATCTCATGGCCTTTCACGTTGAGCCGCGAAGTCGCGTTCCTGCAATGCGACGGCTTTTTGGTGCCCGCCATCTCAGAGAACGGCGTGTGCCACTGGTTCGGTTGGTTAGCCATGTTCCTCATCTTCTGCACAGGGCTGTATGTGTTGCTGCGCCGTGCGGACAGCTTACGACTCTCCCCCGAACAAGCCAAGCGTTGGCGGCGTTTCCGCAGCATCCGCCGCGGTCGCTGGTCGCTCAACCTGTTGCTGGTGCTGCTCCTGCTGGGCGGGCTGGATCAATGCTTGGTCGGCAAGCGTGCTTTGGCGGTGTGTTACGAGGGGCAATGGTACTTCCCCGCGTTCACCCGCGCCGTGCTGCCGGGCAGCACCTTCGGGCTGGGGGGCGATGAAGCCGCCGCCGAAACCGACTACCGCAAGCTCTCTCAAAACGTGGGCTTAGACGGCGGGGCGGAGCGCGTCATTCTGCCCCCCGTACCCTACGACCCCACGTCCGACACCGCCGACTTCCCCACCGAGGAACTGCTGTGGCACAAGGGCACCCTCTACCACCCCGACACGCAAACGCCCTACAACGGTCTTGCCTGCCGCCTGTACCCCGACGGTCAGATGCACCTGCGTCTCAGTTTCCGCCACGGCAAGCCGGAGGGGCATGCCCAAGGCTGGAGCCGCGACGGACGCGAGGTCTACAGCGCGCTGTACCGCAAGGGGGAAGTCGTAGCAGAGGAAGAACGCTACGCGGGCGCGGGCAATAAAGCCGATTTCCTTGCCGCCACCGATGCCACGCAGTACTGCCGCATTTACTACCACCCCGCCCCGCCGCTGACAGGCGGGCATCTGCTGGGCACTAACAGTCAGGGGGCGGACATCGTGGCCTACCTTTTCGGCGGGTTGCAGGTCAACATCAAAGCCGCGCTCTTCTATCTGCCCGTCATCTACAGCATTGGGCTGACGATGGGCATGCTGATGGGCTATTTCGGCGGGCGGTTCGATTTGATGGTGCAGCGTTTCATTGAAATTATCTCGCAGCTGCCCTTCCTGTACGTTGTGATGATTCTCTCCGACCGCGTGCCGCTGGAGATGCGCGGCATGTTCCTCATCCTCTCGCTGCTCGCCATGTTCGGGTGGATGCACATGACCTACCTCATCCGCACCGCCACCATGCGCGAAAAGACGCGCGACTACGTGGCCGCCGCCCGCACGATGGGCGCGGGCACATGGCATATCCTCACCTCTCACATTCTGCCCAACCTTACGGGCATTGTGGTCACGCTGGTGCCGTTCAGCATTGCGGCGGTGGTGCTCGCCCTCACCTCGCTGGATTATCTGGGCTTCGGTCTGCCCGAAACCTACGCGGGCTGGGGGCGCCTGTTGAGTGACGGTCTGTCTAAACTCTCCTCGCCGTGGATTGTCTCTTCGGCGTTCGCCGCGCTGGTGACGGTGCTGCTCATCGTCACCTTTATCGGGGAGGCCGTGCGCGAGGCCTGTGACCCCAAACGCCATACCTACTATGAATAAAAACACGGTCACAGCGCACCATCATCTGCATGCCCTCCTGCGGTGCATGCTGCTCGGCGCGCTTCTCCTGCTCACCGCCTGTGACCGCACGGAATCGCACAAGGGGCTGGATTGGGAAATTCCCGCCAACGACACCATGCCCCACGCCTTTGCACAGGAGGCCGATGTCCCCGTCTACGCCAAACGCTGGCACATGCCGGAGGGCTTTGAAGGTTTTATCGACCGCTGGAACGCCCGTGTGGATGACTATCTGCAAAAGACGGAAGAAGCCACCCAGCGCGAATGCCGCGAGGCACTGACCACCTACCTGAGTGCCGTTCCCGGCAGCACGCGCCACCAAGCCGCGCTGGTGCGTCTGCAATCCGCGTGGTTCAACCATGCCACCACCATCCGCCGCAGACAAGAGGGGGTCTACCTGCGTCTGCGCCGCGAAAACGAGCTGCCCCGCGACCTGAACTGGCAGGATGGGCAGCAGGAGCCGGAGCTGGGCAGCCCCAAGGCCTGCAAGGGCGGCACGCTGCGGCTCGCGCTGCAAAAATCCTTCCCCAACACGCTGCGCCCCTTCGGTCCCAACAGCAACAACGCCACCCGCCGCTATGTGTACGATGACATTGACCTGCCGCTGGTGCGTCTGCACCCGCTGACGGAAGCCGTCATCCCCGGCACGGCGGATCGATGGGCGGTGTCGGAGGACGGTCGCACGGTCTACTTCCATCTGTATGAAAAAGCCGCTTTCTCGGACGGCACGCCGCTCACCACGCGCGATTTTCTGACCGCACTCTTCGTCCGCACCTCCGACTACGCCGCCGAACCGTTCTTTGCGGAGTACTACCTGAGCAATTTCTCGCGCATCGAGATTTTCGGCAACCACTGCTTAGCCGTCACGCTGGTGAGCGCGCGCCCCTACGCGCCGTTCTATGCGGCCATTCCCGCCAGCTGCACGCCGTTCTATGCAGAGTTTGCGCCCGACTACGCCACCCGCTACCAATGGCGCGTGCCCCCCACCACAGGCGGCTACACGGTAGATGAGGGCGGGGTTATCATGGGGCGACAGCTCACCATGCGCCGCGTGAAAGACTGGTGGGCAGCCGACCGCAAGTTCACCCGCCATTCCTGCAACGTTGACAACATCGTCTACTCCTTCATTTCCGAGCAGACCAAGGCGCGCGAGCTGTTCCGACTGGGCGAAATCGATGTGTTCTCCGCCCGCGAATCCGACTTCTGGTACGAGGGGCTGGAGATTGAGCCGCTGCACAAGGGCTGGATTCAGCGTGTGCATTTCAGCAACATCTGGCCGCGCAACTGCTTCGGCTTCCACCTCAACTGCTCGCGCCCGCCGTTCAACGACAAGAACCTGCGGCGCGGGTTCCACCACGCGCTCAACATCCGCATGGTGATTGACACCGTGTTCCGCGGCGACTACAAGCGCGCCGGCTCCTACTTTGCGGGCTTCGGCAAGTATACGGATGAGCACATCACCGCCCTGCCCTATTCCCCCGAAAAGGCGCGCGAATACTTTGCCAAGGCGGGCTACACGGTGGAGGGGCCTGACGGTATTCTGCAAAAGCCCGACGGCACGCGCCTACAGGTGGTGGTGAGCGCCCGCATTGATGCCCTGTACACCAACTGCATGAACGTGCTGCGCGAGGAAGCCGCCCGCTGCGGGCTTGACCTGCGACTCGACCAGATGGACGACACGGTGTTCTACCTGAAAGTCAAGGACAAGCAGCACACCGCCGCGCTCTTCTCGTGGGGCTTCTCCCCGCCCCTGCCCGATGCGTCCTCGTTCTTCCTGTCGCGCTACGCGCTGAAGCCCGACGGCACCCCCCTGCCGGGCACCAACAACATTACCGCCACCAACTCCCCGACCCTTGACCGCGCCATTCTCGACTGCCGCCTTGCCGCCACGGAGGAGGAGGCCGTACGCGCCCACCACCGCGTGCAACAGCTGATTGCCGCCACGGCGGCGTGGGTGCCCGCGTGGTCATCGGATTACTGGCGCTTTGCCCAATGGCGTTGGGTGCAGTGGCCCGACACGCCCGAATGTCGTTTCTGCCCGCCCCGCTACTACGACCCGCTGGACAGCCACCTGTACTGGATTGACGAGGACATTAAACGCGAAACCCAGCGCGCCCGCAGCGAGGGCACGGCGTTCCCCGAACAGCATCTCGATATTCCCCTGCCCCCCACCGCCGCCCATGATTGAAGAAAGCACCCACGAGCTGCTGGAAGTAAAGCACTTATCCACCGCCTTTGAATCGGAGGAAGGCGAGCTGTTGCGCGCGGTCGATGACGTGAGCTTCACCATCCCGCGCGGCAAATGCCTGGGCATTGTAGGCGAAAGCGGCTGCGGCAAGAGCGTGACCGCCATGAGCTTGGCGCGACTGCTGCCGCAACCCGCAGGGCGCATTGTGGGCGGCGAGGTACTGTTCAACGGTCAGGATGTTCTCAAGATGTCTCCGCGCCGTCTGCGCGAGCTGCGCGGCGGGCGCATCGGCTTCATCTTCCAAGAGCCGCTCAACGCGCTCAACCCCGTGCACACCATCGGCGACCAGATTGCCGAAGTGCTGATGCTGCACCGCGGGCTGTCCGCCGATGCGGCGTGGGTGGAGGCCGTCCGCATGCTGGAGTATGTGCGTATCCCCGCCCCCGAACAGAGGGCGACGGAGTACCCGCAATCCCTGTCAGGCGGCATGCGCCAGCGCGTGATGATTGCCATTGCCCTTGCATGCAAGCCCGACCTCATCATTGCCGATGAACCGACCACGGCACTCGATGTCACCATCCAACAGCAAATTCTGAAACTACTGCGCGATTTGCGCCGCGATTTGGGGGCGGCCTCCCTGCTCATCACCCACGATTTGGGCGTGATTGCCCAGAACTGCGACCGCGTGGCGGTGATGTACGCGGGGCGCATCGTGGAAAAGGCCGAGGTGAAAGAGCTGTTTGCCAACCCGCGCCACGCCTACACCCGCGCCCTGTTGGCCGCCATGCCGCGCCGCGATTACCCGCGCAAAACGCTGTTGCCCACCATCCCCGGTCATGTCCCCGCCATCCGCGACTATGTGAACGGCTGCCGTTTCTGCCAACGCATGGGGCGCAACCCCGACCTGCTCTTTGAACGCCCCAAGATGGTGGAAATTGCCCCGAATCACTGGGTGGAAGCCTGCCCGCACTGCGTGGAACTTTAATCTTCCCCCGCATGAACGGCTTTATCGAACTTGATAACAGAAATTCATGTCCTGCGATGGGCATTTTCAGCGCATGCGTGATGGGGGTGCTTTCACCCCTTGTCGCTTGGGTGGGCTGGTATTTCGGGCTTGAAGGGCTTCAAAACGATGCCATCGGTGCCAATGCCCTTATCGGCATCACGCTGTTCGGTGTCCTTTGGCCGCTCGGGGGGATAACGGCTCTCACGATTTTTGCGCTCAATCCCCTTTTCGGCAAGACCCGCATTCAAATGGATACGGAGTCGATGGACATCCGCAAAACGCTCTTAGGCTGCTGTTGGAAGCATCTGCGTCTGCCCAACGATGGACAGACCTCTATCACCCTAGGATGTCAGACACAGCAGCACCCGCCCCGCTTCCATTCACAAGCCACTGCACAGGGGCAGGAAATCCCCACCGCTACCTACTACCGCATCCTCCTTCGCCGAGGCAACACCCGCTGTTGCCTCCATGAATCCGAAGACGAACAGACCGAGCGGCGAATCCTTGAACAGCTGACACATGCGATGAACGCGCGGTGAGGCACAGACATTCCATCGCGGAGCAGAGACGACAATGCCTCGACAAATGGGGAGTTGTCGATATCTTGCGCGGCGTAGCCGCGCGGAATTGTAGGCCAACTTTTGACGGCACGACAAAAGTTGATGTGTGTACCTCGCGCCCGCATGGGCGCGCTTACTAAGTAGACCTCTAAGGTCGTCCGACGTATAGCCTCGGGCGGAAAGCTGCCGACGGCTGTAAGGCAGATTAGCCAACCGCGAAGCGGTTGCCCGAAGGGTGAGCACCCGTGGGGCGGGTGCGAAGCAAGCCCGTGGATTGACGCGGGTGGCACTAAACCGCCCCCAACCCCGCCGAATGGCGGGATGATTACGAAGCGACGGTGAATCTGTTCTTGACTCGGTGCCGCCCCACGGCACCTCGCCCCTTGCGGGGCAAACACTTCGTGTTTGTCCAACCCGCCTTACCGCCCCGCTTCGCGGTGCGCCCTTAACGGGGCCGTCGGCGGCTTTGTACGTGTTTCGCGCTCCGCGTAAAGGTGATTTCCGATGCAAAAATTTTACGCAAAGCGCGTGTCAACCGCATGGGGTATGCCACAG
>JAZLFB010000267.1:0-7207 GCA_045615585.1 Akkermansia sp.
GCACGAACAGAAACTGCATATAAGGCCAAATGGACGGACGAGGTTGCTAAAAGTGCCGAAATCCGATACATCATCAAGAGTCCATGGGGGAGATGCAGGCGGGGCGGGAGGAAAGTAGCGTATTCATATTCGGTGAGGCCCTGCCAAGGCCTGAAAGGGTGACGCGCGGAAGCGCGGAGGCAGGGAGTCAGCAGAGGCCATAGTACCCGTCCCTTGGCGGGGAAGGGCCGAATCCGAAACAGCAGTGCAGCCTGAAACTCGAGGACATGGAGCAGCAGAGCAAAGACACCCTGAGACAGGGCGAGTTCGACTTCGGTCAACCCGCGCCGTGGGTGCGCCCACTCGAACCGGCAAGGGGTGGAACTCCCCGAGCTGGGACGCAGCGGGAGCGGCAAGTGTTCGCGGCGTGGAGGGAGGAACTGGACTGGGAGGAGCGGCTGCTGGAAAGGGTGGCGAACCCCGCCAACCTTGAAGCGGCCTGCCGGAGGGTGGTGAGCAACAAGGGTGCTGCGGGAGTGGACGGGATGACCGTGCTGCAACTGCGGCAATGGGCGAGACACCATCTGGCCGAATTGAGAGAGCAACTGCTGCGGGGGTGGTACGCGCCGCAGGCGGTGAGGGGGGTGAGCATCCCCAAGCCGAACGGCGGAGCGCGCCAGCTGGGCATCCCCACGGTCATAGACCGCATGGTGCAGCAAGCCTTTGTGCAGGTGCTCACCCCCATGCTCGACCCGCAGATGAGCGGGTCGAGCTATGGGTTCCGACCTGGTCGAAAGGCTCACTACGCCCTGCTTGCGGGGAGCCGCCTGGTCGAGGAGGGCCGCTGTATTGCGGTGGACCTCGACCTGGAGAAGTTTTTCGACAAGGTGAACCATGACGTGCTCATGGAGAGGCTGTCGCGGCGCATCCGCGACAAACGCCTGCTCCACTACATCCGCCTGATGCTCAAGGCGGGGATGATGGACCACGGGGGCGTGTGCCAGAAGCGGGAACAGGGAACGCCGCAGGGCGGCCCGCTCTCGCCTCTGCTCGCCAACGTGCTGCTCGACGACTTGGACAGGGAGCTGGAGAGGCGCGGGCTGCCGTTTTGCCGCTATGCCGACGACTGCATGGTGTTCGTGCGGTCGTGGGCGGCGGGAAGGCGGGTGCTCGCGGGCATCACCCGCTACCTCGAAGGCGTGCTGCGCCTGAAAGTCAACAGGGAGAAAAGCCGCGTGGACAAAGTGTGGAACTGCACCTACCTAGGCTACATCATCGGGAAAGGGGGCAGGCTGCGCATCGCGCCCAAAAGCGTGGAGCGGGTCAAGGCGAGGGTGAGGGAAATCACACGGCGCAGCCGCGGAGTGCGGCTGCGCACGGTGACGGCGGAACTGGAACCCCTCATAAGGGGCTGGGGAAACTACTTCAAACTCGCCGCCATAAGCCGACTATGCCAGTCGCTGGACGAATGGATAAGGCATCGCCTACGCTGCTACAGGCTCAAACAGTGCAAGCGGTCGAAAGGCATCCAAAGGTTTTTGGAAAGCATCGGCTGCAAGCGTAAACTGGGCGGGCAGGTGGCGCGCATGGGGCCGCGCTGGTGGCGCAACGCCACTTCGCAGCCCGCCCACATCTGCATGAGCAACGAGTGGCTGCGAAGCGAGGGGGTAATCTCATTGGCACAACTCGTTTGACCCTGTTTCGGAAACCGCCGTATGCCGTAATTGGCACGTACGGTGGTGTGAGAGGGGGGCGAAAGCCCCCCGTACTCGATTGTCAGACTGGTTAATTTTTTGCTTGCATGACGAATGAGAGTGAGTAAAATGTAGACTTAGCGAGTGGGGAGGCCTCCTACCCTTATACCTATCGACACCATGAACAAACTCTACATCACTCCGTTTACAGTATGCATCTTAGTCCCAGGTGTACTCTTTGCCAAAATACACCTAAAGTTTTTTGCAGCAAATAATGGAGCCGTCAGAAGAAGAAAGAACTGAAAATCGGCTGCTGCTCACCGCTGCTTGCCCCCTAAAAGCTACATAATAACTAACTAAATATCAATAAAGCATACCGCTTACATAAATCCATCACAAAGCTATAACGACAATACAAAAAGCATCAAACATATGAGAAATAATTCTGTAATAACGAACATACTCACGGCTATGTTTTTTACATGCGCATGCCACGCTCAAGTTGATTTTCTGGATAAAATCTCAACAAGTCAGGCAGCGAATTACTTTTATTCAGGCGAGTACAACAACGCACGTGATGCCGCACTAACTGAGCTAAAAAACATCAAAGATGATGATACACGTATTAGCATGATGATGTTGCTAGGCCAGTGTTATGATAAAACCAATGACTATCAGAACGCAATACTGACATATCTGAACATCGTATACCAATACAGAATGAAAATTGCTTACTGTTCCTCAGCAATCACAGCCGCAATGAATGTTTTCAACAGGCGCAATCGGCCTAGATTATGCAATTCTCTCGCAGAAAAGGATTTACCATCAGATCGATGGTCAGCTTGGACCCTAGGAAGGGACTATATCAACCTAATCCGGAGTGCCCACTTGGAAGCAGCAATGACTGAAAAGGATTGTGCAGCATATAACATGCTGGTGGATAAAGTAAACGAGTATGGGTGTGATGCAGGTATACAGCTCGAAGAGCAAATAGAAAACGCTTACAGAAAGGCTAAAGGCAGCGTAAACAACACTGTGGAAAGAAGAGCAAAAATAAGCACAGGCAATGCTGATTTCAAGCAAAAGTCTCTTTCAGATATACAACAACTCATTCAACACGCAAATAGCGAAGATGCTGATGCTCAGAAGAAACTTGCCTATGCATACTTTGAGGGTCAAAGCGTCCAGAAGGATTATGCGAAAGCTTCTGAATTGTTTTTGAAGGCCGCTGAACATGGCGATAAAGAAGCCGCAAGAATGGCAGAATTCATCTATAGCGCCAATCTCGAGAGCAGGGGTGAATATCTCATGGCTCTTCGAAAAACGAACGAGCAATTTTCCGTTGATCCGTCTGCCTTTACTGCCGATATCCTCATGAAGCAAATGCAAAGAATCTTTTTCATTACAAAGATTAAAATCGAAAAGGAGTTCACTGGCAGACCTTCACCCATGAGTCTAATTCATGAAAACCTTGCAGTATTGGAATCCATCAAAGGATCCGTTCTGCTGTTAGAAACAAAAATTCAAGAAATGACTCTTGCTGAAGATATTTCTGCTGAAATCGCAGCCTCTTTTTTCCAAGATATACGAAAATTCAAGAAGCAATTGCGGGATATGCGGACAGAGTATATTTCAATTTACGCTATTTATCCATATCACAGGGAAGCTCGCGATTCTATTCGCAAAGCCAGCGAACCTATATTGGGTCACGACCGCAAATTGCTCCGCCACGCAATATGCATTTTAAGTACCTGTGCTTCTCCTGAAATACTCTATACAGCAGATGAAACAACTCGCTTGATGTTTCTAGACACTATATCCGAAGCAAAAGAGATGGCAGGCAAAGCTGAATGGGAAGAATTACGGCAGTACACCAAAATCATGGACAGCTTGGACAAAGAACGATGCAAAGGGGGCATGCTTTGGCTTCCGTGACACCTCAATTACAGCTTTCAATATAGATTGTCATTATTAAGCTGCACATCAGACTCCCCTTTTATGAATACCATATTATCATTTACCTTGTGCTCATTCCTTATTGCTGGCACTATCGGACTTGCTCATACAGGAGAAGTACATATTCAGGAAATGAAATCTGTAATGAACGGATTTGGCGACAGCAAAGATTTTCAAAAACTCGCAGAAATAATCACGAAGTCCATTGACAACACAGTTCTAGATTCCGAAGCCCCCGTTCAAGGTTTTCCTGCCAAGTTTAAGGAAATGATGGGCACTCTACCGGGAAACCACAGGCTTCTTGCCCACAAATGGGTTGTAGGCGAAGCAATCCCCAAGGAAACGCTTGACATGCTAGATAAATACTACCCTAAAAAAAGGGGGGAAATCATTGGATTATGGCGCGACCACACCAAACAAGTGATAGAAATTACGCAGGAACTTTCTGGATTGTCCCCCAAAAAAGCCAAAGCTATGGCATCCCTACTTTCATCTATTCATCTGCTTGGCGATATCGAGCCAGGCAACACCATGATTGACGATGTTTTACCTTTGGATGATATTGCAAAAAACATCAAACGGAACTTGGTTGACCTCGGAGGCTATGAGAATCCCTTGATTCAATCAATAGAAACTAAAATTGACAAAGTTATTCGTTCTGGGAAACAAGGCAAAGCAGCCAAAATAGCCAAACTCATCTCAAGCGGAGAATGTGCAACTGCCGCAGAAGCAGAGCGAGTCCTTACCCAGCGCATGGCAAGGGAACTCATGGATGTGCTGCACACATCAGAAATTGGCCCCGCTATCAAACAAGGCTGCCCTCGTATTTCCCTAAACTTCTCAGAAAAAGCCTTGTCAAAGGCTGCCAACTCAACGAAGCGTCGCATGATAGACAGAATCCCAAGAATAGCTGGGAAAGGTTATGAAGGGGAAGCTCGCCTCACTCAACAGGCTTTCGGCAAAGGAACTCCGTATGCGCGTGAGGTCATGCAGGCAAGTGGAAAGAAATTGACTACAAATGTAGCCGGACAGACGGTCGTGGCAGCAGGATTGATTAGTAACGATGGCCGCATTTTCATCCCAACGCTGCATACTGGGGGAATAGAGGGAGGTGCCGTATTTCTATTTGATGCTGGCATAGCCGGATATCAATATGTATCTGGCGATATCACTCGGCCAGAAATGGTTAGAGAAGTTGAGGATGCAGCCATCAAAGGCAGTACCGTTGGAGGAGCCGCTGCTGTAGCCGTTCTATTGGGAGCCACCCCTGCAGGATGGGTAGTGATCGGCGTTGGTATAGGAACATATTTTGTCACGGATATAGCCTTAGGTTATTATCACAAATATAATGACAGCAAGTATCTGAACGATGATGATTTGAAAGCATTTGGTATTAATGAGAATTCTCTCTTGGACTTCAACGAAATAGATTCACCCTTGGACTCATGGTGATAATGTGAACATGAGTAACCAGAAATTAACGATACCAATGTTATTTGCTTTCTTCAGCGAGTACGCACATAACTACGAAGTACTTAATACTTAATTGCCAACTTAACTTTCTCATAGGAAATCCACTTATAATCTAATTATTGAATTCTAAACAATATGAAAGAAGGCAAAACAATATTACTATATCATTACACAAAGCTTGAAACACTTCCCAAGATTTTGGAATCCAATCTCTTGCGATTGACTTCAGCTTCTGACACTAACGATCCTTTCGAGCTTACATTCCAGAACTTAGCGCACTTCTCACAGTATAAACCTTTGTTGGAATGTGTGCATTCTGGCGTGAAGGCAATATTGGAGGGTGATGCCGACACTCGCAAAAAAACAGAGCAGCGCCAAGACAAATTAACGGAGGATTTCCAACGACTGAAACTGCTTATTAATGAGCTTCCAAGTTATTTTGAGGACAACCCGTTTTGGTTTATCAGCCTCACAGGGAAGATGTCTAGTCCATCTATGTGGGGCCATTATGCAGACTCCCACCGCGGTATTTGCTTAGCATTTAAAATCCCAGGTGATTGGCAACAAAGAAAAATGTTGTTCTCACTTGGTGAAAACACAAAGAACCCCACTGACTTTAACATCATCCCAATAATCTATACTGTTGAAAAGCCAAATCTAGATTCCAACTTGCCTGATGATGTCACATGGCAAAACAGAGCAAACAAACTCATACTAGATTCTATAATCAGCAAAGGAACGGATTGGAATTTTGAGTCAGAGGCAAGACTCATTGTAGGCATATCAATGACCGGCGATAAAAAAGGAGAGTGCATAGAGTGGAAAAATGATTGGCCATATCTTCATGGATTAGTTGATTATTTAGATGGTGTGATTTTAGGCGTTAGATGTCCCATGCGCTCGGTATTTGTTAAACATCTACTAAAAAAATATGATCATGCTAAAGTGAAAGTAACAAGAGCCAAGTGTTCCCAAACCCACTATGAAATAGAAGCTAAGGGTTATTCCGATACAGACTTGCAAGGGAAGGAAGGGCAAACATGGCTCGCCCAGCTCTCCCCTACCCCTCCTACTGGGCTGTAAGCACCATTCATGTCGCCCCCCGCGTATACGCACACATACGGGTGTGCGAAAACTTTTTCAAAAAAATGCGAATTATGATTGACTTCCGCGTGGGGCTCGATTAGAACGCCACCGAGTGGCTCAAATTTCGCCGCGCCATGCGGCGCGGGAGCATCCCGTGCAAATGAACGCTGCGGAAAAAGCGTGACAACGCATGCGGGCGATGTATACTGCGTTCGGCAATCCGCCGGAACAGCACCCCCAAAATTTATGAACACGCTATTTCTGGAATACCCCAAATGCAGCACTTGCCAGAAGGCCCGCAAGTGGCTGGAGGACCGCGGCGGCGCTTTCGACGCCCGCCATATTGTGGAGCAGAACCCCACTGCGGCGGAGCTGCGGGAGTGGTGGCAGCGCAGCGGCTTGCCCCTGCGCCGCTTTTTCAATACCAGCGGCATGAAGTACCGTGAGCTCCAGCTTTCCACCAAGCTGCCGGAGATGGGCGAGGAGGAACAGCTTGCCTTGCTGGCAAGCGATGGTATGCTGGTGAAGCGTCCCTTGCTGATTACGCCCAAGGGCGTGTACCCGGGGTTCAAGGCAGAGGGCTGGGAGAAGATGCTGCCGTGAGGCGCCGGTGAAGGCGTATTGATGTACAATGTACAATGTACAATGTACAAAGGACAAAGTAGGGGGAATTTAGTGTGCTTGTTGGGCGCGGATTTGTCACTACCCCGCTTGCGCGGGGTGACGCTCCCGCGTGGGGAGGCGGGTAGGATTAGGATGGTACATTGCGCATTGCCCTTTTTTGTGTCAGCGGGCAGAAAAAAAACTTCCCTGATTTTTTCAATCTGCTAAAATGCCGCGCGGTTGAACGCCGCCCCCTGTTTTCCGTGAACGCGCGAGCGGTGAAACCCAGCCGCAAACAACACAATGTCAAACTATACCACAAGGGTACTGGAAGAAGTGGCCGCCAAGAACGCAGGCGAGCCGGAGTTCCTGCAGGCTGTGCAGGAGGTTGTGTCCACCATCGCTCCCGTACTCGA
>JAZLFB010000268.1:0-15029 GCA_045615585.1 Akkermansia sp.
TTCCACGGACACCAGCTCCCACAACACCCACGGGCGGCAGCTCGCCTGTTCCCCCACCGTCTCTACGCTACCACCGCTCGCGGGGTACACCTCAAACTTTGGAAACTCCGCAGCCGCCGCAGGCAAAAGCGCAGCACAAGACAAACAGACAGCGGTCACGGAAAAAGCAAAAAAACGGCGAAATGGTGTGTACATGCTTGTTAGACACCGCCCGCGGGTTCGATGTTCAATTTTTTTGCAGCGTGCTCCCTGAATATTCTTATATTCTCCGAGCTTGCGTGTGATGTAAGAGCAGCACGCGAGTCATCCCCGCAAACAAATTTCTCGGAGAGAACGAAGACTGCGTGAGCATCTTTATTCTCTCCGTTTTTTGTATTTTTTGTAAAAATATTGAAATTTACCTCAACTGGTCATTATGATATAACGTTAACCCTGCCTTGCGGCGCAGGGCGCGCTTCCACGGACACCAGCTCCCACAACACCCACGGGCGGCAGCTCGCCTGTTCCCCCACCGTCTCTACGCTACCACCGCTCGCGGGGTACACCTCAAACTTAGGAAACTCCGAAGCCGCCGCAGGTAAAAGCGCAACACAAGACAAACAGACAGCGGACACGGAAAAAGCAAAAAAACGGCTGAACGAGGTGTGCATGAAGGCGCGCGCCAACTGTCTTCGTCCACGGCTAACTTCTCCGCTATAGCTGAGCCGAAACAGGTCACCGTAACTCATTCAAAATACGTTTCCTCACAGACCCAGCACGGCAGCCAAGAGGGTGAGTTTGCCGCGGTCGCGGCGGGCGGGGCGTAACACCTCTGCCTGTGGGTGGCGGGCGGCAAAGGCGGGTTTCGGGTTCACCAGCACGGCGCGGTCGCAGAGGGCGAGCATCGGTTCATCCGCCGCGCTGTCGGTGTAGCCCACGGCGGCGTGGGTGATACCCAACTGCTCACACAGGCGCGTCACCTTGTTCGCCCCCTTGTTGTTGCCGGGGGCGGTGATGCGGGGAAGCAGAGGGACGCGTTCCCCCATTTCGCAGGGGGTGCCGATGGTGTGCGTGAAGCCGAGGAGAGCGCCCACCTCGCGCGTCCACCAATCGGGAGAGGCGGAGCAAAGCACCGTCACATCGCCCGCCGCTTGGTGTGCACGCAGACGCTCCGACACAGGCGGGTAGAGGTCGCGCATGATTTCACCCGCCGCAAAGGCGCGGCACTCCGCCTGTAGCTCCTCGCGGGAAAGCCCCCACGCGTAGGAGAGAAACAGGCGTTTCATCACATCGTGCGACAGCAGGTGCAGTGCCGTCAGCACGCCCGCAGGCAGCACCAACAACAGGTACAGCCGCCGCCAACCGTGCCGCCGCAGGATATGGCGGCAGAAACGCACCTGCGAATCCAGCGGGAACAGCGTGCCATCCATGTCGAACAGGATGGTGCGGCGTTCCTGTGGCTCCGCTGTTGCCGCCGTTTCCATGAGGAGAGAAAAATCAGAAGCGGTAACGCCGTTTGAGGTAGCCCATGATGGCCGCGCCCATGATAATGCCGCCCAAGTGTCCCGCTTCACCCCCGGCGTTGCCGCCGTTGAACAGGATGACCGCCGTAGCAATGCCGATGATGACCATGGCAAAGGTGCGCATCGTCATGGTGACGGGCGGGAACAGCAGCGAGATACGACCGTCGGGCGCAAGAATCGCCACCGCCACCATCAAGCCGTAAATGGAAGCGGAGGCACCCACCAGCGGCAGCATCTGCCATGGCTCTACCATGCCGTGATAGCCCGAGAGCGCCGCCAGATACTGCACGATTTGCTCCACCCCCTGCGTTTGAGGCAGCGAGGAATAAATATCCAGCCCCGCCAGCAGCGAGGAGAACAGCGCACCCGCCACACCACAGGCCAGATAGTAGGCAAGGAAACGGCGCGGACCGAAAAAGGCCTCCACCATGGGACCGAAGAAGTACAACGCCCACATGTTGAACAGAATGTGCATACCGTTGGCGTGGACGAATTGGTAGGTCACCAAACGCCACAGCTGCCACTTCTGAAAACAGGTGAACCACGAATAGGACGCTACGATTTCAAAGATGGACGTCGGCTCGCCCTGTAGACAGGCAACGCCGAGCAGCGCAGGACGCTGCACCATCAGACCCACGAGAAACACCACGGCATTGATGATGATGAGCGCCATGGTAACGGTTAAACGATTGCTGTTCATTGCAGAATAAGACACCGCAGGGCGGCGCGGGGTTCAAAAGGGGAAGAAAAAGCCTTACTTGTTGTCCATCCGCTCGCCGATGGTCTGAATCTCATCGTAGGTGAGGATGTGCTCAATCAGGCACGCGGCGGCATCCGCACGCTCCTCGGACAGCCCCGCCACTTCGTGCAGGAAACGATGCAGAATGTTGTGGGCGATAATCACATGGGCGGCATAGGCCTCGCCCTTGGCCGTGAGGGTGGCGGGTGAGTAGGGGTGGTAATCAATAAGCCCGGCTTCCGCCAACTGGCGCATGGCGGCGGTGACGCTGGGCTTCTTGACATTCAGCATGGCCGCCACTTCCGTCACCTGCGCCACGCCGTGTTGGCGGCACAGGTGCCCGATGGCTTCCAAATAGTCTTCCGCACTGCGGCTCAGGCGTTCGGGGAAATCACTCATATCTTTTTCTTGCGGAGGGTGGCAACGCACTCTAAGTGCTTGGTTTGGGGGAAGAGGTCGAAGGGCTGCACCTCAATCACCTCGTAGCCCGCCTTATCGAACTCCGCCAAGTCGCGAATCTGCGTGGCGGGGTTGCAGGAGACGTAGACCACGCGGGCGGGTCCGAAAGCGAAGAGCTGATTCAGGAAAGCCATGTCGCAGCCCTTGCGGGGCGGGTCAATCACCACGGCACTCTCTTCGGCGGGGAAGTCCACCTGCTCGAAGATGGCCTCGGCGCTGGCGGCAAGGAACGAGGCATGCTCAATGCCGTTGCTGCGGGCGTTGGCGCGCGCCCAGCCGGCGCTGGTCTCGCTCACCTCTACACCCAGCACCTTTTCAAAATGCGGGGCGAGCGTCAGGGCGAACAGCCCGCTGCCGCAGTAGGCATCCACCAAGTATTTGGCACCCTCGGCACAGGCCTGTTTGGCCACATAACCCGTGAAGGCGGGCAGAATGTAGGGGTTGTTCTGGAAGAAGTCACCCGCAAGGAAGTTGAAGGTCAAATCGCCCACATGCTCGGTGCAGACGGCGTTGTTGTTGGTGATGACGCTGCCCTCGCTCACGCGCATGAGCAGCGTGGCCCCGCGCTTGTACTGCGCCGCCGCCTGTTGCACCGACTTGCGGAGCGCGGGCAGATAGGCATTGATAGGCTCCATGGCAATGGGGCATTGTTTCACGTCGCACACCTCGGTGCGGGAGCCGACGCGCAGGAAGCCGATGTTGCCCATCTTGGCATCTTTGGGCTTGTGGAAGTGCGGGGTAATCTTGCTGCGGTACCCATACGTCTGCGGGCTGGGGATGGCGGGTTGCACCGGCACCGTCAGCCCCGCTTGCAGGCGCATCAGGTCTGCCACCTGCTCGGTTTTCCACGCCAGTTGCTCCTCATAGGCAAGGTGCTGGTACTGGCAGCCGCCGCAGTAGCCGTACACGGGGCAGACAGGCTGCGTGCGCTTGGGGGAGGGTTCCAATACCTCCACCAAATCGGCATGAGAGCAGTTTTTATCATTGCGGTACACGCTGGCGCGCACCAGCTCACCGGGCAGGGTGTAGGGTACAAACACCACCCAGTTATCCACGCGGCCTACGCCCTCGCCCATGTTGGAAAGGGCGTCAATTTTCAGCTCGATTTCCTGATGATAGGCAAAGGGGGTCGGAACAAATTTCTTGGGGGGTGTATCACTCATGGTCTTCTTTATCGGTTGTCAGTTTGCCGTTAATATCCATCGGCAGGCGGCCGCCGCGCAGCATGGGAGAGCGCAGCCCGCGCAGCTCCACCGCATTGGGGCGGGGCGTGGTGCTTTCGGCGCGGCTCGCCGCTTCTTCAGGCGGGGCAAAGTTACCCAAACGCAGACCGTTGCGGGTGGGCGCGGGGGTATCACCCACCCCCGGTGCCAGGAGAGAGGTATCGGATGCCGTGCTCGGTTCGGGAATCGCAGGCGTTTCGCGCAGAGCCTTTTGGGCGGCGGCCTGTTGGGCGGGGGTGGGTGTCACTTCGGGCTTCACCTCCACCGCCTGTCGGGGCGTTTCTTCCTCATCCTCGCTGCTGCCGAAGAGCCAAGAGAAAAAGCCGCCGCTTTCCTTTTCTGCCTCGGCAGCGGGCGCGGGCGTGGCGGCAGGTCGGGCAGCAGGCTTCGGCGCTGCTGCTGCAGCCGCCGTCTCAACGGCGGGAGCAGGCGCAGCGGGGGCTGCCGTTTCCTCTGCCGCATTCTCTCCACCGAACAACCAATCAAAGAAACCCGAACGCTCTTCCTCCTGCACGACAACTTCGCCCTGCGGTTCGGGAGCGGGGGCGGGTTCTTCCGCATGGGCTTTAGGCGCTTCCTGCTTCGGTGCCGCTGGCTGTTCGACCGGTTTCTCAGCCGCCAGACCGGCAGAGCGAGCCAAACCCACGGTACGGTGGCGGTGGGCGGCGGGGGCGGGCGAATACTCTCCCTCAGAAGGCACAGAGGTACAGGCCCCCAATAACAACGCAAGGGCGGACAGGCCTGTCAGGCAACCGATTGATTTCATGGACAACAGTCTATCATTTTACCCCCTGCAAGGCAAGCGCAAACCTCGCACGCGCGCGAGCGAGAGCGTAAAGGAACCGACGCTATGCACCAAACACGTTGCTGCTGAGTCAGGCTCTGCGCTTGACAAATGCCCCTCGAGAGGGCATGATAAATGCCGATGTACATTCCCACACAACAGGAACGCTATGCCAAAGCCGCCCGATGGACGCTGCTGCTGTGCCTGTTGGTACCCTCTGCGGTGGTGATGTGGTTTTACGGCGGCATGCATGATGTGTTCATGCTCTCCACGGCATTCTTTCAACCGCTTGCCGTGCTGCTCGCCAAGTTGTATTTCAATGACACGGCGGCGCTCTGCCTGTCCGCCACAGTGCAGGCCGTTGTTTTCTTTGTGCTGGCAAGCCGCAAAAAAATTCTCCCCAAGACCAAGCTGACCGTTTGTATCACATGGGGCATGGCAACTGCCCTGCTGCTGCGCGTCATTCTGGCGGGCTGGCTGGCGTAAACCGCGCCCTGCTGTCACAAATACGTCATTGACAATCAGGAGCAGCGGGCGTACAATCGCCGCGTCCCGCGCGTGCGGGTGTCTTTTACCATGTACAACGCTGAGTTCAAGAATCGTCTCGTGAACGACCTTGCCGGTCTGAAGGCCGCGGGTCTGTTCAAGCAGGAACGCTACATCGCCACCCCCCAGTTCTCTGAGGTGGGTCTGAAAGATGGCAGCAAGGTGATTAACATGTGCGCCAACAACTACCTCGGTCTGGCTAACCACCCCGAGCTGGAGAAGGCCGCCAAGGAAGCCATCGACAAGTGGGGCTTCGGTATGGCCTCCGTGCGCTTCATCTGCGGTACGCAGACCCTGCACCAGGAGCTGGAGGAGCGTCTTTCCGCCTTCCTCGGCACGGAAGACACCATCCTCTTCGGTTCCTGCTTCGATGCTAACGGCGGTCTGTTCGGCGCCCTGCTTGACAAGGAAGACGCCATCATCTCCGACGCGCTGAACCACGCTTCCATCATTGACGGTGTGCGCCTGTGCAAGGCCGCCCGCTACCGCTACAACAACAACGATATGGAGGACCTTGAAGCCAAGCTCAAGGAAGCCAAGGCCAACGGCGCCCGCACCATCCTCATCTCCACGGACGGCGTGTTCTCCATGGACGGTATCGTGGCTTCTCTCGACAAGATTCATGCCCTTGCCGAGAAGTACGGTGCCCTCGTACACTTCGATGAATCCCACGCCACGGGCGTGTTGGGCAAGCGCGGTCGCGGTACGCACGAACATTGCGGTCTCTTCGGCAACATCGACATCACCACGGGTACCTTCGGTAAGGCTCTCGGCGGTGCTTCCGGCGGTTACATCTCCGCCAAGAAGGTGATTGTGGACGTGCTGCGCCAGAAGGCTCGCCCCTACCTCTTCTCTAACAGCGTGATGCCCGCCATTGCCGCCACCACCATCAAGGTGATTGACATGCTGGAGGCCAGCACCGAGCTGACCGAACGCGTGCAGCACAACGCCGCTTACTTCCGCAAGGGTATGGAGCAGTGCGGCTTCAATCTCGCCGGTGCGGGTCACGCCATTGTGCCCGTGATGATTGGGGATGCCGCTCTCTCCCAGAAGATGAGCGCCCGCCTGCTGGAACTCGGCGTGTACGCCATGGGCTTCTTCTACCCCGTGGTACCCAAGGAGCAGGCTCGTATCCGCACCCAGATTTCCGCCGCCCACACGGAGGAACAGCTGGATCGCGCCATCGCCGCCTTCGCTACAGCCGGCCGCGAGCTGGGTCTTATCAAGTAAGCCCGTTCTCAAACAACTTTATGCATCGGGGGTGTCTGCAAGGCACCCCCGATTTTTGTGTCTATTTCCTTGCCGGCCCGTAGTGCACCTCGACAAATGGGGATTTGTATGGAAGTTGGAAGTTTGAAGTTGGAGGTTGGAAGTTTTTAAATTCGTGCGGCTACGCCGCAGGATAACACGCAACGCAAAGCGTATGCAATGGCTTAAATAGAAGCTGTAACATACTCTTTGTGTTGCGTTTATATCACGCGAGCGAAGCGAGCCTAACTTGATACTTCCAACTTCCAACTTCCAACCTCCAACTTTTTTCAACTCGACAAATCCCCATTTCTCAGAAAACAGCAAAAAAAGCGTTTCCCCTGTAGATTTCGGGCACCTTTTTACCATTCATAATAGTGATAGGGGTAGAGAGGCCCCTGTCTTTTTCATGATGAATCGCCCCCCCCCCGGTGGGAAACGGCCGGGGGCTTTTTCTGTATCAAACACGTTTCGGGCAGCTGCCGCTTACTTGCCGCGCTGCTCCATCAGCTTGAAGAGGTCGGAGAGGTCCAGCTGCAGGCGGTCGTCCGTGTAGTTGGCCTTTTGAATTTCCTGCATGGCGGCTTTCATACCCGCCACGATTTCGGGGCATTCCTCGGCAATGTTGTGCTTTTCGGCAATATCCTGTGACAAATCAAAGAGCTGGTCTTTCTTGCCGGGAATCAATTTGTAATGCCCCACGCGCAGGGCGAGTGCGGCGCCGCCGTTGGTCTGGGTGATGAGCCAGTCGCGCCCATGCTTCTCCTGCCCCAGCAGGGCGGCCAGCTGCTCCTGACTGTCGATGCACTGCCCCGCGGGAATGGGAGCACCCGTCAGCGTGGCAAGGGTGCGGATGAGGTCAATTTGACCGATAAGCACGTCGCTCTTGCCGCCCTGTTCAATGTGACCGGGCCAGCTGACAATGAAGGGGATGCGCGTACCGCCTTCATACAGGTAATACTTGCCGCCGCTGTAGGGCGCGGCGGGGTTGTGACCCGCGCAGTCTTTTTTAGCGCCGTCCTTGTAGCCATCGGAAATCACGGGGCCGTTGTCGCTGGTGAAGATGATGAGCGTTTCTTCGGGCTTGTAACCCGCCTCGGTCAGCGCGGTCTGAATCTGACCCAGCGAGTCGTCCATCTGAATGGTTACATCACCGCGGATGCCCAGCCCGCTCTTGCCGCGGAAGCGGGCGTGCGGGTCGCGGGGCACATGGATGTCGTTGGTGCAGAAGTACAGGAAGAAGGGCGCACCTTCGCGGCTCTTGATGTACTTGACAGCTTCGCCCGTGATGGTGTCGGCAAGGTCTTGGTCTTTCCACAGCGCAGCGGTACCGCCCTGCATGTGACCAATGCGCGAGATGCCGTCGATGATGGTGCCTGCGTGCTGGGGACCGTCGGAGTGCCCCCACGGTTTCAGCAGCTCGGGGTTGGAGAAGCCCGTCAGCTCATTCGGGAAGGGGTTTTTGTAGCTCACTCGGATGGGGTCGGCGGGGTCAAGGTTCACCACGTCACCGTCGCGCACATAGACGCAGGGCACGCGGTCTGCCGTGGCAGCCATAATGAAGGAGTAATCAAAGCCCACTTCCTTGGGACCGGGGGAGATGTGCTTGTTCCAATCCACAGGCTCCGTGCCGCGCCCCAAGCCCAGATGCCACTTGCCGATGGCGGCGGTGTGGTAGCCCGCCTTGCGCATCAGGTCAGGCAGGGTGGGGGCTTCATCGCAGGTGGGCAGAATCATTTTGGCATCACCGGGCAGAATGCCCGTGCCTTTCTTACGCCATGCGTACTGCCCTGTCAGGATAGAGTAGCGGGAGGGCGTGCAGACGGAAGCCACGCTGTGCGCATCGGTAAAGGTCAGACCTTGGTCGGCCAGCTTTTCGAGATTCGGGCAGGGCGCCTTTTCGCAGCCGTAGGCCGAGGTATCGTGGTAGCCCAAGTCGTCCGTATAGAACAGCACAATGGCGCGGGGCTTATCCGCCGCCATAGCCGCCCCCGCCAATGCAAGGGCAGAGAAGAGGAAGGAAGTGAATTTCATAACAGAAAGGGGTAAGATGTTAACTTATCGCCGCCTATTGTAGCGAACACGCAAACGAAAATCGAGACAATTTTCGGATTCGGGGGTAAAAATATCCGATTCCGCCGCAGCTCGGCAGAACAAAAAAGCCGCGGTTCCGTCAAGGGAACCGCCGCCTGTTCTCTAAGAAGAGAAAAATGCTTTACTTGTCGGTCAGGGAGCCGATGCCGGGCAGCACCTTGCCTTCCAGCAGCTCAAGGGAGGCACCGCCGCCCGTGGAGCAGAAGGAGAGCTTGTCAGCCACCTTGAACTTCTTGGCAGCCGTCACGGAGTCGCCGCCGCCGATGATGGACGTGCAGTCGCTCTCGGCAAGGCATTCGGCCACAGCCTTGGTGCCCTTGGCGAAGGAGTCCAGCTCGAACACGCCCATGGGGCCGTTCCACAGCACGGTCTTGGCGGTCTTGATGACGGCGCAGATTTCCTCGATAGCCTTGTCACCGATGTCGATGCCCATGGCACCTTCGGGCATGCCGCTGTCGGCGGCGTCCCAGGGCTTGGAGCAGAAGGTCTCGGCACCCTCTTCAAACTTGAAGGAGTAGCGCGTGTCGGCGGGCAGAATGAAGTTGATGCCCTTAGCCTTGGCGGTGGCAAGAATCTCGTTGGCGAGGTCGAGCTTGTCGCCCTCAATCTTGGAGTTGGCCACGTTCTTGCCCTGAGCGGCAAGGAAGGTGTTGGCCATGGCGCCGCCGATGATGAAGGTGTCGGACTTCTCCATCAGTTTGGAGAGCACCTGAATCTTGTCGGACACCTTGGCGCCGCCCATGATGACGACGAAGGGCTGTTCGGGAGTCTCCAGCTTGCCTTCAAGGTATTCCAGCTCGTGCTCAATGAGGAAGCCCATGGCGGACTTCTCGGCGAAGTGGGTCACACCCTCGGTGGAGGCGTGGGCGCGGTGGGCGGAACCGAAAGCGTCGTTCACGTACAGCTTGGCGTCACCCAGCAGAGCCTTGGCGAACTCGGGGTCGTTCTTCTTTTCCTTCTTGTCGAAGCGCACGTTGTCCAGCAGCAGCACGTCGCCATCCTTCAGAGCGGCGCGGGCGGCGGTGGCAGCCTCACCGATGGTTTCGGGAACGAACGCCACGGGCTGACCCAGATGACCGGCAAGGCAGTCGGCAGCGGCCTTCAGGGAGAACTCAGCCTGATAACCCGTGCCCTCGGGGCGACCGAGGTGGGAGCACAGCACCACGCGGGCGCCGTTGGCAATGAGGTGCTTGATGGTGGGCAGAGCCGCAACGATACGGGCATCGTTGGTGATGGCGCCATCCTTCATGGGAACGTTGAAGTCCACGCGGACGAGGACTTCCTTACCGGCGACATCGAGGTCGCGAACAGTCAGTTTAGCCATAGTTGTATGTTAGTTAGAATGTTTTACCTAGGTAATGAGAGGAACGTGCGTCCACGCTCCCGCGCGGTTATTTTACCCGCAACCGCCCGCCGTTTCAAGGCAAAACACGCGTACAGACAGGAAATAATGTACAAATCATTCGCTTAGGCTCACTTGGCAGCGTGCCGATAAAAGAAAAAGGTCTGACAGGGGTGTCAGACCTTTTTTCTTATCGGCGCGGCAGCGCATCGGCTTTGCCGCGCAGGCATTTAAAAAATCGCCCTTACATGGGCAAATCGCCCGCGGGGGGCTGCCAGCTGTCCGTGGCAGGCAGGGGCTTAAAGTCGTTGCCGCCGTCGGCAGGAACGGTGGGAGACTCCGTGTCCACCACAGGGGCGCCGCTTTCACTCTCGTAATCAGGCTCTTCGGTTGACTCTTCAGCCTTGGGTTGCGGGGCGGCTGCAGGCGCGGCAGGGGTAATCAGCTTACCTTTGCGCGGCTTGGGGGCAGGGGCGCCCGCCGTGACCTCGAAATCGGACATGTCCACCAAATCATCAATGCCGAAAGCATAGCGGGCAATATCGGGCAGACCGTCCTTCACCAGCTCGCGCAGGGGGAAGCGTACCTGCCCCTCGGGCGTGCGAAGGCTCACGCGGTTGCCCTCCAAGCGGTGAATCACGGCATTGCGGTGCACGCGACCCGTGGTGGTAGAAGCATCACCGATAGGCAAACCGGGCAACAGGCCCTTTGCCACGCTGCGGTTGGTCTTGTCCTCCTGGCGGATATCGTGCTGCAAAGCCAATACCTGTTGGTGGGCATTTTCAATGGCGACCTTCTTCTCTTCAATCAGGCGCTGTTTGTCGGCACATTGCTGCACCAAGGCAGCCAAACGGCGGCGCTGGTGCAGCTGTTCATCGGCATGAAAAGCCTTGGCCTGCAATTCTTCACGCTGTTGACACAGCTCTACGTTCTTTTGCACGGCCATCTCCATGGGACCGGGTACACGCACCTTGCTCAGTTCTTCGTTCAGGTACCAGATACCCGCGCCGATGGCGCCGACCAGCAAGCCCACCAACATGACATCCAACGCCACGCCTGCCCAATCTGTCTTGCGGCGTACTGTTGCGGAAACGGTAGCGGGCGTTGCGGGGGATTCTTCGGCAGAAGTGTTTCCCGTTGCCGTTGTTTCAGCGGGGCGGTTATCCTTCTCGGTAGGCGCGGCAGAGGTTTCAGCGGCAGGCGTTGCGGCAACCGGCTTTTCTTCCGTTGTTGAAGTTGATTCGGTTTCCATGGTCAGCGATTCTTGGTGGCGTCGTTCTGCATGTTACGGAAGGCGGTGCGGAAGGCATCGAGACGGTCCTGCAACGCAATCACGCGCAATTTCATCTCGGTCTCACGGCGGTTCAAATCATCCAACTCTTTAATTGATGAGGCCATTTCGGCTTCTTTCGCTGCAATCTGATCGGGCAGACCGGGCACATCTTCGCCCGCCTGTTCGATAAGGGCCTGCATCTTGGCAATCTCCTGCGAGAGCTGGGCATTCTGCTCATGCACCACGCGCAGCTGCTCAGGGTTGGTGGCTTTGGGGCCGCAGGCAGTCAGGCAGCACAGAGCCGCCGCCGCTACAGCACTGGGGAAAAGGCTTTTCACGCTCTCTATCATCCGCTTTTTCTCCCTGTTCGTCAAGCATGGAATGCGGGGCTGACGCACAAGCCGCCCGCAGAAGGCACCGAAAATCATTTGCGCTCCCCCTTCACCGCCTTGACACCGCTGCTCCCACGCCCTAGGCTGACAAGCGTATGGGATTTACAACAAGTCAGATAATTGGTGCCACCGCCGCTGCGGTGGATAAGACGATGGAGGCCGTAGGAGGTTTTCAACAGGCACGGGAGTTACGCCGCACGGCGGCTGAACAGGCGAAACTGGCCGCTACCCAAGCGGAGAAGATGACCGCCACAGCCCTGAAAAACCACCAACGCGGGCAGCGCAACGCCGCGCTGCAACTCTCCCAAGCGCGGGCAGATGCAGGGGGCGCCAACACCGTGCGCGAGGGCAGCACCCTGCAACGCGAAACCGACCTTGCCACGCGGTTGGAGGACGAGCTGACCGCCCAAACCACCGCCGCCTTGCAGGATGCCGACAACCTGCGCATGCAGGGTGCTATGGAGGCGTGGAACCTGAAGCAGCAAGCCTCCGCCGCCAAGACGCGGGCGGTGGGTTCTCTGCTGGGCGAGGCGGGCAGTGCGCTTCACGAACTGTACAAAAAATAAGTTTATCAGGTTCGAATTTTCCGCGCAGCAAAGCTGCGCCGGTAAAGAGCAACCATCTGACAGGTTGTCAGATGTTTCCCTTTTTTTCTGCGGCACAAGCCGCCTGACTTTATAACCCGATAAACCTGATAAACCCCATCAACCTTTCTCCGATTGTTTCCTTGCGGAACGGCGCGTTTTTTGTTATGCTGGCGGCAGCGATATGAAAACCTCTACCATTTGTGTTCAAGGCGGCTGGCAGCCCGGCAAGGGCGAGCCGCGTCAGCTGCCGATTTACCAGTCCACCACCTTCAAGTATGAAACGAGCGACCAGATGGCCCGCCTGTTCGATTTGAAGGATGCGGGGTACTTCTACACCCGCCTGCAAAACCCCACCAACGAGAGCGTGGCCAAGAAGATTGCCGACTTGGAGGGCGGCGTGGCGGCCATCCTCACCTCTTCGGGGCAGGCAGCCTCTTTCTTCGCCGTGTTCAACATCTGCGAGGCGGGCGACCATATCGTCTCCACCTCCGCCATCTACGGCGGCACCTACAACCTCTTTGCCGTTACGCTCAAAAAGCTGGGCATTGAGACGACCTTTGTGGACCAGAGCGCGAGTGAAGAGGAAATCCAAGCGGCTTTCCGCCCCAACACCAAGTGCGTGTTCGGTGAAACCATCTCCAACCCCTCGCTGGATGTGCTGGACATCGCCAAGATGGCGGACATCGCCCACAAGAACGGCGTGCCGCTGATTGTGGACAACACTTTTTCAACCCCCATCAACTGCCGCCCCTTCGAGCACGGTGCGGATATTGTGACGCACTCCACCACCAAGTACATGGACGGTCACGCCACGCAGGTGGGCGGTGCCGTGGTGGACAGCGGTAACTTCGACTGGGATGCCCACGCCGACAAGTTCCCCGGTCTGACCACGCCCGATGATTCCTACCACGGTCTTGTCTACACACAGGCATTCGGTAAGCTGGCCTACATCACCAAGTGTACGGTGCAGCTGATGCGCGACCTCGGTGCCATTCCCTCCCCCTTCAACTGCTTCCTGCTCAACCTTGGGCTGGAATCCCTGCATGTGCGTGTACCCCGCCACTGCGAGAATGCACAGGCGGTGGCGGAGTTCCTGCAAACGCAGGAGGATGTGGCGTGGATTAACTACCCCGGTCTGCCCACCCACCCCGCGCACGAGCTGGCTATGCGCCAGTTTGACAAGGGGCGTTGCTGCGGCGTGGTGACCTTCGGTATCAAGGGCGGGCGCGAGCGTGCCATCAAGTTCATGGACAGTCTCAAGCTGGCCGCCATTGTCACCCACGTGGCCGATGCCCGCACCTGCGTGTTGCACCCCGCCAGCCACACCCACCGCCAGCTGACGGACGAACAGCTCCTTGAAGCAGGCGTGAAGCCCGACCTCATCCGCTTCTCCGTGGGTATCGAAGATATCGAGGATATCATTGATGACCTGAAGCAGGCGTTTGAAGCGATTAAGTAATTTATAATCTTTAATTTATAATTTATAAAGTGAAATAGTGCCGCGCTGCGCGCGGGGAACTTTTTTAGGGCACGCTTACTGCCGCCGCCTTATGGGCGGCATAACAACCGTAGAAAAAATCCGCTCTTTCGCTTTATTCTAAAGGCCATTATCTGCGCTTCTTGTCTCGGCGTGAGAGGTAGCCGCGCCAAGAACAAAACTTTATAAATTATAAATTGAAAATTCACATTATGGAAATCACGCCCGAAGCCGTAAAAAAGATTGCCTACCCCGCCCTTGCGGCGGTCGTGGCTGCCACGGCGTTAAGTGCCTGCCAACAACAGCAGCAAGAACCGATGATACTCGGCGGCGTGGTGGCGGTACCGTCTAAATAACAAGCCCGCCGAATGGATAACTTTTACATTTAAATCCTCCTATGGAAATTAAGCCCGAAACAATCAAGAAAGTCGCCTACCCCGTTTTTGCGGCGGTGGCGGCTACCACGGCATTCAGCTCCTGCCAACAACAGCAACAACAGGGGGTGGACATGCTCGGCGGGGTTCCGCCCTGCGTAGTCCCGGCTAAAAAGTAAACCCACACCGATGATCATGCTGAAGGTTCCGTCGTCATGACCGTTTCTCGCCATGGCGGCAGGAACGTCGGACTTTATCCATTATCACTCAAAACTTATCAATGCTCGAAATTGACGTTCTGACCCTCTTCCCCGAACTCATTTCCGTACCGCTGTCTCAAAGCATCATGGGGCGCGCGGCGGAAAAGGGGCTTATCAGCATCCGCGCGCACCAACTGCGCGACTGGACGCATGATAAATACCGCCGAACGGATGACTACCTGTGCGGCGGCGGGCAGGGCATGCTGATGAAGTGCGAGCCGATTTTCGAGGCCATTGAGGAGTTGCGCCGCGAGAACACAAAAGTGATTCTCATGACCCCGCAGGGGCGCGTCTTTTCGCAGCCTGTGGCGGAAGCGCTGGCCGCCCCCTGTGTGGCGGGAGAGGACGCCCACTTCATCATCCTCTGCGGGCATTACGAGGGGGTGGACTACCGCGTGGTGGAAACACTGGTGGATGAGGAGATTTCCATCGGCGACTACATTCTCACCAACGGTGCCATTGCCGCCGTGGTGGTGATTGATGCCATTGCCCGCCTGTTGCCGGGCGCGCTGGGCGATGAACGCAGCAGCGTGGAAGAGTCTTTTTCCGACGGGCTGTTGGAAGCCCCCGCCTACACCAAGCCCAACAATTTCCGTGGTATGGAAGTGCCCGCCGTGTTCCTTTCGGGCAACCACAAGGCCATGGAGGAGTGGAAGCTGGAGCACGCCATAGAGCGCACCAAAGCCAACCGCCCCGACCTGTACGAAGCATGGGCCGCCGCCCACCCCG
>JAZLFB010000269.1:0-1998 GCA_045615585.1 Akkermansia sp.
TTTTCCGCCACATAGCGGGTGCGGCCGGGGAAGTTGACCTGGCCGCGGAAAGGTTCCGGGGAGAGGTAGGGGGAATCCGTCTCCAGCATAAAGCGGTCCGCCGGGCACCAGGCGGCAATCTCCTGCACGGCCTGGGTTTTCTTGAAAGTGAGGATTCCGGTGAAAGACACCATGCCGTCCAGCTCCGCGAAAACGGCTTCCGCCTGTTCCCGCGTGCCGATAAAGCAGTGGAACACCGGGCGCACCTTGGGGAAATTGCGGGCAATGGAGAAGGCATCCTTGAAACAGGGGTAGGCGGTATCGCCCACCTTGTCTCGCGTGTGGAGGGAGATGTTGAGCCCCAGCTCCTGAGCCAGCGCAAAGTGGCGCTCCAGGAAACGGTGCTGGCGGGCGTGGTAGTCCTGCTCGCTCCAGCCCTGCGGGGCGGGCCAGTAGTAATCCAGCCCGGTCTCGCCGATGGCGGCCTGCGGGTGGCTGCGGCAGAGCTCCGCCAAGCGGGCGAAATCGGCATCCTCCGCCTCCGTGCAATCCAGCGGGTGCAGGGCCAGGCAAGAGCTGATGTGCTGCGGGAATTGCGCCGCCAGGCTGATATTGCGCTCCCAGTCCCGAGGGTGGGTGCCCTGGGAAACCATGTGCCCCACACCCAGCTTGGCGCTCTCGCTGCACACGCGCGCCAGGTCCCCGTACTTGGGATCCGCCAGATGGCAATGGGTATCGATAATCATAGCGGCAGAGAACGGTTACAGGGCGGCGCGGATGGCATCCTTGGCGCGCTGCACGTCCTGCGCGTGGTTGGTGCCGCCGGCGTTTTTCAAGGTGAAGATTTCCTGCAGGGTCTTGTCCAGGGCGTCCGTGTTGCCGCGTTCGCGCAGGATGCGCACCTTCTCGTATTCCTCGATACCGTCTCTCATGCGCTCAAAGCGGATGCTGGAGAGGTTGCCGGGGTAGACGAGGAAGCAGTCGCCGGAGGACCATGTGCCGAAATCCGTGCACTCGAAGGGATTGCGGTTCCAGGAATTGTACGCCCAGCGGGAGTAGCCGTCCAAGTGGTTGGCAGCGGCGAAGAGCGGCAGCCACTCCGCCTCTGCAGGCGGGGAGAAGGTGAAGGTGTTGGGCTTCTGCGGGCCGCAGCAGGTATAGAAAATGGTCTTGCCGCCCTGCTCCGCGCGCTCCTTCTTGAGCTGCGGGGTGAGCATACCGGTGTGCTCCAATGCGGGGGAGAGCACATACACGCCCTGGGAAACCTCGCTGGGCTTGTTGACGGAGGAGACGATGCGGAGTTCCGGTGCGTACTTGCGGATGACGGCCATGGCGGCGCGCACCAGGTCGTCGCCGCGTTCATCCAGCGCGATGGAGGTGCGGTTGAGCCAACCCTTCTCCTGGAGGTGCTGGCGGAAATTTTTCAGGAAGTGGCCCCAGACGCGCTCGAAATCCGGGCTCTTGTGGTCCAGGTGGAGCGTGCCGAAGGCGGGCGTGTCCGGGGACTCGTTCCGGTATTTGATGTTCATGCCCCAGGGAATCATGGTGTAGCAGAAGATGTCGGCATCCTTCATGCCGACCTCGTTCATCATGAATTCCACCCAGGTGTCGAACGCGGAGTAGTCGTAGTGCATCTCGCCGTCCGCACCCATGATCCATTCCACCTGTGAGGGAAACCAGTCGTAGGTCTGGCCGTTCCAGGCCTCGTCGATGATGGCGCAGGTGATGGCCTTCTGCCCGGCGTCCGCCAGACGCTTCATGAGGGGCTTCAAGAGGGCCAGGTGCTCCGGGCTCCAAGGTTTCACGCCGTGCCAGCGCGCCACGGATTCCGGCTGCTGCCAGAGGTCGAAGTGCATCTTCCACGCGTCCGGCGGCGGCAGGATTTCCAGCAGCACCTCCAGCTCCACTTCACACACTTCAGTGGGGCAATTGTCAGCCATCACCAGCACGCTGCCGGTATAGTTGCCGGCCTTGTGTTCATGCGGTATATCCACCTGCACCCAGATGGGGCGCAGCACG
>JAZLFB010000270.1:0-3576 GCA_045615585.1 Akkermansia sp.
CCAGCACGCCCAGCACGCCCAGCACGCCCAGCACGCCCAGCACGCCCAGCACGCCCAGCACGCCCAGCACGCCCAGCACGCCCAGCACGCCCAGCACGCCAGCACGCCAGCACGCCAGCACGCCAGCACGCCAGCACGCCAGCACGCCAGCACGCCAGCACGCCAGCACGCCCAGCCGATACCCACCTGTCGGCCAACACAACACACTATAATCATGACATTTATATAAAACCGCAGGCAAAGTTCCCGGCGTAGGATTTTTATATTTCTGCGGTGCTTGGCTGCAACTTTTCGCATTTCCTGCTGCGTGTTGCTGCTATTTTTCTTGTTTTTTGCCGTTGTTTTTTTCATTTTTTGCAATTTCTATTGACGTTTGCTGGCAGGTATGGTATTTTTTGCGGGTATGAACATGGAATTGCGGCAAGCGTTGCGTGAAATTATCCTGGATCGCCAGCAGATGGAGCTGGAGGGCAGCACCCCGCGTGATTTGGTGATTGAACCGTACGAGAAGAAGGTGTCAATCTGCATGGGGGTGCGGCGCTGCGGGAAGAGCACGCTGATGGAGGGAATCGTGGCAAGGTTGCGGAAAAGGCGCGTGGCGCGGGAGAACATCGTGTGGCTGAATTTTATGGACGACCGCCTGGCGGCGCTGGAGGAGGGCGATTGGAACGACCTGTACGAGGCGTACTACAGCCTGTACCCGGAGAAGCGCCGCAAAGAGAAGGTGTACTTCATCTTCGATGAGATGCAGGACTACCCCGGCTGGCAGCTGTTCATCGAGCGGCTGCGGCGCGACGAGAAATGCGAGATATACCTCACGGGGTCGTCGTCCAAGCTGCTGTCCAAGGAAATCGCCACGTGCCTGCGCGGGCGGACGATGACGTGGGAACTGTACCCGTTCTCGTTCGGGGAATATTTGTCACGCGCGAAGGTGAGCCGCAAGGTGGGGCACCTTTCCACCACGCAGCGCATGGAGGTGCTGCGCGCGTGGGAGAACTACAAGCAGACCGGCGGCTTCCCGGAGGTGTACGGGCTCTCTGCGGAGCGCCGCCGCCAGCTGCACCAGGAGTATTTTTCCTCCATCCTCTACCACGATGTTGTGGAGCGCAACGCCGTGGGGCAGCCGCTCGTGCTGCGCAGCCTGGCGCGCCGCATGCTCAACCAGGTGGGCGCCCTGTTCTCCGTGAGCAAGGTGTGCAAGGATTTTTCCTCCATGGGCTACAGCGTGAGCCGCGAAACCATTTCGCAGTACGTGCAGTGGCTGGAGGACGCCTTCTTCCTCATCACCGTGCCCGCCTTCTCCGTCAGCGCGGGCGAGCAGCAGCGCCGCATGCACAAGGTCTACTGCACCGACCACGCCATGGCAGCCTCCCTCGGCGCGCGCATCACCGCCAACATCGGCCAGATGCTGGAGAACATTGTGTGCGTAGAGCTGCGCCGCCACACGCCCGACCTCTACTACTACACCACGCGGAACAAGTACGAGGTTGACTTCCTGGCAACCCTGCCCAGCGGAGAGCGCCACCTGGTGCAGGTGTGCCACAGCATGAACGACGCCACCACGCGCCGCCGCGAGCTGCGCGCCCTCACCACCGCCATGCAGGAAACCGGAATCGAGAACGCCTGGGTGGTGACCGAAGGCCACGAGGAGGACATCCCCACACCCCACGGCACCATTCACGCCCTGCCCGCCTGGAAATGGCTGCTCGCCTTCGGCGAATGAACATATAGCCGCCGAGCCAGGCGGCACGGGGATTTCTGGGCGGCATACAGTCTGGAAACGCGCGAAAAAATGGTTGACACCCAATGTCCGCTCATGCTATAAGACACCTTGCCCGCCTGCTGGAAGCAAGAATAGCTTTTTTCTATCAGAAAAAAGGCGGCAGCGTAGCCCTACATTTACCAACATCTGCATCACTATGGAACTCATCGATTCACTCAAAGTGAAGGGCTATGCGGTGGAGGGGGATGCCGACATGAACATCTGCATGGGATCCGACGACCCGGGCATCTTTGCCACCGATATCAAGAACGAGTACTACCACCTCTATATGAGCCTGCGCAATGTCGGGCTCTCCGCGCAAGAATCCATCGAAAAGCTCAAGCGCGTGAACGATGCCGGGCGCACATTCGCATTCCGTGAGCTGCCGGATATGCAGTACACCACCTTCAACCTCATCAGTCTGCTGAACCACTCGCCACGAAGCCAACGTTGTGGGAGCACTGGAAAAATGCGAAGAACGCAAATAGACCTGTCCTCTGTCAGGAACGGCCTTATAGCGGCTGATGACGGTCAATAACGCGGAGCATCCATATAAGCAGCCATGAGCTATCACTCCAGAATAGAATATATTGATATAGCCAAAGGAATCGCCATCCTCTGTGTAATGGCCAGTCACTTCTTTGGCGGGTATTTTCATCAACTCTTGTTCGCTTTTGAGATACCCCTTTTTTTCTATTTATTGACCTAGCCGCATAAGATGTCTCTTGCCGACAGCGTACACCTCATTCTGTTTTTGAAATAAGGAGGATACTTTTTCCTCGCAGCGAGGCTTATCATAATAGAGACAGGTTTTGCGTCTGTGTCAATAAGCGGCTTCTTTCTCAATCGCACCAAGCCTCTGGGACAAGTTGTCAAAAGACGCTTTTTGCAATTGATGGTGCCGTTTTTGGCCTTGGCTGCCGTTGTCTGTATCTGGAGAACTTTTGCGGCATGGCATCATGGCACACTATGCCTAGAAACTTTGCTTTCAATTATCAGGAGAACCTTTTCTGGGCATTTCTCTCCAGAAGGAATGGGCCCGTATTGGTTTCTGCCCGCTCTGTTTTTTGCATCGGCTATTGCAGCTATGCTTGTGCGCATAAAACGCGGGTTCCTGTGTTGCCTTGCCCTCTTTATGCTGGGCTCACAGTTAAACAACTATATCCACCTGCCCTTGAATTTGAATTTGGCCTTTGCCTGCGTCATTTATGTATATATGGGATCATATTGCAGGCAGAATGAAATCATGGAAAAATCGTGGGCCAACGACTTATGGTGCCTCGCACTCATGCTTGCTTTCTGGATGTTGGGCTCTCGGATATACGGCGTTGGGTTGAGTGTTCCTCTATCTCCCAATCTGGCGCTCATTGCATGCGCTGCAATCCCTGTAGTTTGCAAGCTCTCAAAATGGTTGCTCTCATGCGGAATTGTTGCATCTCTCCTCATGAATATAGGGCGCCATACCTTGTTCATCCTGACTATTCATACATGCGACATTGTTTTGTGCCTGCCGCAACAAATTCCCGCATACGAAGCGTGCGGCTGCGCGGGACGCCTTGCACTTCCGCTGATACTTACTTTCATATGGTGCAAACTTCTTGCATTTTACCACCGATGGCGCGAGTCCAGAGAGTTGAGGGCATGTAACGAACAGTAATGAACAAAACTGGGAGAATGCTTGCACAAAGGAGCACACCGTGAGCCGCAACCCTCGGAGCACGCATCACCGCCATGCAGGAAACCGGAATCAAGAACGCCTGGATTGTCACCGATGGGCAAGAGGAGGATATCCCCACCCCCCACGGCACCATCCA